>DAHUZH010000028.1 GCA_027306695.1 Acidobacteriaceae bacterium
CGTTCTGGACCATCAAGTGCGCGCGGCTCGGAAGCAGATAGCGCTTCGTCGCGCCCTTTGCATTCTTAATCATGATGGCGGGCTGGCGCTTCTCATCCGACGATTCCGCAACCACCAGACGCGACAACCCGGTGACTTCATCCACTTCTTCGTTCAGCGTAGTGCCTTCGTGAAGATCGTGGAAGTGCACCGTGCCGCCAACTTCCGTCAGGATGGCGAAGGTATACGGGTCCCACTCGCCGAGCGTCTGGCCCTGTGTGACCTGCGCGCCTTCTTCCACCTTCAATTTGGCGCCATAGACCAGCGTGTAGCGCTCTTTTTCACGGCCACGCTCGTCAACGACAACGACCACGCCGGAACGATTCATCGCCACCAGATCGCCCAGCTTCGAGCGGACGGTGACCAGGTTCAGGAAGCGCACCGTACCTGCATTTTTCGCTTCCAGCCGCGACTGGTCGGAAACGCGGGAGGCCGCGCCGCCGATGTGGAACGTGCGCATGGTAAGTTGCGTGCCCGGCTCGCCAATGGACTGCGCGGCGATGACGCCGACCGCTTCGCCCATCTCGACCAGACGGCCCGAAGCCAGGTTGCGTCCATAGCACAGGATGCAGACGCCGCGCTTCGATTCGCAGGTCAGCACGGAGCGAATCTTGACGCGCTCGATGCCGGCGGCCTGAATTGCGATGGCCATGTCTTCATCGATCTCCTGGTTGACCTCGACGAGTACATTGCCTTCAAAGTCTTTCAACTTCTCCAGCGAAACGCGGCCAATAATACGGTCGCGCAACGGCTCGATGACTTCACCCGCTTCAATGATGTGGCCGACATAAATGCCTTCCGCCGTGCCGCAGTTGTAATCGCTGATGATGACGTCTTGCGCCACATCGACCAGACGGCGGGTCAGGTAGCCGGAGTCGGCGGTCTTCAACGCCGTGTCCGCCAAGCCCTTGCGCGCGCCATGCGTCGAGATGAAGTATTGCAGCACCGTCAACCCTTCACGGAAGTTGGCCGTGATCGGCGTTTCGATGATTTCTCCCGACGGCTTGGCCATCAGTCCACGCATGCCGGAAAGCTGGCGAATCTGCTGCTTGGAACCGCGCGCGCCGGAGTCCGCCATGATGTAGATCGGATTCATGGCGCCGGCTTTGTCCGCGGCCTTCATGTTGTTGAACATCTCATCGGCGACCTGCTCGGTCACAGACGACCAGAGCTGGATGACTTTGTTATTGCGCTCGCCGTTGGTGATCGCGCCATCGAGATACTGCTGTTGCACGCTGACGACCTGCTTCTCGGCATCGCTGACCAGCTTGTACTTGGTCTCTGGAATCACCATGTCGTCGAAGCCAACAGACAGGCCGCTGCGCGTGGCGTATTTAAACCCCATGTCCTTGATGCGGTCCAGCATCTTCACCGTGACTTCAAGGCCCAGGTTCAGATAGGAATAGCTGACCACCTGACCAATGCCTTTCTTCTTCAACAGGCCGTTGACGAACGGCATTCCTTCTGGGAAGGCATCGTTCAGAATCACGCGGCCCACCGTGGTGGAAAGGTACTGGTTCGTGTATTGCACCGGTTCGGTGTGCAGCAGGTCCTGATCGTCATACGCGGTCGACATATCGAGCACCGCGCCGGTATAGCGCAGACGGATAGGACTGAGCGTTTCGACCTCGCCGGCTTCGAGCGCCAGCAGTACCTCGTCTGTGTTGGCGAAGACGCGGCCTTCACCCTTCGTCCCGACATGCGACTTGGTCAGGTAATAAATACCGAGGACCATGTCCTGCGTCGGCACAGTGATGGGCTGGCCCGATGCGGGCGACAGGATATTGTGCGAGGCCAGCATCAACACGCTGGCTTCCACCTGCGCCTCCGGCGACAGAGGAATGTGCACGGCCATCTGGTCGCCGTCGAAGTCCGCGTTAAAGGCGGTGCAGACGAGCGGATGGATCTTGATCGCCTTGCCTTCCACCAGCACCGGCTCAAATGCCTGGATGCCGAGACGGTGCAGCGTTGGCGCGCGGTTCAGCAATACCGGATGGTCTTTGATGACCTCTTCCAGTACGTCCCACACGATCGGGTCCTGCAACTCGACGAGTTCCTTCGCCTGCTTGATTGTGGTGCAATGGCCGATCTGTTCCAGGCGGTGATAGATAAAGGGCTTGAACAGTTCGAGCGCCATTTTCTTCGGCAGACCGCATTGATGCAACTTCAATTCCGGTCCGACAACAATCACGGAGCGGCCCGAGTAATCGACGCGCTTGCCAAGAAGGTTCTGGCGGAAGCGGCCCTGCTTGCCCTTGAGCGTGTCGGAGAGCGATTTGAGCGGACGATTGTTTGCGCCGCGCAGCACGCGACCGCGACGACCATTGTCGAACAGCGCATCGACGGCCTCCTGCAGCATGCGCTTCTCATTGCGCACGATCACTTCCGGCGCGTGCAGATCCATCAGCTTCTTCAACCGGTTGTTGCGATTGATGACGCGGCGATACAGGTCGTTCAAATCCGAGGTCGCAAAACGTCCGCCATCGAGCGGCACCAAGGGGCGCAACTCCGGCGGAATGACCGGCACAACATCGAGGATCATCCACTGCGGCTTGTTGCCGGACTTGCGGAACGCCTCGACGACTTTCAGGCGCTTGGCGTATTTCAGCCGCTTCTGGAGCGAGGTTTCCACCTTCATGCGCTCGCGAAGTTCGACCGAGAGCGTCTCGATGTCCACGCGCTTCAACAGTTCTTTAATCGCTTCCGCGCCCATCATGGCCTTGAAGCCCGAAGGACGGTTCTGCTGGTCGAGTTCGCGATAGCGCGTCTCGTCCTTGATGATTTCACGTTCCTTCACCGGCGCGTCGCCTGGATCGATGACGACATAGCTCTCGAAATAGAGCACGCTTTCCAACTCACGCAGAGAGATGTCGAGCAGGTGGCCGATCCGCGACGGCAGCCCCTTGAAGAACCAGACATGCGAACACGGCGAGGCCAGCTCGATGTGGCCGAGGCGCTCGCGACGCACGCGAGACAGAGTGACCTCCACACCGCATTTATCGCAGATCACTCCGCGATGCTTCATGCGCTTGTACTTGCCGCAGAGGCACTCCCAGTCGGTGATGGGGCCGAAGATGCGCGCGCAGAAAAGACCATCGCGCTCCGGCTTGAAGGTGCGATAGTTGATCGTCTCCGGCTTGGTCACTTCTCCGTGAGACCAACTGCGGATCTTCTCCGGCGAGGCGAGGCTGATGCGAATGGCATCGAAGTCCGAAATAGGATTGCTGAGCTCGAATGGATTAGAGCGGAACAAGACGACCTCCATGACCGATCACAACTGCACTGTAAAACATGCGGCAGAACCGGCTCTCGCGTTCCCAGGATTTCCATCATTCCGGCCGCCAGTCCGTCCCGGGAGCGCGTTGGCTTATGTGGACGGCGGTCGTGTCTCTTAAAAACTGGCTTCGTATATCTTTTTCAAGGTACTCGAATTAACTTCGCAGCACCTTGAAGATTCGGTTGATTTAATCCGCGGCAGCGACCGTGGGTAGCGGAACTTTCTTGTTCTCCGCCTGCTTGATGAGCTCGACATCGAGACACAGCGCCTGCAACTCGCGCACCAGCACGTTGAAGGACTCCGGTACGCCCGGCTCAATCGCAGCTTCGCCCTTCACGATGGCCTCGTAAATCTTGGTGCGGCCATACACATCATCGGACTTCGCCGTCAGCAACTCCTGCAGGATGTATGCCGCGCCGTATGCTTCGAGCGCCCACACTTCCATCTCGCCGAAGCGCTGCCCGCCAAACTGCGCCTTGCCACCCAGCGGCTGCTGAGTAATCAGCGAATACGGCCCGATCGAACGCGCGTGAATCTTGTCGTCGACCAGGTGCGACAGCTTCAACATATACATGTAGCCGACCGTAACGGGCTGCTCAAACCGCTCGCCCGTCATGCCGTCGTACAGGTAAATCTTGCCGGAAGAGGGAAGGTTCGCGGCGGCCAGCAATGCCTTGATCTCTTCCTCTTTCGCGCCGTCGAACACTGCGGTCCCGAACCAGATGCCGCGCTTCATGCCGCGCGCCACCTGGAGTAGTTTCTCGTCATCGAGATCGAGCAGTTGCCGCAGCAGCGCCGTGCCGCCGAAGCGTTCTTCCATCAGATTGCGCACTTCGTTGGCTTTCTGGTTCTTCTCCACCAGCTCGCCAATCTGCTTGCCCAGTTCATGCGCGGCCCATCCAAGATGCGTCTCGAGGATCTGGCCGACGTTCATACGCGAAGGCACGCCGAGCGGGTTCAACACAATGTCCGCGGGCGTTCCGTCGGGCAGATACGGCATGTCTTCCTCTGGCAGAATGCGCGAGATGACACCCTTGTTGCCGTGGCGGCCAGCCATCTTGTCGCCGACCGACAGCTTGCGCTTCATGGCGATGTAGACCTTCACCTGCTTGATGACACCAGGCGCAAGTTCGTCGCCCTTCTGCAGCTTGCCGATTTTGTCGTTGGTGATCTTGCGCAGCACATCGATCTGGCGCGAGGTCATCTCTTCGATTTCATCGATCTGCTCATTCACGCGCGGGTCTTTGTCCGCGTAGCGAATGCGCTTCAAATTGCGCGTCGAAATCAGCTCGATCGTTTCGCGGTCGAGGATGGCGCCCTTCGCCAGCAGGCGCTTGTTGGTGCGCTCATCGTGCAGGTCGGCGAGCACTTCCTTCGCGCCAAGGATCGATTCCAGGCGCTTCAAACGCTCATCGGTCAGAATACGAATCTCATCTTCCAGGTTCTTTTCGAGCTTCGCGATCTGGTCGGCTTCAATCAGCTTGGCGCGCTCGTCCTTTTCCTGGCCCTTGCGGGAGAAGATGCGCACATCGACGATGGTCCCTTCGACACCCGGAGGGCACGTCAAAGATGCATCGCGCACGTCGCCGGCTTTTTCTCCGAAGATGGCACGCAACAGTTTTTCTTCCGGCGTCAACTGCGTTTCGCCCTTCGGCGTCACCTTGCCGACCAGAATGTCGTTGTGCTTGACCTTGGCGCCGATGCGGATGATGCCGCTCTCGTCGAGATCGCGCAGCGCAGACTCGGAAACGTTGGGAATGTCGCGCGTGATTTCTTCTGGACCCAGCTTCGTGTCCCGCGCTTCAATCTCATACTCCTCAATATGCAGCGAAGTGTAATAGTCCTCCCGCACCAGCTTTTCGCTGATGAGGATGGCGTCCTCAAAGTTGTAGCCGCGCCAGGACATGAAGGCCACCAGCACGTTGCGTCCCAGTCCCAACTCGCCCTGCTCCGTGCAGGGTCCGTCTGCGATCACCTGGCCCTTCAGCACCCGGTCGCCCTGACGGACGATCGGCTTCTGGTTGATGCAGGTGTTCTGGTTGGAGCGCTTGAACTTCGTAAGCTGATAAATGTCCGAGCCAACTTCGCGCGACAACTGCGTCGGGTGATGTTCGCCCTCGACACGCACGATGATGCGTTCGGAATCGACCGAATCGATGATGCCATGACGGCGCGCCAGCACCACAGCGCCGGAGTCGCGCGCGGTCACGCCTTCCATCCCTGTGCCGACGAACGGCGCTTCCGAGATCAACAGCGGCACCGACTGGCGCTGCATGTTGGCGCCCATCAGCGCGCGGTTCGCGTCATCATGTTCGAGGAACGGGACCAGCGAGGCCGCGACCGAAACCAACTGCTTCGGGCTGACGTCCACGTAGGTCACTTCTCCGCGATTCACCAGGACGAAGTTACCCTGACGCCGCGCCGTGACCAGCTCGCGCTTGATGCTGCCCTTTTCGTCAAGTTCGACGTTGGCCTGCGCGATGGTGTAACGATCTTCTTCCCACGCGGACAAATAGAAGCTGAACGGCTCGTACTCCATGGGCCGCTTCTTTTCTTTGACAAGCTGATGATTGCGCTTGATGGCGTCCGGCTTTTCCAGATGGTCGCCCACGCGCAGTCCGCTGTCTCCGGCATTGATCACCTGCACAAAATCGAGCAGCAGACCGTCGCGCACGCGGCGGTATGGCGACTCGATAAAGCCATACTCATTGATCCGCGCAAAGCAGGAGAGCGACGAAATCAGGCCGATGTTCGGGCCTTCCGGAGTTTCAATCGGACAGATGCGGCCGTAGTGCGTCGGATGCACGTCGCGCACTTCAAAGCCAGCGCGCTCGCGGCTCAAACCGCCTGGCCCAAGCGCCGACAGACGCCGCTTGTGGGTGATCTCCGACAGCGGGTTGGTCTGGTCCATGAACTGCGACAACTGGCTGCTGCCGAAGAATTCGCGGATCGCCGCCATCACCGGCTTGGCGTTAATCAGGTCATGCGGCATCGCCGTCGACATGTCGGGATACACGCTCATCTTTTCCTTGATGGCGCGCTCCATGCGGACCAGGCCGATGCGGAACTGGTTCTCCATCAGCTCGCCCACCGCGCGCACGCGGCGGTTGCCAAGATGGTCGATGTCATCCACGCTGCCGATGTTCTTGCGCAGTTTCAGCAGGTAGCGGATCGTGGAATAAAAATCGTCCGGCGTCAGCGTGCGGCGGTCGAGCGGTGTCGCATCCTGATTGTCGTAGAGCTTGATGTTGAATTTCAGGCGTCCCACCCGCGAGAAATCGTACTTGCGCGCATCGAAGAACATGCCTTCAAACAAGGCCGTCGCCGTGTCCAGGGTCGGCGGATCGCCGGGACGCAGCTTGCGGTAAATCTCAATCAGAGCTTCTTCCGGCTTGTGCACCGTGTCGCGGCGCAGCGTGTGCGAAATCACGTTGCCCACATCGTCGCGTTCCGGCAGGAAAATCTCGACCGAAGTCACGCCGCTTTCGAGAATCTGCACCAGCTTTTCTTTGGTCAGTTCCTGGTTCGCTTCCAGTAATAGGTCGCCCGTCGTCGTATCGACGACGTCCGCCGCTGTCATCGCCCCATCGAGCTCCGCGTCTTCAATCTCGACTTCGCCGATCTTGGCCGCGCGGAGCGCTTTCAAAATGCTGGCGGTAATCTTGCGGCCAGCGTGGGCAATCTCCTCGCCCTTGACCGTCACAGCATGCGCTGGCTTGACGCCCAGCAGATGCGTGACCTTTTCCGCTTCATGATTCAGCGTCCAGAAGAGCTTGCCACCCTTCACCGCAATCGTGTCCACGGTGTAGAAGTTCTTCAAAATCTCTTCGTCGGACTTCAATCCCAGCGCGCGCAAAAAGACCGTGCCGAGGAACTTGCGCTTGCGGTCGATGCGGACATAGAGCGTGTTCTTCTGGTCGTACTCAAACTCCACCCACGACCCGCGATAAGGGATGATCTTGCCCAGAAAATAGGTGCGGTTGTTGGCCGTCTCAAAGAAGACGCCGGGCGAGCGATGTAGTTGGCTGACGATGACGCGCTCGGTCCCGTTCACCAGGAAGGTCCCGTTCTTGGTCATCAACGGAATGTCGCCGAAAAAGACCTCCTGCTCTTTCATGTCGCGGATGGTCTTGACGCCCGTCTCCGGATCTTTGTCGTAAATTTTCAGCCGGATCGTGACCTTGAGCGGCGCGGAATACGTCATGCTGCGCTCTTCACATTCGCTCTGGTCATACTTCAACTGCAAACCGACTGGGTCGCCGCACTTGTTGCAGAAGTCCGGCGTGTTTTTGTTGTACGTGCCGCACTTCTGGCACAGCACATCGCCCGGATGAAATGGGTCGGTAATCACCATGTTGCCGCAGTTCACGCAAGTGGTGCGCAGGTGATGCAGCCCCTTCAAATGGCCGCACTTACACTCCCAGTTGCCAATGGCGAAATCGACAAACTCCAACTCCGAGAGATTGCGGAAATCGGTGATCGGAAACACGGATGCAAATACGGATTGCAGGCCGAGATCGTCGCGCTCGGTCGGCAGTTTGTCCATCTGCAGGAAGCGCTCGTACGAACGGCGTTGTACCTCAATAAGGTTGGGAATCTGGATTTCGGTGGGAATTTTGGAGAAATCGAGTCGGCTACGGATCGCGCGGTTCTCGTTTGGCATGCTTCACTCCTGGCTGATTTGCCTTCGCGGCCCACTCCCGGCGGCAACCCGGGCAGTTGGTCAGGCGGCGCTCCGGTCCATCCACAGAGGGCGCGCGCCCATTTCGGTTTCTTTGCTTCGATGATCTTGCTTCGATGGTTCTCTTCGCTGTTCGCGTCGACTTTAACTGGCTACTCTGGCTTGTTGCCGATTCTTTAACCTGGGCGCTCTTGCTTCGCCATACAGAATCGAAACCCCACGATTCAGACACAGCAAACCGCCCGCGAGAGACAACATGCCCCGCGAGCGCCACAACCGGATTGTGCACTGTTCAAATAGATGGGTTTTGGTTCCGCCTGCGCTGAGAGTTATCCAGCGCTTTCAATGGATCGGTGAGACATATACTGCCAAGTACTAACTTGGCAAGCATGAACCCCACGGATCAACGAATCAGAGAGGGCATGCGGGCGAACTGCTCACTGAATACAAGAATAGCGCAAATTCGCCCCGCAAGCAACATCACTACTTGATATCGACAGCAGCGCCAGCATCTGCAAACTTCTTCTTGATTGCCTCCGCCTCTTCTTTGTTGACGCCTTCCTTCACCGTCTTGGGAGCGCCATCCACCAGGTCCTTGGCTTCCTTCAGGCCCAGCGCAGTCACCTCCCGCACCACTTTGATGGTGTTGATCTTGTTGGTTCCGGCATCCTTTAGAATGACGGTGAATTCCGTCTGCTCTTCGGCTGCCGCCGTGGCTGCGCCTGCGCCGCCACCGGCCACCATGACCGGCGCCGCTGCCGCTGCCGAAACACCCAGCCGCTCTTCCAGCTTCTTCACCAGGGCCGCCGCGTCCAGCAAGGTCAACCCAACGATCTGCTCTTCAATCTGCTGTAAATCCGCCATGTCCATTCTCCATATCCGAGTGCAAAACTGTGTATTACCTTCGGAACGTCCTGCATGTTCCGATTGCTGCTCGCGCGGTTTCCGTTGTGCCCAGACAGCACACCAGCGCGAATGCAGCGAATCTTGATGCCGCGCGGCCTACGAGGCAGCCGCTTCCGTAAATTTTTTCTGCTCGACGGCCTGGTTCAACACCACAGCCAGATCGCGCCCCGTCGCATTCATCACTGTGGCCAGCCTTTGCGCCGGAGCGTTGATCAGGAACAGCAGCTTCGAGTACAGCTCTTCCCGTCCCGGCATGGTGGCCAACTGTTGGATTTCTTGTACCGACAAGACCTTGCCATCGACAATCGCCAGCTTGAAGGAAAATTCCGCATTCTCCTTGACCCACGCCGATAGTGCCTTGGCCAGGGCCACCGGATCGCCGCTGCTGTAGGCCACCGACGATACGCCCTTGAGACCCTGCAATGCGGCCTCCACCTTGGTCCCCTGCGCGGCGCGCGATGCCAGCTTGTTCTTCAGCACGCGATACTTGCCGCCCGCGTTCCGCACCACGGTACGGAGAGCAAAATCCTGGGAGACCGTCAGCTTTTGAAACGTGCCCACAATTGCAGTGGTCGATTCCGCCAACTCCGCCGCCAACTGCTGCACCTGCTCCGCTTTTTTGGCCCTTGTCAATGCCATTTCTATTGTCCTCATTCGCGCCATCGAGCCAGATTGCTCCAGACAGCAGCGCAGTTGCATCTTCCAACAAACCCTTAAGCTACGCCTTGCCTGCCGCGTCCACGACCGCCTGGTCCAGCGCAATCCCCGGCCCCATGGTCGAACTCAGCGTAATGCCCTTTACAAACTTGCCTTTGGCCGCGGAAGGCTTCGCCTTCACCACGCTGGTAATCACCGTCGTCGCATTCTCCACCAGCTTGTCGGCGGAGAAAGACAGCTTCCCAACCGGGACATGCACCAACGCCGTCTTGTCCGTGCGGAACTCGATCTTACCGGCCTTGATTTCCTTTACTGCCGCCGCCACGTCCGTCGTCACCGTGCCCGTCTTCGGATTGGGCATCAGGCCGCGCGGACCCAGCACCTTACCCAGCCGTCCCACCGACTTCATCATGTCCGGCGTCGCAATCAGGGCGTCGAAATCCGTCCACCCTTCTTTCTGGATTCTTTCCACCAGATCGTCGCCGCCGACAAACTCCGCGCCCGCCGCTTCCGCCTCGCGGACTTTTTCGCCAGAGGCGATCACCGCGACCCGCTTGGTCTTTCCCAGGCCATGCGGCAACACGACCGTGCCGCGCACCATCTGGTCGGCATGTTTTGGATCGACGCCGAGACGCAGCGTAATCTCCACCGTTTCATCGAACTTGGCGTACTTGACCTTTTGGAGAAGCGGAACCGCTTCGGTCAAAGAATAGGGACGCACTTCCACAGCGGCGCGCGCCTTCTCTATGTTCTTTCCAGATTTTCTCGACATCGCTTCCTCTGTCTCCCACCGCGCGGACCTTATGCAGCGCTTGTTTCCGCTGAACCGCCCCGTGTTGCTGGTATTCAACTGCTTGTTACGGCATTGCTCGGAGCGGCCGTCCGGCCGTGGTATGGTGTACGCCCGTTCAGGCGCACTCACTTATTATGCTGGAAATACCTCGGAAATGCAACTCGCATGATGTCTGGGAAGTGGGTCATTTTGAATCCACAGGGGCGGTGCGGCTCTGAATGTCATTTCAACGGGACAAGGACATTTGTGGCGAGCAAACTCAACAATGAGAATGCAGCGAGGATCAGTAGTAAGATTCCAAGCCGTCTAGTAGACGCCAGTTGTTTCGGGGAATCGAACTCGTGAAGCTCCTTGTGAGAGAGACGTGCATTCATTTTGGCCCATGCCTGCGGGTAGCGAAACATTAGGAAACCCAATACGCCCATCAGCGGGTCTCCGACGAATGCAACAATATAGGCAGATATCATAACGCACCCATCTTCTCACGCCGCGCGGATGAGTCCACCCAGAGTCGACTTCGGCTCCATCAATTTGACGGGTGGCCCATTCAAGTCCTCGTTGGCTTGAGTGGGGCGATCTCCGCTGAACCCGCTCAAAACTCCCGCCTCGGCGCGGGCACATCCGATCCCAGTCAGCGCCGCTCACTCTCTGCTGCCTTGCGGATCGCCTCAACATCTGCGAGGTCTTGCGTGCGGCCCGACGCCAGTTTTGCTGCAATCAGGTCTTCGCGAGAAATAAAGTGGGCTTTCAATCCGCTGGCTGGGTCAACAACATCCTCCACCCGGCGCTGCCATGCCGCATCAAGGTTGCCCGTGGCTGCGCGTGAATGGAGACCGCATAGGCTCCCACGATTAGGTATTTAACCCGGTGCGCGTTCAAAACGGACAAGAGTTCTTTGAAGTCTGGGTACATCGGCAACCGCGCCCTTCATCGCATACTGTTCCTGGGTGAGCTCGGAAACGGCATCGACACGCTCATGCACCGGACGGCTCTGCCAATAGCGGTACTCGTCCGCCTTCATTTCATCGAAGCTGGTGTATTTGCGGATGGTTTTGTCCATACCCAATCTCTCTAGCAGAGTCAGGCAACGACTTCAATCCCCATCGACCGCGCCGTTCCCTTGATCGACCGGATGGCCGACTCCACCGAGGCCGCATTCAAGTCCGGCATCTTCTGCTTGGCGATCTCGGCCACCTGCTTCTCCGTCACCTTGCCCACTTTATCTTTATTGGGCGTGCCGGAACCTTTGGCGACGGCCGCAGCCTTCTTGAGCAACACGGCCGCCGGGGGTGTCTTGGTGATGAACGTGAAGCTACGGTCCGTATAGACGGTGATGACGACCGGGATGGTCAGTCCAGCCATGTCGGGGGTCTGCGTGCGCGCGTTGAACTGCTTGCAGAACTCCATAATGTTGACCTGCGCCTGGCCCAGGGCCGGACCCACGGGAGGCGCTGGCGTGGCCTTGGCGGCTATGATCTGCAACTTGACTTGTGTCTGTACTTTTTTAACTGGAGGCATTTCTGTTTTCCCTTAAATGGCTGCTTCAAACGATCTTTTCAACCTTGCTGAATTCCAATTCCACCGGCGTCGAGCGCCCGAAGATCGTCACCATCACCTTCAACGTCTCGCGGTCCTCGTTCACTTCATCCACCACACCGTTGAAGTTGGCGAACGGCCCTTCGGTGATCTTGACCGACTCGTTCTTTTCAAACTTCACCTTCATCCGAGGCTTGTCCTTCGACACATCGGAACGGAAAATGATGGAGCTGATCTCTTCTTCGGTCAGCGCCACCGGCTTTTCGCCCGTGCCCAGAAATCCCGTCACGCGCGGCGTGTTCTTCACCAGGTGCCAGATCTCATTGTCGAGGTCCATCTCGATCAGCACGTAGCCAGGCAGAAAAACCCGCTCAATGGTGTACTTCTTGCCATTGCGAATCTCCGTTACCGGCTCGGTGGGGACCATGATGCGTCCGATGCGCTCATGCAGCCCGTAGGCCTGCACGCGGCTCTCGATCGACTCTTTCACCTTGCGCTCAAAGCCGGAATACGCATGGATGATGTACCACCGGAAGCGCTCGTTGACGGGAGGCGCAAGTCCAGCGACTGTCTCTTCGGACGCCTGTTGCGCTTCGACTTTTACTTCCTCTGCCATCCATTCACCTTCCGTCGAAAACTTATTTTAGTGCGTCAGCCACGCCAGCAGGGACTGCATGGCCCGGTTCACTGCCGCATCCACAATCCAAAAATAGGCGGCGAACATAAATACTGTGATGATGACGATGGTCGTCGTCGTTTCCACTTCCTTGCGCGACGGCGTGACCACTTTATGCATCTCGCTGCGAACGTCCTTGAGAAAAGCCAGAAACCGTTCCGGTCCCTGCTTCCACTGGGGAGTTTCCGCGCGCGTCTCGCCGCTTGCTGCGATTGCCTTTGCCATAAATGCTTCCTTCTTCAATCCACTGCATTCCGCATGCTGCCGGAATTGCTGCTCAAACGCCAGCCAAGAAAAAGCTGGCAGGGGCGGAGGGATTCGAACCCCCAAGTCCGGTTTTGGAGACCAGCAGTTTAACCGTTGAGCTTACGCCCCTATCCCTGTGTCCAATCCTGCCCGAATACCAACTGCATCGCAGCCGCGCGGCGCTGCACGGAAAACGCTACTTCGTTTCCTTGTGGGCCGTGTGCTTGCGGCAGCGGTTGCAGAACTTGGAAAACTCCAGGCGGCCTGTCGTCGTCTTCTTGTTCTTGGTGGTCGAGTAGTTCCGCTCTTTACAATCCGGGCACTGCAATGTCACGATTTCACGCATCTTTTTATCCTATCCGATTTTGGCAGCATTTGCTTGTCAGCCTTTTGCCCGCAGAGTGAATCTTCATCCACTCCACAGTCTTCTCATCCCGAGTCTTGCCGTCCGACCAAAGGTCACTGGGTGCCCATCTTCGCCGCGTTCTTTGCGGCTAGGGGGGACACGGCGATTCAATGCGGCAGGCTTACTACTTCAAAATCTCGGCAATGGCGCCGGCGCCGACGGTGCGTCCGCCTTCGCGGATGGCGAACCGCAGCCCCTTTTCCATGGCCACCGGAGTAATCAGCTCGATCTCGAGAGACACATTGTCCCCCGGCATCACCATCTCCGTGCCTTCCGGCAGCTTGGCCACGCCCGTCACGTCCGTGGTGCGGAAATAGAACTGCGGCCGATAGCCGTTGAAGAACGGCGTGTGCCGTCCGCCCTCTTCCTTGCTCAACACGTAAATCTCCGCCTTGAACCTGGTGTGCGGCGTGATCGAGCCGGTCTTGGCCAGCACCATCCCGCGCTCCACATCTTCCTTTGGAATCCCGCGCAGCAACAGCCCCGCATTGTCCCCCGCCAGGCCCTCGTCCAACTGCTTCTTGAACATTTCCACGCCGGTCACGACCGTCTTGCGCGTCTCGCGGAAGCCCACGATCTCCACTTCCTCGCCCACCTTCACTTTGCCGCGCTCAATCCTTCCCGTCACCACCGTCCCACGGCCCGAGATCGAAAAAATATCTTCGATCGGCATCAGGAACGGCTGGTCGATGGCACGCTGCGGCATCGGAACATACTTGTCCACCGCCTCCATCAACTCGTCGAGCTTACCCTCCCACTGCGCCTCGCCATTCAACGCACCCAGCGCCGAGCCGCGAATCACCGGCACATCGTCGCCCGGAAACTGGTACTTCGACAGCAGCTCGCGCACTTCCATCTCCACCAGGTCGATCAGCTCCGGGTCGTCCACCGCATCGCACTTGTTCAGGAACACCACAATGTACGGCACCCCCACCTGCCGCGCCAGCAGGACGTGTTCCTTGGTCTGCGGCATCGGCCCATCCGTCGCCGCGACGACTAATATGGCGCCGTCCATCTGCGCCGCGCCGGTAATCATGTTCTTGATGTAATCCGCGTGGCCCGGGCAATCGACGTGCGCATAGTGCCGGTTCTTGGTCTCATACTCCACATGCGCGGTCGCAATCGTGATACCGCGCTCCCGCTCTTCCGGCGCGTTGTCGATCGTGTCGAAGGAGCGGAACTTGTTGTTCGGGTTGTGCTTCGACAATACCTTGGTGATCGCCGCCGTCAGCGTCGTCTTGCCATGATCGATGTGCCCGATCGTCCCTACGTTCACATGCGGCTTCGACCGGTCAAACTTTTCCTTCGCCATTGTTCCCCTCTTCCTTCCCGTTCGGTTTCTTGCAATTTCTCGCTAGCAAATAACAGCATCGAGTTTCAGACTATCGAAATCCAATCTGCCGTCGGGCACTCTTGGAATCTTCATCGGCAAGAGATATTTCGAGCGAGGCAGTCGAGACGTAGTCCCATTTCAGCAGAAAAGAAGGCGCTGTTTTGCTATCGTCCGTACCATCAAAGATGATCCACGCACCCGTTTCATTCGCATCCGCGACATACGCAGAAAACGAAGTTTCTCCGAAAATACCCTGCAATTCTTGCCTTCCCAATGAGGACAGACGGAACGTTACAACGCAATTCTGGAGCCAGGTCAAGCGACATCTCCCAGATTCAAAGACTGTTGCACCAAGGAGCTAAGCTTGGCCTGAAGCCAATCCGTGTAATTTGAATTGTCGCCGGCGTCATCGACAACATCATCAAACAACTCGAACGGAACCTGAATGGACCCAGCTCTGGTCTGTGTCCCAATATCCGCAGTCCATGCCTGCACACCAGGCCGCCGCTCCAATTTAACAACCTGACCTGCAACACCTTTTCTTAGTAGTACCTGATTGAGCCGGGAAACAAATTTTTCGGCTCTGGCTCGCACGCGATGAGCGCCATACTGCTGCGTTAAAAGCGACCGCGCATAACCGTCCGCGGAAACACCAAGTTTCCGTGCGGCCTCACGCTGCATTTCGCTCAACGCTGGCAGCTCTTCCGTATTCGCCCGTTTCGCCATGGACCAATCTTCCAGAGAAACCGGAGATCCATTCACAACGATATTGACATCGCTCATCGGTCCACCCTCATCAGTAGTACGCATACACCTTCAAATACTTGCCGCGAACTTCCTGCGCAACCTGCTCCACGGAGCGCAGATACAATTCGCGAATCTGGCCACGGTCGCTGTCGCCGAGTTGCACGTAGCCGTTCTTGACGACATCTCCCAACAATCCCTGATCGCGGATCTGCTCAAAGTCCCGCACACGCAGCTTCGCGCGCTCGACCCGCTGCAAAAACTTGCCGACAGAGGGCGGCGCGAACGCGGCTTCAATGGCGACCTTCACCGGCCCATACACCGCCGGATTTGCAATCGGAATCGTCGCCTGCTGAAACATATTTCCCATAAGAGCGCCTAACTGGTTCATCTGAATGATGCTGAAATTATTTGGAGCGGGAGACGGGGATCGAACCCGCGACCAACAGCTTGGAAGGCTGTGACTCTACCACTGAGTTACTCCCGCGCGAGCTGCATTTCTGGAGCTGATGATGGGGCTTGAACCCATGACCTCTCCCTTACCAAGGGAGTGCTCTACCACTGAGCTACATCAGCCCTGCCAACCTGCACTACTCATCGTATCGCGAACTGACCGCATGCATCACCACGCGAAACAGAAACAGTCCCAGCACAATCAATACGACGGCGCGAATCTTGTCCGCCTCCATGGTGGACCAGGCCAGCGTCATCAGCCCCACCAACAGGCCGGAAGCGACCCATGCCTTCGTCCGCATGTTCATCGGGCCGCGCCATCCGTACCAACCCGTCCAAAAATCTGGTGCACAGGGGAGGATTCGAACCTCCGTAGCTCGCAAGGAGCGGCAGATTTACAGTCTGCTGCCATTAACCGCTCGGCCACCTGTGCACATCTTTCGGTCCCTCCCGCTTCGTTGCCCATACCTTGCCCGTCCTGCCAGCCGGCTGAGACACTTCGGCCCAAACCAGCCTAACCGGATTTCGACCAGCCCAACCGGAGGGTTGCTTTTTGGCAGGAGACGCGGCCACGAGAGACGGAACCGAACCTTAAAGCTTGTGTGTTGCAGTCGTACTGGGCAAATGTCGCTGCAAGAAGGTCGAGGCAATTTTTGCTGGAGCTGGCGAAGGGACTTGAACCCCCGACCCTCTGATTACAAATCAGATGCTCTACCAGCTGAGCTACGCCAGCCCTGAAACCCTTCCGCAAGCGCCAGCGCACACTTCCGCGCCCATCACGCACAAGACTCAAATTATCACGCTGCGCGGCGCATCGCAACCACTACCGCCAACTGACGCATGCGTTTTCTATTGCCGCCCGATGCTGTCGATCTCTTTCTGAATCGTCAACGCGCCGAGAGATGCAAGCGGCAGGCTCAGAAAAAGCCCGATCCTGCGGTCCAGCGCGGCAAAGGCCTGGCGATAAGCCCGTTCGACTTCTTCCGGCGTTCCTTCGACGGCGGCCGGATCGGGGACGCCCCAATGCGCGGTGATCGGTTGTCCGGGCCAGATGGGACAGACCTCCTTCGCCGCGTTGTCGCAAACCGTAAAAACAAAATCCAACCGGGGCGCACCCGGCTTTGAGAATTCGTCCCAGGATTTGCTGCGCAGTCCCTCCGCGCTGATCTGGGCCGATTGGAGCTGCCGAATCGCCTCTGAACGGACAACCCCTGCCGGATGGCTGCCAGCGCTGTAAGCGGTAAAGGTTGGCGCGCCTTTGTAGTTCAGGATTGCCTCCGCAAGGATCGAACGCGCGGAATTTCCTGTACAGAGAAACATGACATTGTAGTGCGTCTGCATGCGGACGTCCTTCGTTGGCTCTATTTCATAGTCCTGAATCATTGCATTCGGGTGCCCCATCCTCGCCGCGTTGTTTGCGGCTAGGGTGGGAGAAAATGGGTTCATTCCAATCGGACCGGATCAATCAGCGCGAGGCTTAATCGCGTAGACCTTCACGCTGGCTGCCGCTGCGTTGATGTCATATTGCGAGAGCAGCCCTGCCAGCTCCTGATGCAGATTCGCGGTTGCATTGGTGTCCGATGAACAGCAAGAGTCGCCGACAATCTGGAGGGGCTGCAAGTTTTCCATCGCAGGAGAACAACAGCCCGTCTGGTTCTCCACTTTCGCATAGGCATTCAGGTCGGCCCCACTGTCCACGATCTCTACGTGCTCGAAGCCCGCAGCCAGCAAGCCCTCGCGATATGCATCGACATGGATGGCCCCAGCGATGCAGCCAACATAAGCGGCCAGACTCTCCCCAACCGCTGGCGGCAACTCACCTTTCAGCGCGATATCGCTCACCGCGAGCCTTCCACCCGGCTTCAACACTCGCGCTATCTCTCGAAACACAATGGGCTTGTCGGGCGCAAGATTGAGGACGCAGTTGCTGATGACGCAATCGGCCGATGCATCGGGAAGCGGAATGTGCTCCATCGTCGCCAGGTGAAATTCCACATTGTCATAACCGCCCGCCAACGCATTGGCTTGCGCCCGCTCAATCATTGCCGGAGTCATATCGATGCCGATGGCGCGTCCCTCCGGGCCGACCAGCTTCGATGCGAGAAACACGTCCAGACCGCCGCCAGAGCCGAGGTCCACGACCACCTCACCCGCGCGAATGGAGGCCATGGCCGTTGGATTTCCGCAGGAAAGCCCCATGTTGGCCCCGGCAGGAATGGACGTGAGTTCCGCTTCGGTATACCCAAAGGCCTCCGCGACGGCCTTTACGCCCGTGTGGTCATTCGACAATCCGCTCTCCGCCACCGCTCCGTATTTCGACCGCACCGATTCGAGCAACCGTTCCGTCATAAGCCCTCCAAACATATTCGCTAACACGACTATATTATTTCTTTACATATCCGCCAATGCGAATATAATTTAACGCATGGGAACGAAACAGAAAACGTTCAGGATGGACCTCTTCTTTCAGGCGCTCGGCAACAATACCCGTCTGCGGCTCTTGAATCTGATGGGAGATCAGGAAATCTGCGTCTGTTATTTTGTCGAGATTCTCGCCCAGCCCCAGCCGAAAATCTCCCGGCATCTGGCCTACCTGCGCAAAGTCGGCATCGTCAGCGCGCGGCGCGAAGGCAAGTGGATGCACTACCGCATCACAATGCCTCCACATGTCGGCGCGGCCCAGGTCCTGCGACAGACCCTCTCCTGGCTCCAGGAAGAACACGCCATGCAGGCCGACCGTGCACGGCTCACAAAGGCCTGCTGTAGCCCGCAGAAGTTTGTGGCCCTGCAAGGAGCACCGCTGCCCAAATCTGTCGATCGGCCCACAAAATCTCTGTCTAGGTAAACATGTCCGGCATTCCCCATGTCCAAGCGCAGGCATGCCCAAACCAGACATGTGCGCCCATGCCGCGCAAGAATCTGTCCTTCATCGACCGCTTCCTCACTCTGTGGATTTTTTTTGCCATGACCATCGGAGTCGCCCTGGGCCATTTCGTCCCGGGATCGGCGGCCTTTGTCAATCGCTTTCAAGTTGGGACAACGAATGTCCCCATTGCCATCGGCCTGATCCTCATGATGTATCCGCCGCTGGCAAAAGTACGCTATGAAAAACTGGGCCGGGTCTTTCGTAACCGCCGCATTCTCGGCCTGTCGCTGGTACAAAATTGGATCATCGGCCCCGTCCTGATGTTTCTCCTGGCCATCACATTTCTGCGTGGCGAGCCTGCCTACATGCGTGGACTCATCCTGATCGGCATCGCGCGGTGCATTGCCATGGTCCTGGTGTGGAACGAACTTGCCGAGGGAGACACGGACTATGTTGCCGGACTGGTGGCGCTCAACAGCGTCTTTCAGGTGGTTTTCTATAGCCTGTATGCGTGGGTGTTCATCACCGTGCTGCCCACATGGTTCGGGCTGAAAGGGACCATCGTCAATGTCGGCATCGGCAGGATTTCCCAAAGCGTCCTGATCTATCTTGGAATTCCGTTTTTCGCTGGAATCCTGACACGTTTTCTTCTGCTTCGGGCCAAAGGAGAACCGTGGTATCGCACGCGGTTTATTCCGCGCATCAGTCCGCTGACCCTCTTCGCTCTGCTGTTCACCATTGTCGTGATGTTCAGCCTGAAGGGCGACCTGATCGTGAAGCTGCCGCTCGATGTGCTGCGCATCGCCGTACCGCTGCTGATCTATTTCGCCGTCATGTTTCTGGTGAGTTTCTGGATGGGGCGCAAGCTGGGCGCGAATTATGCGCAAACAGCCACGCTGTCCTTTACCGCAGCCGGCAACAACTTTGAGCTGGCGATTGCCGTCTCCGTGGCCGTATTTGGCTTGAATTCCGGCGAGGCGTTTGTCGGAGTCATCGGCCCTTTGATCGAGGTCCCTGCGCTGATCGGCCTGGTCAACGTGGCCTTCTGGTTGCGCAAGCGTTATTTTTTTCGGCCCACCCAATCGACTTCGGTTTAAGAACCTCGGACTGCGGATTTACACTCTGCCGGCTGCATCGGTGCTATGCTCGTAATCACATTCGTTGCCATTGGATGGAGGAAGAGATTTTTTCCAAACGATGCGGCGCAATGCAACACTCCATGACTGACCCCGCTGGCCGAAGCTGTCATCCCTACCGCCCTAGTTTCCATCGCGTGAGGTTCCTCTCTCATCATGCGTAGACGCACATGGATCAGCTTGGCTGTGGTTGTGGCTGTCGTCGCCGCGCTGGTGGTTGCAGTCGTTCTCCGCAAAGAAGCCCCGCCAGAGGTCGCGCGCCTCCTGCCCGAAGCGGATGCCATTGTCTACTTCAACCTGAAACCGCTGCGCGCGCTCACCCAACTGGACCAGCATCCGGTGGCGCACGATGCCGACTATCAGGCATTCATCGACGCGACAGGCATCGAATTCGAGCACGATCTGAACCAGGCCGCCTTCGCCGTTCACCGCCTGGCAGACCCCAACGGCCCCAATGGTCCAGTTGCTTACTCTGAGGTGTTCCAGGGCCGCTTCCGAGGGCCGCGCCTGACACGCTACCTGACAGCGCAGGCCGCTGCCACAGAGCGCTATGCCGGACACGATATCTACTCGATTCCGCATGACGGCCGCACCGTCCGGGTGGTCGTACTGGGCTATGACTTAGTAGCGGTTTCCAATACGCCGACCACCGAGCAGATTCATTCCATCATCGACCGCTATCACTCCGCCGCGCTGCCCTTCAGTGGCAACACGCTTCTGGCGCACCACTATGCCGAGGTCCCGCTGTTGTCTGAAATTTGGGGGATTGGCAAAATCGGACTGCCCTTCGCCTCGGGACAACAGTTCCACCTCTTCGGCCTGCCGTTGCCGGTCCCCGTTGATGCCACATTTATTGCTTCCATCCGCTACCTGGGGGCGCTGCATCTTCGACTGGTGGAAATCGCGCCTACGGAGAACGCCGCAAAAGTGTCGGTGGGAATGGCCAATCTTGTTCTTGGACTGATGCGTTCCGCGCAAATAACCGCAGGCCCTCAGGATGCCACGGCGACGGACTGGAATGCGCTGCTGGCCAGCACCAAAGTGGAGCAGAAGGGCAATCGCACAATTCTGAGCGCCATGGTTCCTATCAATCTGGTGAAAAGCCTGCTAGCTGCAAAAAAAAGCAGTGACGCGGCAACGGATCTAAACCCACAGCCAACAAAACCCGCCCATTAGGCCGAATTGATGGTTAGAGCGTTTTCATGTCAAGTATTAACAAAATTTTGGGTGCGCTATCCTAGCCGCGTTCTTTGCGGCCAGGGTGGGAGACCCCGACTCTTTCCCAACCGTTAACACTCTGACCGAAAATGCTCTGTGTACCCAAGAGTCATTCTGAGGGGCAGATCGCCACGGCGAACGAAGTAAGGGGGCCTGCGGTTTCTCGCTGGATGAATACTGAGAACTGCGTTTCTTCTATTGCCCGCTGTTTTGTGGCAGGACGGTCTCTGCCATCTGGGCCATGGTTTCACGCATATAACGATGCGGATTGACCGGAGTTTCATGAATGCGGACCTCATAATGCAGGTGCGCCCCGGTGCTGCGTCCACTGACTCCTACGTAGCCAATGATCTGGCCCCGCGTGACCGTTTGTCCTGGAATCACGGCAATCGAAGACATGTGTGCATAGAGCGTGGTGATGCTGTGCCCGTGGTTCAGTAACACCTCGCGGCCGTATCCAGAAGACCATCCGGCAAAGTTAACGACGCCATCTCCTGTTGCATGAATCGCGGTCCCTGCGGGGGCTGCAATGTCGATGCCGCGATGAAATTCACCTTCACCCGCCAGCGGGTCGGTGCGTTCGCCGAACGAACTCGTCACACGGCCCATGATTGGCCATAAGGACGGTGCATCGGCCAGTCGCACCCAGTCCGTCAAGGTGGAGGCGGAACCGATTCCAGAGGAGAGGGCCTGCGCCGCAACGCCGGAAAGCGCGGAGTTGCGCAGCGCATAGAAACGGTCGATGGATCTGTAATAGGAATCGTCGTCGGATGAAAGGCTGGCTTCGCTTGGCGCTGCCGACTTGGCCGCAACCAGTTTACTCTGCCGCAGGCCGTATAGCGCGGAAACCTGGCTGGCCAGCGAACCCAGAGACGCCACCTGGACGTCCTTCTGTTTCACATCCTGCTGCAATTGCTGATATTGCTTACGAAGCGTCTGCTGCTCGCTGCGGACCTGATTGAAGCGCTCTGTCTTTAACAACATTCTGCCGTAGGAACCCGCCAACCCGGTAATGGTGAACAGTCCCACGACTGCGGCCGCGACAAAAGCGTACGCATAACGCATGGGAATGGGGACCTTTTGCAACTGGCCCTGCTCGTCCCGGCTGACATATACGATGTAGTGACGCTTTCGCACGTTTGGGAGGTGCTTCCTTTCAAACTGTTCGGTTCCTGACGACTGACAGCAACCCCCGGCAATGTTTTTTGACACAGGCAGCACCGGGCAACAAAGCGCTGCGAATCGGAGGATACGTCTAATGCCAGTTTATAACGTGAGGTCATAGCCTAGCAAAGCGTGCAATACCGCGTCAATGCTGAAAAAGTCGACAGTATGCCGAAACCGATCTCCGGCTGCTCTTCTGACAGCACAGCGACCTTATTTGCACGATTCGCCACTGGACAAGCTGCGTACGGCTGTATGCTGGCATTCGATGGAGAAAACAGGGTCGAAAAGCAGTCCAATACCGGGCGAGCGGGCCTTTCTGAAGGATTTGCGCGCACAGTTGGCGTCGTCTGGCCAACTTGACCGGACTCGACTTGACCGCGCTCGACTTGACCGCGCTCGATCGGGCCTGAGGTTGGGCCTCGGGGATGATTGCGCGGTTTTGCGGCCACCGCCAGGCCATGAAGTGCTCGTGACCACCGATTTTTCTCTCGAAACGGTCCATTTTCGCCGCGAATGGCATACGCCGGAGTCCATCGGCCATCGCTGCTTGGCCCGCGGCTTGAGCGACCTTGCCGCCATGGGCGCGCAACCGCTGGCTGCGTTTCTATCTCTGGCGCTTCCGCTGGAGTTGACGCAGAGCCGACGCAGACAGCCTGCCTGGCGTGAACGGTTTTTCAAAGGCTTTCTCGCTTTGGCAGGAAAATATCGTGTTCCCCTGGCTGGCGGCGACACGGCACAGTCACCGCGTCTTACACTTCCCAGCAAGTCCACAGGTTTGGCGTTCGCGGACATCGTTCTGGTCGGTAGCGCGCCCCGCAACCGCGCATTGCTGCGTTCCGGCGCGAAAGCTGGCGACCGGATTTATGTCACTGGCCATCTTGGAGGCGCGGCTGCGGAACTCGCGCAACTGGTCGCCAGCCCGCTCCGTTTTCTCAAGTGCACGAGCAGCGTTGCTGGCAACCCAAATCCTCATCCGCATCTGTTTCCAGAACCAAGGCTGGCCGTCGGCGCATGGCTATTGAAAAATCGTCGCGTCACGGCAGTCATCGACATCAGCGATGGGCTATCGACGGACCTCGACCACCTCTGCGAGGAATCTGCGCTGGCTGCTATGGTGGATGCATCGTCGGTTCCCATCCATCCATTGGCACTCGCGCCCAATAAGCATCGCTCTCAGAAACCGCTCGACCTCGCCCTTCACGGTGGCGAAGATTACGAGCTGCTGTTTACCGCACCGCCGCATGTAAAAATTCCCCGCCGCATCGCCGGTGTTCCGATTGCATGCATCGGCGAGATGCGCCGCTATTCCTCCCGCGCGCCTCGAATGCTGCTACGCGAGCACGACGGAGAACAACCTCTGCATGCCGCAGGCTGGGAGCACTATCGCTAGCCTGGACCGTATCCGCTCCTGCTACCATCATCATTCATGAATCAGTCCAAACCTCGCGTACGTTTTGCGCCTTCCCCCACCGGCCAGTTGCATGTGGGCAACGCCCGCACCGCGCTCTACAACTGGCTGTTTGCGCGCCGGTTTGGCGGCGATTTTCTCATCCGCATTGAAGACACCGACATCGAGCGCAGCGAGGCGCGTTACGAAACGCAGCTCCTCGAAGACCTGCGTTGGCTGGGCCTGGACTGGGACGAAGGCCCGCAAGTTGGTGCGAGCAAAGAGATCGGCCCCAATGGCCCCTATCGCCAGTCCGAGCGCCTGGAAATCTATCGCGAGCATATCGAGCGTCTGCTGGCCAGCGGCGCAGCCTACCGCTGTTTCTGCACCGCCGAACAACTCGACGCCGAGCGCGAACAGGCCATCGCCGCCCACCAGCCACAGGTCTACTCCGGTCGCTGCCGGAGTATTTCGTCTGACGAAATAGAGTTTCATTTAACGAAACATGAACCTTTCGCCGTACGCCTGAAAATCGGGGCCGAGCCAATCCGCTTTCACGACATGGTGCGGGGCGCGGTCGAGTTCGCCGCCGAGGCCGTCTCCGATCCGATTCTTGTCCGCTCCTCCGGCATGCCGGTCTACAACTACGTGGTCACGATCGACGACGCGCTCATGCGGATCACGCATGTCATTCGCGGCGACGACCATCTGTCGAACACGCCCAAGCAGGTGGCCATCTATCAGGCCTTTGGCTGGCCGCTGCCGGAGTTCGCGCACCTCTCTACCATCCTGGGGCCGGACAAGACGCGGCTCTCCAAGCGCCACGGCGCCACCTCCATCGCCAGCTTTCGCGAGATGGGGATCCTACCCGAGGCGCTGACGAATTACCTGGCGCTGCTGGGCTGGGGCGCGGAGGGCGGCACGCGCGAGACCTTCACCATGGCCGAGTTGGCCGCCGAGTTCACATTGGAGCGCGTCACACCCTCACCCGCCATCTTCGATTTCAACAAGCTGTACTGGCTGAACCGGCACTATCTTAAGGCCGCCGAACCAAAGAGAGTCGCCGCGCTCGCCCGGCCATATTTTGCAGCGAGGGGATGGTTGCCGGAAGCATCCAGTTCCGACAGCATTGACGGTTGGTTCGAGCAACTCCTCGCGCTCTTTCTGCCTGCTGTGGACCAACTCGATCAGTTGCCGGAGAAGGCGCGATTTCTCTTTGCCTTCGATCCAGTAACCGCCATTGCCGACAATGAAAACGCTGCCGTTCTTACGAACGACTCCGCAAGAAAAGTCCTCGGAGAGTTTGCAGCCAGAATCGCGATGCTGCCCGCGCCAGTGACGGCGGAAGCCTTCAAAGCTGCGATGACCGAAGTAAAAACCGCCAGCGGGGCCAAAGGCAAAGACCTGTTTCATCCTGTACGCATCGCGCTGACTGGCGCGCACTCTGGCCCGGAGTTCGACAAGGTGATTCCTCTGATCGAAGCGGGCAGCCAGTTGCCGCTTCCGACGCCCGTTGCCAGCGTGCAGCAGAGAGTGGAGCGCTTTCTCGCCGCGCTTCCATCGCGATAGAAAAGGAAACCGATCTTGCCGCCAAAGAAAATCCTGTTGAGCTGGAGCGGAGGAAAAGACAGCGCCTGGGCGCTGCACACTCTGCGCCAGAATCCCGACTACAACGTGGCAGCGCTGCTGACCACCGTGAATGAAGTGTTTGGCCGGGTCGCCATTCACGGCTTTCGCGAGGAATTGCTGGATCGGCAGGCAGCCTCGGTCGGCTTGCCGGTGTGGAAGACGCCATTGCCATACCCGTGCTCGAACGCGGACTATGAATCGCGCATGCAGGCCGCCTGCGCGCGGGCCGTGCGGGAGGGTTTTGAAGCGGTGGCCTTCGGCGATCTCTTTCTCGAAGACATTCGCGCCTATCGCATCGAAAAGCTGGCGGGTACGGGCCTCGCGCCTCTGTTTCCCATCTGGGGAATTCCGACCGACCATCTTGCCCGGCAGATGGTCGGGTCTGGGCTGCGCGCGCGCATTACCTGTCTCAATCCAAAACATTTATCGGCGGCATTCTGTGGCCGTGTCTTCGACCAGAGTTTTCTGGACGATCTTCCGCCCACCGTCGATCCCTGCGGCGAACGCGGAGAGTTCCACAGCTTCGCCTACGCCGGCCCCATGTTCTCGCAACCGATTGCCGTGGAACACACGCACAACGTCGAGAGGGAGGGATTTGTTTACGGTGAGTTGGTTCCCGCACGCCCGCGCACATAAGTTTGCCAGAGATGTAAATTTTACGTTTGCCGGAGATGTAAATTTACAGATACTGTATTCAAAAAAGATGAGTCATTCTGAGGTCGCAGCGGCGACAAGAATCCAGAGAGTGATGGCGGCAATGACCAAACGTATGTCGTCTGGATTCTTCACTCCGGTCGCGTCGCCACGGCGACCGACCTCCGTTCAGAATGACTCTCTTCCATAAATAGCTACACCAACTTTGAACCGCTCAACACCCCGCCGTGCGCGGTCAGCTTCACGTCCACATTGCCACGGGTCGCGTTGGAATACGGGCAGATGCGATGCGCCTCCGCCACCAGCGACTCGGCGGTCTTCTGATCCAGTTTGGGCAGCGTGACTTCCAACTCCACCGCAATTTCAAAGCCTTCCTTGTCCGTGCTGGGGCCGACGGAGACCAGCGCCATCACGTTCACTTCGCCCGGTTCGATTTTCTTCTGGCTGGCGGCGTACTGCACCGCGCCACCGAAGCACGCCGCATACCCGGCGGCAAATAGCTGTTCGGGATTCGTGCCGGTCCCGCCCTGCCCGCCCATCTCGGAAGGCACGGAAAGATGCAGCTTCAAATTGTTATCGGAGCTTTCCACGCGACCGGCGCGCGCTCCGACCGTTGTGACTTGTGCGGTGTAAAGTTTCTCTTTCAGCATGCTGTTTTCCTCACGCTCCAGTGTTGCAGTCCTGGGCAAGTTGCGCAATGCGACCCGCTCTGAAATTGCGCTTTCATTCTGCTACTCTCAAAGGCAAGTCATCATGCAGGAAATTACTCGACTCGTCCGCGCCGGTCTGCCCGAACCACCAGAGAAATTGCGCGCCGGAGCGCCCATCCACGCTGGCCCTGTCTTCGCCTCCGCGTTTGCCGCGCCGGGCGAACCCTCCGCCTCGCCGTACACATACACGCGCTTCAACAATCCCACATGGCAGGAGTTGGAACATGTTCTCGGGACGCTGGAAGGTGGCAGCGTAAAAATTTTCCCTTCCGGCATGGCCGCCGTCATGGCGGTATTTGCCGCGCTGCTGCGCCCCGGCGATATCGTCGTGCTGCCCGCAGACAGCTACTACACCACACGCATTCTCACGCGAGAATTTTTTGCCGCCTTCGGTATCGAAACGCGCCTGGCGCCGACTGCCAACAATGCGCAGGCTGAGGTGCTCACCGGCGCGAAATTACTCTGGCTTGAAACTCCCTCGAATCCAGGCATGGATATCTGCGACATTCATCTGCTGTCGGAAGCAGCCCACAGCCGCGGCGCGCTGGTCGCGGTGGACAACACCACACCGACCGCGCTCGGCCAGCAACCGTTGGCGCTTGGCGCGGACATTTCCGTGGCATCGGACACCAAATCCCTGACCGGCCACAGCGATCTGCTGCTCGGCCACGTCGCGGTGCGCGACGGGGACCTGGCCGCAAAAATCGAACGTTGGCGCACGCTTTCCGGCTCCATCGTCGGCCCCATGGAGGCGTGGCTGGCCATGCGCTCCCTGGCCACGCTGCCGCTTCGGCTGGAAAAACAATGCGCGAACGCGCAGGCCATCGCGGAATTTCTGGAAACCCGGAAAGAAGTTCGCGCGGTCTACTATCCGGGCCTGGCCGCGCATCCGGCGCACGCACTCGCCCGCCAGCAAATGCGTTACTTCGGGCCGGTGGTCAGCTTTGAGCTGCCCAGCCGCACCATTGCCGAGCGTTTTCTGGAAGCATCCCATCTACTCGTCGAAGCCTCCAGCTTTGGAGGCATCGTCTCTTCCGCCGAGCGGCGCGCTCGCTGGGGGCACGATGCTGTTTCCCAGGGCTTTATTCGCCTGAGCGCGGGCTGCGAAGCCATCGAAGACCTGCTGACCGATCTCGATCAGGCGCTCCACGCCAGCGCAAGCGCTTAGACCCATGGCAGCGCGTCCTTATACTCAAGATGCGAGCTTTGCTCACCCTTGGCAGGCAGAAATTCTGAACAAGCCGCCACTGATCGCACCCGCGCGGCAGTACGTCTACCCGCAGGCCGTGGAAGAGGTTGAGCGCGGCGCGTTGCAAATCCTGCTGTGGTCACAGCCCGGCGTTGCGCCAGTGTTGGCGACCTTCGCGCTGGGATTTGCCGATCCCGCGCTGCCGCACGGCGTTTGGACCTGTCCGAACCCAAAGCAGATGTGCGCCATTGCCGGTGGTTACGCCTACATTGTCGAAACCGACAGGCCGGAGGAGTGGATGCAAATTCCCTATCGCCCGGTCATTTCCGTCCACGCGCTTGCAGAGCAACGCCTGCTCCTCTTCGCGGGGTTTCATGCGATCTGGGCTTTGGGAACAGAGGGCCAGGCATGGGAAACGGCGCGGTTGTCCTGGGAAGGTCTGCGCATAACAGAGATACAGGGCCAGGAGCTTCACGGCTTCGGCTGGAACCTGGCGACCGATGCGGATGTCCCGTTTACCGTCGATCTGGCGACCGGCCATCACACGGGCGGAGCAAGCCCGCGTCAATAATAATTCAGACGCACGGAAAAATTGCGGCAAAGCATGGGGGAGCGAAGGTGATCCGTCCCTCGGCTCCAGCTTGCTTTGCCGCTCGCAAAATAGTCCACGAACGGGGGAATTCCACGTTACCCGCACGCATCCCTGTGCGACGGATTTACTGGCCTTCCGCCATCATGGGCGTCATGGCCATAGCGGTCTGGCCCACATTCGCCGCGCGATAGTTGCTGAAGGTCACCTGGCTGCCCTGGGGTCCATCCAAAAGGAGCCCATAGTGCAACGGTTCACTCCATGTGGCCAACACGCGATTGGAGGCCTCGTCTCCCAACGGATGCCAGGCGCTGTCTCCACGATGACGCCAGAAGAAGCGCACCTGCGCGGCATCGCCGCCCGTCACGCGAAATTCCAGCGGCGAGGTAGCGTTGACCGGCTGTTGAGCAATCACCTTGGTCGTGGCCGGATCCAATTGCCAGAGAACCACATTGCCAGCTTCCAGCCCGATAACCATGGCGTGTTGCGCATCGCCTAGAACACCCAGCCCGGAGATTGAAGAAGTGCTGATTGGCGCATGCGTCAACCACACTTCCACAGCAGACCCGGATGTGTCCGCCCCGCGGCTAAGCATGACTGTGCTGTGCTGCCGCGACGTAATACGCACCTGGTCGCCGCTAAAGCGCAGCTTCGGACGCTGGCCCGGAAAGGAATACCAGCCAGCTTGTGTGGAACCGTCGAAAACTACGGTTCGGAGATATGCTCCCATTGGACTTTGTGTCCCACGCCCCTGTTGCGCGATCGCTTGCATCGGCAGCAGTGCAAAAGTGACCAGGACAGGAGCGGCAGAAAGAACCATCTTGCGCAGAAAAGTAGTTGTGTTCATCTATTTTATCCTCAGCCCAACTTGTGTTGGGATTGCACTTAAGGTAGCCAGAGGCGCGCCGCAGAACAAGAAAAATAGTCGAAATAGTCACAAAACTTTAGTTACAGAAAAGAGGAATCTCTACGCGCTAAGGTAACTAACTGGCTTCCCGGCAATAAAGTGAATCCTAGCCAAGATCGTTGCAATGAAAGAAGGTTAGTGATGCCTCTCCGTGGGGCATTACTCGATATTGGCTTAGATGCCCAAACGGGTGCGGGAGTGGTAAGCGGTGTGAGTGTTCCGCGATAACAATGGCATTTGCGCCCAGAATCGGCTGTTCCCCCAAAAACTCAAGGGTGGTCCGATAGGCGGAATCATCCCTGTACCGAGGGTCGAGAAACACGATGTCCAGGCTAATTTTCTGCTCGACCAGATGACGCAGCAGGGGCAGTGTGCCGCGAGGTTCCACCGTCGCTTCCGGTCCAATCTTGAAGCGGGCCAGGTTCCCCCGCAAGGCAATCAACGGTGTTTTGGCGTTTTCCGCGAAGTAAACCTGACGCGCTCCACGGCTCAGGGCCTCGATCCCCACCGCGCCGGTGCCAGCAAACAGGTCGGCGAAGACCGCACCTTGAATGCGTGGCGCGAGCACGTTGAACAAGGTCTCGCGCAGCCGGTCGCTGGTGGGCCGCGTGTCCCATCCCTTCGGCGCCGTCAGAGGTTGAGAACGAAATTTTCCCGCGATGACACGCATAAGGTTGGAGTCCAGCACAGAACGTAGGCCGACCTGCATCTACAATAACCGGAAGAGGCATTGGCAATGCGCAGTTGGTCCATCCCGATCGGGCATTTTCTGGGCGTGGAAATTCGCCTGCACTTTTTTTTCGCGCTGCTGCTGGGACTTTCTTTGCTTTATACAGGGATGAGCGGCATGGCCGCCGTTCGCGGCATCGCCTTGTGGCTGCTGCTGCTGGCAGCAGTGGGCGTCCGCGAGCTGGCCCGCGCCATCGCTTCCGCCTATCACGGCCTCAAGGTCCGCAGCGTGATGCTGCTGCCCATCGGCGGTCTGCCGTCTTATGCCACGCCGGAGTCCGCCGAGCAGGCATCCGAAGGCAGCGCGCAGCTTTCCCTCGCCATGGTTGGACCACTCACCAATTTCGCCGTCGCTATGGTGCTGCTAGCGTTCATTCGCGGCATATCACCCGACATCTCCGTGCTGGTCAAGCCATGGATTACTGCGGACCATCTGCTGCGCAGCGCTTTTTGGTTCAACATTTTTCTCGGCGTGGTCAATCTGCTGCCAGCCTATCCGCTGGATGCGGGTAAGCTGTTGCGCAGCGGCTTCTCGCGTTCGCGCGGCGCGCTGCAAGCCACCCGCACAGCCTCCACCGTTGGCCAGGTGATTGCGCTAGTGCTGTTTGTTGCTGGGGTGTATTGGCAAAGTCCATGGTTGCTGCTGGCGGGTTTTTTTATCTTCGTTGGCGCGCAACTGGAAGATCAGGGCCTCGTCTTCCAGTCGGTTGTCGATACCGTCCGCATGCGCGACATTATGCTGACGGACTTCGCGCTGCTCTCCGCCTCCGACACGCTGGAGGACGCCATCTTCAAGTCCATCCACAGTCTGCAGGATGACTTTCCAGTTGTCCGCAGCGGACTGCTGGTCGGCATCGTTTCGCGGCAGAGAATCCTGGAAACGCTGCAAATCGATGGCAACGGATATGTGCAATCCATCATGTCGCGCGCCTTCCAGGTGGCGCAGCCCCAGGATTCTCTCGGCGTCACCTTTCGCCGCATCACCGGCGAACGCGGCCTGTCGCTGGTCCCGGTGCTCGATGGCGAGCAGATCGTCGGCATCGTGACGCTACAGAACCTGATGCACAGCATGGGCCTGCTGGCGGAAAGCCGGCGGCTGCAACAACAGTCGTCCTCCTGACGGTGCAAGTTTAATGGCGCGTGAAGCTGATGCCAGACACGGCGGCGAGAACCCAACAGAACGCCCGCTCGCACCGGGCTTGTATATTGTCGCGACGCCGATTGGAAATCTGGAGGACATTACGCTGCGCGCATTGCGCGTGCTGCGCGGCGTGGACCGCATCGCCTGCGAGGACACACGCCAGACGCAAAAGCTGCTGTCGCACTTCGGCATCGCCGTGCCCACGGTGAGCTGCCATGCCCACAATGAACGCCAGCGCAGCGACGAGCTGATTGCATCGTTGCAGGCCGGTGCGCGCATCGCGCTGGTCTCCGATGCCGGCATGCCGGGCATCTCCGACCCGGGAGCGCATCTGGTGGCGCAGGCTGTGGCCGCTGGAATCCCCGTCATCCCCATCCCCGGCGCGTCGGCGGTCGTCTCCGCGCTGGCCGCTTCGGGCCTGGATACGGCTTCATTTCTGTTTGTTGGATTTGCGCCTCCACGGAGCGGCGAGCGGCGCAGTTTTTTCGAGAAATTTCGCGAGGGACCGGCCACGCTGGTTTTCTACGAGGCCCCGCACCGGATATTGGAAGCCTTGCGCGACGCTGTGGAGATTTTCGGGGGCGACCGGCGCGCCGTTCTGGCCCGCGAGATCACGAAACTGCACGAAGAGTTTTTGCGCGGAACACTGGCCGATTTAGAAAAATCCCTGGCCAGCCGCGATCTGCTGCGCGGCGAAATGACGCTGATGATTGCCGGGAACGATCCGTCCCAGCCCGCCTACACAGCGCCAAGCGCTAGTCTCCGCGAGCGCATGGCGCTGTGTCTGGCAGAGGGGCTGGAAGAACAGGCGGCGTTGAAGCGCATCGCCCGCGAACGCGGAGTGGCAAAGAGCGAAGTCTATCGGGAGTGGCAACGCGAGCAGGGTAGGCGGAAGTAATGTACTTATGCACTCGTAGCGGATTAAAGGATAGTGTGATTTTAAGAGAATGTCCGTCATTCTGAGCGCAGCGAAGAATCCAGAGGATATTCGCTAGATGTGAGCGCCATCACCCTCTGGATTCTTCGGTCGCGTCGCCACGGCGACCGACCTTAGAATCTGTGTTTGCGAAAGAGTTTTGAAAGGACCGTAACAATGAAAGTTTTGATAAAGAAAGTTCGACTGACAATGGACGGCCTGCGCCGTTCGATCGTTCTGGGAGCGGCCCTCGGCCTGCTCTGCTCGACCGCGTTCGCCCAATCTCCCCAGTTCCACGTACAGAAGACCTGGCGCCTCGGCGGGGACGGCTGGTGGGACTACCTGACAGCCGATCCCGGCGCTCACCGGTTGTACATTGCGCGGGGCAATCGCGTACAGGTGGTCGATACGCAAAGCGGAAAACTCATTACAGAAATGACCGGTATGCAGGGGACGCACGGCATCGCGCTCAACAGCAACGGCAAATATGGATACGTCAGCGATGGCATGGCGAACACCGTCCGCGTGTTCGATCGCGCCACGCTGAAAGTTGTGGCCAATGTTCCGGCGCAGCAAAACCCAGATGCGATTATTTTCGATCCTTCAACCAGGCGCGTCTTCGCGTTCAACGGTCGCAGCCACTCCGCGACGGCCATCGATACCGCCAACAACAGCGTGCTGCAAACGATTTCCTTGCCCGGCAAGCCGGAATTTGCCCAGGCCGACGGAGCGGGCAACGTCTACGTCAATATCGAAGACAAAAATCTGATCGTGCGCATCGACGCGCGCAACCTAAAACCAACGGCCACCTGGTCCATCGCGCCGTGCGACTCGCCCAGTGGACTCAGCATCGACCGTACTCATCATCGCCTGTTTTCCGTTTGCGATAACAACGTGATGGTGGTCGTCGATGCACGCAGTGGGCATGTGGTGGCAACGCCTGCCATCGGTAAAGGCCCGGATGCAACGCGCTACGACGCCAAGCGCCACCTGGTATTCAGTCCCAACGGTGGCGATGGCACGCTGACCGTCATTCGGCAAAACTCGCCCGACAGCTACACTCCGGTCCAGACTTTGACCACACAGCGCGGGGCACGCACCATGGCGCTTGATGCTGCGACGGGAGAAATTTATCTGGTGACGGCTGAGTTCGGTCCGCGACCCGCTCCCACGGCTGCAAACCCGCGGCCACGCCCTGCGATGATGCCCAACAGCTTCGTGGTCTTGGTCGTCGGCACGAAGTAGACCGTACTTGTAGACCGTACTTATTGTTCGTTTCACAAATTTGTCATCCCGACCGCAGGTCGCAGCGGCGACCGAAGTGGAGGGACCTGCGGTTTCGTGACCTTCATAGCCCAGACGCTACGGATGGTTCAATCGACATGCGGCTTATCCGGCCCTAGCCGGATTCCGTCTTCTTCGTGGACAATAGAAGCAGACCTTCGGTCGTGTCCGCCATGAAAATTGCATTTCTCGGTCTCGGAAAGATGGGCATTCCCATCGTGGCTTTGCTCTTGCGCGCCGGCCACACGGTATCGGTGTGGAACCGGACCGCGAAATCCCCAGAATCCATGCGGGAGTTGGGCATTCCCGGCGCTCGCTTCTCGCCCACCGTTGCGGCGGCCGTGGCTGGCTGCGACGTCGCCTGCACCATGCTGGCCGATGATGCATCTACGGAGACGGTCGTTTTTGGCAAAGAAGGCAAAGACAGCTTGCTCGCGGCGTTGCCCAAAAATGCCGTGCATATCTCGCATGGAACGCTCAGCGTAGCGCTGTCGCAACGCCTCATGACAGCGCATGCGGAGGCCGGACAGCATTATGTGGCTGCGCCGGTTTTTGGCCGGCCCAACGTTGCAGCACAAGGCAGGCTGTGGGTGGTTGCCGCGGGCGCTCCAGAAACCATCGAACGCGTCCGTCCATTGCTGTTGGCAATCGGGCGCGGACTTACCCTCATCGGCAAAGGTCCCTGGCAGGCGCATGCGTTCAAGCTGGCCGGAAACCTGCTGATTACCGCCATGGTGCAGTCGCTGAGCGAAACATTCGTCTTCGCTTCCGCCATGGGGCTCGACCCAAAGGTTTTTCTCGAAACCATCAACGAAGCTCTCTTTCAGTCGCCTATGTATGCCAACTATGGGCGCCTCATGCTGCACCCTCCTGAACAGCTTGGGGCGACTGTTCTCCTGGGAGCGAAGGACACCCGGCTACTGCGCGAAGCTGCTGCGGCCGCTGGCCTTCGGCTGGGATTGGCGGAGTATTTACAGGAACAACTCCAGGCCGCCATTGAAAACGGCATGGGCCAAACGGACTGGGCCATCGGACAATATCGCATGGCGGAGCGAGCATCTCATAC
>DAHUZH010000290.1 GCA_027306695.1 Acidobacteriaceae bacterium
ATTGGATAGCCAACAATCTGCCCAGGCCCGTGATACGTCACATCGCCGCCGCGATTGATCTCATGCACCGCGACGCCGCGTCGCGCCAACTCTTCGTCGCTGGCCAGAATGTTTGCGCGATGCGCGTTTCTACCCAGCGTCAGCACTGGCGGATGTTCCAGCAGCAACAACACATCGCCAATATCCTGCTGTTTGCGCAGCGCAACCAACCGCTGTTGCAGCGCCAGGGCCTCCGCATAGTCAATGCGCCCAAGATATACGAGATGGATGAGAGGAAGCAGCATCGGAGCAAGTCAATCGCTGGAAACCTGCGGGCGCGCTGGAAATCGGTGGGTGCCCCATCCTTCGCGTTTTGCGAAGGGTGGGATATGGGTGCCCCACATCTCGATTTTGAAACGTGGGATTCTGAATCTTAAGCGTTGATCGCCATATTTTCGACCGAGCCAAAACCGTCCAGCATCGCCTCCGCCAGCGTCGGATGCGCATGGATCGTAAACATCATCTCCTCGACCGTCGCTTCCAGTTCAATCGCCGTCACCGCTTCGGCAATCAACTCCGTCGCCTGCGGGCCGATAATGTGTACACCCAAAATCTCGCCATACTTCGCGTCCGCCACAATCTTCACAAACCCGTCGTGCGAATCCACAATCGAGGCCTTTGAGTTCGCCGTAAACGGGAACTTGCCGACCTTCACCGTCAGGCCTTTTTCCTTTGCCGCCGCTTCGGTCAGCCCGACGCTGCCAATCTGCGGCTCGCAATAGGTGCACGCCGGGACCCGCTCGCGCTTCACTGGACGCGCATATTTCCCGGCGATCTTCGCAGCAACCACCATGCCGCACATCGCGCCCACATGCGCCAACTGCGGCAGCCCGGCCACGATGTCGCCGATCGCGTAGACGCCTGGCTCCTCCGTCTGCATCCACTCATTCACCTTGATAAATCCACGATCTGGCTTGATCTTCGTCTTCTCCAGGCCGACATGCTCGGTGCGTGGCGCGCGGCCCACCGCCACCAGCACCTTCTCGGC
>DAHUZH010000291.1 GCA_027306695.1 Acidobacteriaceae bacterium
CTAGAGCATTTTGTCTGATGGTGTAGAGTAGATATGGCGATGATCTGCGACATGAGCTCACATGGCGCGACCGTATTCGGATGATCTGCGAAGAAAGCTGTTGGAGGCGCACGACCGGGGCCAGGCAAGCCTGGCCGAGTTGGCTTTGCGTTTTGGCGTAAGCCGCGGCTGGGCATGGAAGATTTCAGCGGCCCGCAAACGCAGCGGCCGGATGGAACGGCCGGGGTACCGACCAGGCCCCAGCAGCCAGCTGGATCGAGACGTATTGGCCGGACTGCTCGCGCGAAACGCCGATTGGACACTGCGCCAATTGCAGACGGCGATGGAAAAGCAGACCGGAGTCCGCTTCGGCGAACCGTATCTGTGGCGGGTGTTGAAGCGGATGAACTTCCGGCTGAAAAAAAGTCACTCCATGCCGCCGAGCGCGACCGCGAAGCCAATCAAAAGCGGCGCATCGAGTTCCTTGAGAAAATCCGTGCGACCTCGCCGGAACGCCTGATCTATCTGGACGAAAGCGGAGTCACCACGCAGATGACCCGACTCTATGCGCGCAGCCGGGACGGCGCGCGCATCCATGAGGCCGCGCCTCAGGGCCACTGGAAAATACTGACCATCCTGGGCGCGATCAGCACCCGCGGCATGATCGCCGCCATGACCATCGAGGAGGCCACCGATGCCGATATCTTCCTCGCCTACCTGGACCACTGCCTGTGCCCGGAACTGCGGCCCGGCGACCGGGTGGTGATGGACAATCTCTCATCGCACAAGGTGAAAGGCGTTCGGCAAAAGATCGAGGCGAGGGGCGCGGAACTGCTCTACCTGCCGCCCTACTCTCCGGATCTGAACCCCATCGAAAAGGCCTGGGCCAAACTCAAACAACTGCTCCGCGCGGCCAAGGCGCGCAGCAAAGAAGCACTGGACGAGGCCATCACCAAACACCTGCCCGAAATCACCCCGGAAAATGCTCAAGCTTGGTTCCGGCTCCGCTTCGGCACTCTATAGCAACTAACAAAATGCTCTAA
>DAHUZH010000292.1 GCA_027306695.1 Acidobacteriaceae bacterium
CGTCGAACCGGAACCGCAGAATGGATCGAGAACCACAGAGCCTGCTTGCGAGAAAGATTCAATCAGCGGCAAAAGCGCCGCGATGGGCTTCTGCGTCGGATGCAGCTTGTTGCCGGAGTAGGGCATGTCGATGACGTCCGCGATGGGATGCTCCGGCAGCGCCGGGTTGCCCTTCGCCAGCAGGTACGCCTGCTCATGCTGGTACTTCAGAAAGCGTGAAGATGAAGCATAGCCTTTGCGAAACACCAGATGCCCGACAACGCGGAAGCCCGCACGGCGCCATGCATCGAGGAACATATCGACTTTTGTCCAGCTATAAAAGCTGATAAGAAAACGGCCCTGCTTCAGTACGCGATAGGCTTCAGTAAATGCTGGCTTGAGCCACGCGGCATTGCTGTCGTTCTGGATGGAGCGTCCATCGCGGTCGCAGTAGTTCACCAGATACGGTGGATCGGTCAGGATGAAATCGATGCTGCTTGCGGGCAGGCTGTGCATGATCGGGATGCAATCGCCGTGTAATACGGTGTTGACTGGAACTGGCTGCTGATGGATTCGATTCGTGTTCATTGCTTTCACTCCGTTGTGGTCTCCCGATGATTCGGGGCACACTGCGCGAAGCGACGCGAGATTCCGGGGTCCCCGGCACGCGATTTGTGCGTGTTGGGGTGGGAGTGGGTGAGGCTTCCAAGTGCCCAGGGCCGCTTTTTGGGAGGGAACCGAAAGAAATCTTCCGCGCACGTTGCGGAACGATTTGTTTGGGGAGGAACCGGAAAAGCAGAGGCCCGCCGTGCCGCAGGACGCCGGTAAAACCCCGAGCGCGTGCCCGAGTCGGCGGAGACCAGTTTCAGGAGTGAGCCGATAGAAGAGAGTCACCCAGCAGTTGGAAACACTGTTATGGCGCTTGCATTCCCTACCAGCCCTTTTCATACTGAGGGTTGGGCCATCCTTCATGCGATCATGGATATCGTAGCGCTGCATGAAACTGATGTGGACTCCGCTTT
>DAHUZH010000293.1 GCA_027306695.1 Acidobacteriaceae bacterium
CTTCACCCGTATTTTTCTCCTACTCTCTCCTCCTGTATTTCGTTCTATTCGCATGACTTGCCTCCTCGAAACCCGCCCGCTATGCCGCCCCATCGCTCGCCCCTGTTGTCCCGTCCGTCGCTCGCTCGCGCTTCATGGTGGAAATGGGATAGCGATATGGAAGGACCACGGTAGTGAATTTTGCCTTTGGCCCCTGCTGTTGGAATCTGCGCCGGATGCGGTCTTCATTCGTGCTGCGCATCTTCCACGCGGCATATAACGCCTGATGTTCGAGTGAGCTGTAGATGCGCTCGCCTTCGCGCAATACTTCGAGATCCCGCGCGGAAAATGTTCTGCTTTTGTTCTCGTGCCGTTCTCTGGCGTGCAGAAATTCCAAGAAGTGATCGACCCCAAGCGGCGTCTGTTCGGTCATGCCCAGCACCATGCTCTGAGGAAACTTCTTTGCAAAGATTCGCGTGGCGCGCTGGAAGTTGCGATTCGATGTTGCCAGCAGCAGAAGCTCAAACCGTTCCAGTGTCAGAAACAGTGAAGCGTACTGGCGGAGATAGCGCTCGAAACTTTTCGTGGTCAGTTCGCCTTCATCGAAGAAAGTGAACTGCGGATACGGGGCCGACGATTGTTCCTGCACGATCAGAATGGGAAAGCCATCGGGGAAGAACTGTCCGCTGCCAGAATGGGCCTTCGGTAATCTGGCAACTTCGATCTGCAATGTTGTCGTGAAGAACGCACGCTTTGCTTCTTCGGCGTCGAGAAGATTTTTCTGCCTGTGGTCGAGGACAAAGTCGAGCACCATCAGGCGGCACTCAATTTGTGCGTCGCCTTTAAGTCGACGCAACTGCGAGTCTTCGATTCCCAGCACTTCATAGACAGGCCGGGAGGTCAGGTGATAAATCCTGCGTGCCTGGCCGCACTCAATGGCCTGGATATGCCCGGCGCATCCCGCTTTTCGGAGGAATTCCGTGGCCAGTCCGCCGCGCTCCCGCTCGAT
>DAHUZH010000294.1 GCA_027306695.1 Acidobacteriaceae bacterium
CGCGCCAAGGCGCCTATCACTTCGGCTGGCTCGCGCGTGCGATCACCGAGGCGGCCCGCCACCACATCTACGTTGTCATCGGCACACCGACCGATGCGCCGCCGGCGTGGCTGACGAGCCGCTATCCGCAGGTGCTGCGCGTGCACGCTGATGGGCGGACGGCCCAGCACGGCAACCGCCGGCAGTTCTCGTATGCGAGTCCGCTCTATCGGAAATTCTGCCGCGACATCGTCACCCGCCTCGCGAAGCGCTTCGGCCACAACCCGGACGTCATCGGCTGGCAGATCGACAATGAGTACACCAACGAGTCATACGACGCCGGCACGCGGCGGCAGTTCCAGCTGTGGCTCAAGCACCGTTTCGGCACGCTCGCGGCGCTCAATCGGGACTGGACGACTGCGTACTGGAGCCAGACCTACACCGCCTGGAGCCAGATCCCGCTGAATGCGCTGCCCGGCAACCCCGGGCTGATGCTCGCGCACCGGCAGTTCGTCACCGCCACCTGGCTCGGGTTCCAACGCAATCAGCTGCAGGCGTTGCGCGCGCACATCGCGCCGCGCCAGTTCATCACCACCAACACGACCCACTGGGGCGATCAATTCGATCAGTACGCGATCAGCCGCGAGCTGACTCTCGCCGCGTGGGACGATTACGTGCCGGACGGCCACTTTCACTGGCTCGAGAACGCCGTCCAGGATGATCTGGTGCGCGGCTACAAGCGCCGGGACTTCTGGGTGATGGAGACGCAGCCGGCGTTCGTCGACTGGGCCCCGGTCAACGCGGCGCTGCCGCCGTACCGGATGCCCGAGCTCGCCTGGCAGGACGTCGGGCACGGCGCCAACGCGGTGCTCTACTGGCAGTGGCGCAGCGCGCTCAATGGCCAGGAGCAGTACCACGGCACGCTCGTCGGGCCGGACGGCGAGCCGGTGCCGGCGTACCGGGTGGTGCAGGCTATCGGCGCGCAATTCGCGCTCGCCGGCCCGGCGCT
>DAHUZH010000295.1 GCA_027306695.1 Acidobacteriaceae bacterium
CCGGGCTGACGCATATCAAATTCCCAGTAATTTGAGCAGGTAGGGATCGTTCCAGGCGGCTTTGAGGCGTTTTCCTTTGATTCCGCGCTTGGAAGATTTGTCCTGTCGGAGCAGATTGAGGGCGATGCGGTTGAGCAGAGAGAAATTCTGCGCGGCATGGCCTGCACGTTTGCGGTCCAGGTCTTCGCCGAAGCCCACATCGAGCACCCAGTGCAGTTTGTTTTCGATGCCCCAGTGCTGGCGGACCACAGTATTCAGCCGCGCGGCGTCGGGCCTGAGGCTGGTGATGCAATAGCGGATTTCGCGTTCCGTTTTGCCCGAGACCTTGCGATATCGTTCCGGCTCGATACGCACCAACCCCTGTAAGGACGGCCATTCCGCGGCTTTTTCGACCAGGCCCAGATCGGCGATCACCGAGCGCCTGCGTCGCTCGACCCGTCCGTGGCCGCAATCGACCTCTTCGGCCACCGCATCGGAGTCCAACAGCAGAAACGAATCCTTCCCCTGTTCGGACAGCAGGCCCTGATTGTCCTTGACCGCCAACACGCAGTCGGCCTTCTTCTCCACGATCCGGCGGGCGATCTCGCGCTGGCAGCCCATGGCGTCGATGGTGACCACCGTCCCGCTCAATTCCAGAGCATCCAGCAGCTTGGGAATTGCCGGGATCTCATTGGATTTTTCATCCACTCGGCGCTGGCCCAGCACCAGGTTGTTGCTGTTTGCCCACGCCGAAACCATATGCACGATGGCCCTTTTCCCCGACTCTTGCGTGCCCCGCAACGCCTTGCCGTCGATGGCCACCACCTCGCCCGCCGTCAGCTTGGCGATCGACGAAACCCAGGCCACAAAGCCCTTTTCCATTTCCTCGGGGTCCAGCGCCGCGAACACCCGGTTGAAAGTATCGTGGGACGGGATGCC
>DAHUZH010000296.1 GCA_027306695.1 Acidobacteriaceae bacterium
GAGCGGTCCTGCCATGTTGAAGATGGTGCGGCGGCCGATGGCGCGGCGGATAGGTTGCACGCGCTTCATGGCCGGGTGCAGGGCCGGCGCGTAGAGGAAGGCGAAGCCTGTGGCGCGGAGGCATTCGACAGACTGCTCCGGGGTGAGCGCGACGGGAATCTGCATGGCTTCGAGGACGTCTGCCGAGCCGCATTTCGACGTAATGGCGCGGTTGCCGTGCTTGGCGACTTTGGCCCCTGCCGCGGCGGCAACCAGCGCCGAGGCCGTGGAGATATTGAAGGTTCCGTCTCCCGCGCCGCCGGTGCCGCAGGTGTCGACCAGAGTGGCGCGCTCTTCCTCGGTGAAGGGAACGGGAATGGAGAGCTCGCGCATGGATTCGGCAAAGCCGGCGAGTTCTTCGGCGGTTTCGCCCCGGTCGGCCATGGCGGTCAGCAGGCGGGCGATGAGCGCGTCTTCGTGGGGGCCGGTGAGAATTTCACGCAGGGCGGCTCGCGCCTGTTCGCGGGTGAGGGGGTGGCCTGCGGTGGATTTGTCGACGAGCGCCTTGAGCTGGGTCATACCTTTCAAAGCCATGCTAATGCAAGAGCAAAGGCCGCGCGCCGGTTTGCCCCGCCCTTCAGGCGTCCGATACACTGATCTGTCTGCTGCTTAACAAGGTTTTCGCGCGGTTGCCGCGCGTTTGTGTGTCCGAAATCGGTAGTTCTACTTGCTTTTCCATCACTAACAGGAAGCGGTCTGTCGAGATTTTCCTATGAAAATTCATGAGTATCAGGCAAAAGACATCCTGGCGAAGTATGGCGTTGCCATACCGCGGGGTGAGGTGGCCAACACGCTGGATGAAGCGGTGGAAGTGGCCAAGCGGCTCTTTGCCGAGGGTGCCAGGGGCGCCGTCGTCAAGG
>DAHUZH010000297.1 GCA_027306695.1 Acidobacteriaceae bacterium
GCCAGCTTCAGGTTCACCAGCGTCTCGTGTAGCTTTCTTTGCTGCTCTTCCAACGCCTCCGTCTGCACCAGGCTGGCGAACTCGGCCTCTTCCAGACGATCGATCTCCTGCTTGCAAAACGCAATCTGATGCTCCAGCGCCTTCATCTGGCCATCGCTCTGCACAGTTTCCAGTTGGGCGCGATACCGCTGCTGCTTTTGACGCAGGTCCTCAATGTCGGATTCCATCCGCCTGCGAGTCGCCACCTCACGGACCAGTGCTTTCCCATTCTCTTCCAGGTGTTGACCGGTCTGCCGCAACGTGGCCTCGCGTGCGGCGATGCGCCGCCCATAGGCCGCCATCTGCGCCGTCAGCGCAGCCATCTCCTGTTCCACTTCCTGCAGGTGCGCGAGTTTGGCAAGCTCAGAATGCATATCGAAGTGGCAAAATCGCAGTCTAGCATGTACCGGGCGGCCATGCTGCTATCCTTCTCTTTCATAGGATGCGGCTGGAAAACGAGACGCCACATCCTTGCGTAGCAAAGATGTGAATGAGAAATCTTCCAGGGTGTTCATAATCCCACCCTTCGCAAAATGAAAAGACGCGAAGAAGGGGACGCCGCCAGTAAAATTCCGTATCGCAAAAACAGTGCAACAAATCTCCACATGCAGAATCTAAATAGCCAAGCATTCTGAGCGAAGTCCAGCAACCACCCCGCAATGAGCGCCGAAGAAGAAGTCTGGAAACCGAAGCATAACCAGTGGGCCATCGCCCTGACGGTGACGTTGGCCACGTTTATGGAGGTGCTCGATACCTCCATCGCCAACGTGGCGCTACCTCACATCGCGGGCGGCTTGGGCGCTTCGCAGGACCAGGCAACCTGGGTGCTCACCTCCTACCTTGTGTCGAACGCGATT
>DAHUZH010000298.1 GCA_027306695.1 Acidobacteriaceae bacterium
TAGTGCAAACCAAGCCGCAAAATGGAGTATACCGTGTGCCCTCAGTACAGGGCACATGCGTCAACACACCCATCCATCGATCGTCCATCTTTCTGGATTTTATTTTTGAACCGTCTCGGGCAATGGATCCCGCACGCAAGATTGCAGCGCTGCGCGCGGAGCGCCTACGGCAAACAGCCAGTGCCGCAAATCCGCCGTCAGGTCTTTCTGCGGCAATACATTTTGCACGACTTCAGTGCCAGGGCTGTTCACGATGCTACCCATCATCACCAATTGGAGCTTGCGCGCCAGGTCCATCGGAAAGCTCTCACTGATGAAGACCGTCCGTCCGGAAACGACAATCAGCACCGGGCCTTCGGGAGTCGTCCAAACGCGGCTGACCGTGCCCGCGTTTTCTTCCTGCGCGCTTTCGCCGGGCTGCGCGACGGCGTGCTCGTACTTGCGGGGAACTTCCCGCGCATAAATCGCAGCAAAAGACTGTGCCGCCGCCGGAGTCGCCCAGCGCGATAAGTACAGCAGCGCGAGCGAACCCAAAGAATCCTGCTGCTCACTGGTCTTCGCCGCTTTGCTTTGCGCTGTATAGTAAATACCGCCGCGCCACGCCGGGGCCAGCGCCTTGGCCGCAGCCGGGCCGCCAAACAGCTCTGTCACAATCTGCACATCGAACTCGCCCATCACGCCAATGTCATACGGGCGATAATCCGTATCGATCAAAGGATGAATGTCCGGCATGCGCAGCAGCGGCACGCTTGCATGGTTGAGATAAACCTTCGGCGTCATCACCTCATAGGTCGAAGAAGGCGGATGGTCCAGCATCCCGGCAAACGCGGCATGTTTGCCTTTTGCAGCCAGCACCGTACGAACAAAATTCAACCCATC
>DAHUZH010000299.1 GCA_027306695.1 Acidobacteriaceae bacterium
GCTATTTGCCGCAGGAGGGTCTGAGCTTCGTGCGGCGCAGCCTGCTGGAGGAGTGCCGCAGCGTATTCGACGGCCTGTTGGCGATTGAGCAGGAGATGGCGCGGCTGGAATCCGCCATGGCCACCGCGGCCGGGGCCGAAGCGGAAGCGATCGCCGAGCGCTACGGCGGCATTCAGCACGAATACAATGTGCGCGGCGGCTACGCGCTGGAGGCCCGCATCGCCAGCGTGCTGGCCGGGCTGGGGTTTCCGGCCGGCGACTGGGAGCGGCCGTGCGAGCTGTTCAGCGGCGGCTGGCAAATGCGCATCGCGCTGGCCAAACTGCTCCTGGCGCAGCCCGATGTGCTGCTGCTCGATGAGCCCACCAACCATCTTGATCTTGAGGCCCGCAACTGGCTGGAAGAATTCCTGGCCGCCTATCCCCACGCCTGCATTCTGGTCTCGCACGACCGCTATTTTCTCGATGCGGTGACCACCCGCACGGTCGAGATCGCGCGCGCCAAAATCACCGCCTACGCCGGCAATTACAGCTATTACCGCAAAGAGAAACAGGCCCGCGAGGAGCAGATTCTGGCGGCCTGGAAAAACCAGAACGACAAGCGCCAGCAACTGGAAGCGTTCATCAATAAATTCCGCTACACCGCGACCAAGGCGAAGCAGGTGCAGAGCCGCATCAAGGAACTCGAGAAGATCGAGCGCATCGAGATCCCGCTCGAAGAGCCAACGCCGCACTTCACCTTCCCGCAGCCGCCGCCCTCCGGACGTACCGTGGTCGAAGTCTCCGGCCTCTCCATGCGGTACGGGAAGAAACGCGTCCTCGAAGATGTGAACTTCACCATCGACCGCGGCGACCGCATTGCCCTGGTCGG
>DAHUZH010000029.1 GCA_027306695.1 Acidobacteriaceae bacterium
GTGATGAAACGAGACCCAGCTCGCGCCGCTTGCTGTGTTCAGCAGCGCATTCAGAATCGGCCAGTCGGCAATCGCGTCCGAGCCGTCCTTCATCTGTTCGGTTTCGCGATAGGGCGAAACGACCGAGCCGGTGTCGAGATGGTCGCGGCCAATCGCAATCGGCGCTTTCAACTCGCCCTTGCGGACCAGCTCGTTCATCGCCTCGCCCATGCGCGCCCGCTCGCCAAAACGTAGCCAGCAGATGCGCGCGGGCAATCCTTGAAAATGCACCCGCTCGCGTGCCAGATGTATCCATTTCGTAAGAATTTCGTTGTCGGGAAACAGCTCCAGCGCCAGTTCGTCGGTGCGATAAATGTCCGCAGGGTCGCCCGAAAGCGCCACCCAGCGAAATGGTCCCGCGCCTTCGCAGAACAGAGGCCGAATATACTCCGGCGTAAAGCCGGGGATGTCGAAGGCCCGCGCGCATCCAGCATCGAAGGCGCGTTTGCGAATGTTGTTGCCATAATCGAACGCGACTGCGCCGCGCCGCTGCATGGCCAGCATTGCTTCCACATGCACCGCCATGCTTGTCATCGAAAGTTTTACGTACTCCACCGGATCGCGCTGGCGCAACTCCGCCGCGGCTTCCAGAGAATGGCCTGCGGGAATATATCCGTTCAGCGGATCGTGCGCGCTGGTCTGGTCGGTGATGACATCGATCGCCACCTCGCGCCGCACCAGCTCCGGAAGCACTTCCGCGCAATTCCCCACCAGGCAGACGGAGAGCGCCTGCTTCTTCCGTTTCGCGTCCTCGCAAAGCCGCAGCGCTTCATCGAGCGACTCGACCATCCGGTCGCAATAGCTTTTTTCCAACCGCCGCTCAATCCGTGTCCGGTCTGGATCGATGCCAAGAAAGCTCGCGCCATTCATCGTCGCGGCCAGCGGCTGCGCGCCTCCCATGCCGCCGATCCCACCAGTCACCACCAGCCTGCCCGCCAGCGTGCCGCCAAAGTGCCGGTCGGCCATCGCGGAAAACGTCTGAAACGTCCCTTGTAAAATTCCCTGCGTGCCAATATAGATCCAACTGCCCGCCGTCATCTGCCCAAACATGATGAGGCCCGCGCGATCCAGCTTGTGAAACTCATCCCAGTTGGCCCACGCGCCCACCAGGTTCGAGTTTGCAATCAACACGCGCGGCGCATTTTCATGCGTGGGAAATACTCCCACCGGCTTGCCGGACTGCACCAGCAGCGTCTCCTCATTGCCCAGCCGCTCCAGTTCGCGCACGATGGCGTGATAGCACTCCCAGTTGCGCGCGGCCTTGCCGATGCCGCCGTAGACGACCAGCTTCTCCGGCGCTTCGGCCACTTCTGGATCGAGGTTGTTCATCAGGCATCGCAACGCGGCCTCCTGCTGCCAGCCTTTGCAGCGCAGGGTTGCGCCACGCGGCGCACGAATCGTGGGAGCCATCGTCGATGTCACTGTTGTCATAGCGTTACTTCGCTGCAAGCTGCGGCGCATGCCACACCTTGCGAGCGACCTCCTGATATTCCTTGAGTATTTCCTGCTGCTGCGGGTGGCGATGGTCGCGCACCAGAAATTTTCCGCCGATGGCCACATCGGCAATGGCGCTCCGATTCATTCCAAAAACAATCGCCGGCAATAAATCTTCGTCGGAATTTCCAGCAATCGAAACGTCGTCCAAATCCACCGTGAAAAAATCTGCTTGCTTGCCCGCTTCCAACTCGCCCGTGGCGCAGCCCAGCGCGGCCGCTCCATTCGCCGTGGCGCAGCGAAACAGGCGCAAAGACAGTTCCTGCCCATCGATGCCATCCAGCAGGCTGCGCTGCTGCCGCTGGAGCCGCAGATGGTACTCCAGTTCCCGCGCATCTTCCAGCGGCTCAATCTGCGCCTGGCTGTCGGAACCAAATGCAATCGAAATCCCGCGATCCATTACTTCGCGCGCGGGAAAAATTCCGTCGCCCAGATTGCGCTCCGTCGTCGGGCAGGAGCAGATGGTCGCGCGGCTTGCGGCGAGCATATCCATCTCTTCCTGATCGATGTGAATTGCATGGACCGCAGTGAAGCGCTCGCTCAAAACGCGATGCTGCGCCAGCAACCGGACCGGAGTGACGCCATACTCGCGCTGGCACGCTTCCACTTCCGCGACCTGTTCCGATACGTGCATGTGGACGGGCAGGCGGTGCTCATGCGCCCACGCTGTTATCTCCCGCACCGCTTCGATCGGCACGGCGCGGACGCTATGCGGCGCAACGCCCACCCAAGCTTCGGTCGAATGATATTGCCGATGCAACGCATCCACGTTCGTGAGAAACTCTTCCGTCGTCTCCAGAAAGCGCGTCTGGCCCGGATCGGGCGGCAACTCATATCCAGCGCGCTGATACGCCGCGCGCAGCAGCGCGATGCGGATGCCGACCGATTGCGCGGCGGCGATCACCTGATGGGCCAGCAGATTGGGGTCGGGATACGGCTGGCCATCCGGCAAGCGATGGACGTAATGAAACTCACCCACCGTCGTCGTCCCCGCCAGCGCCATTTCCAGAAACGCCATGCGCGCGACGCGATACATCTCCTCGGGCGTCAGCGAGGCGGCCGCGTGATACATCTCTCCACGCCACGACCAGAAATCGTGTCCGCCGCTGCGCCGGGCTTCAGTACGGCCTCGAATCAGCCGCTGAAAAGCGTGGGAATGCACGTTGACGAAGCCTGGCAGCAGCGCCTTTCCGGGCAGCCGGACGATTTGCGTGTCAGCAGCTAAAACCGTTGCCTGCGCCGCATTTTTAATCCCCGCAATGGTCCCGCCAGCATCGACCAGCAGACCTGCGCCCGCTTGGAAGTGGCCACCAGTAAAAAGAAGATCGGGCTGAAAAAGGGTCGTCATGCGTCAGGACTTTAACCTGGACTGACAATCACGTCGGACTAATTATCATAGTGCGAATGGAGTGAATGTGTCTGAAAGGTGTTCCAACGCGGCCTGGGCGTGAAAAACACGATCCAGAATTACAGCACCGTGCCCTTATGACAGGGTGCTGTCAGTTATTTAGATGAGGAGGGAGAGCCAGTAAAAATGTCCTTTGGGCACATGGCATGAACACCCACACTGCCATCGACCAGTTCGGTAATGTCCACATCGACCGCCACGCTGGTCAGCATGTAGGCCTCGTCCCGGCTCAAATGTTTTTCGTTCACGAGAAAATCGATCATGTTGCGCACCGCAAGCTCGGTCGCGGTCTCCAAATCCGGGCTAAACCCCATGGAGATGTAGTCTTTGGGGGTTTCCGCGCGAGGCCATGCCAGTTGCACATTTTTGTGGAGGACGAATTTGAAGGTCCCGGAAAGCATGGTCTCCATCGCGGTGATGTCCACTTCGCCATTTCCTTGGCCCGCGTGTCCGTCGCCCACCTCAAACAGAGCACCTTTCGCATGCACCGGAATGTAGAGCGTGGTTCCCGCCACTAGTTCCTTGTTGTCCATGTTGCCGGCGTGCACTCCAGGAGGCCCGCTGTTGATGCGCCCCGCTGCAGGCGACGGTGCGACCCCCATGCTGCCGAAAAAAGGACGCAGCGGGATGTCGATGCCGGGCGCGAACCGGGCCAGCTTATGTTTGCGATCCAAGGGAATGATCTTAAATCGGCTGTAAGGAAAATCGCCCGGCAAAAATCCCCTCTTGGGGCCAAACGCATTGCACGCAAACGGAACATCGATGTCGATCTTCTGGATCTGCACTTCCAGCACATCGCCCGGCTCCGCTCCTTCAATTGCGATCGGCCCAGTCAGGATGTGGCCTCCCGGCCCTTTGTCCTTCACCTGATCGTAGATGGCCTGGACGTAGGGCGGAATGTCGGCAGGCCGCACGCCCGCTTTTTCCAGCCGCGCGGGAGACCCGCAGGTGGACAATGTCTGCACCCGAACCGTGTCTTCCGAATGGACGGTCAGGGCAGGCTTGGCGCTGGCCGAATAATACCCCCAGACAACAGTGGACGGTGAGGCCGCCAGCGTGTAGTGCGCACCTTGCGCGGCCGCGCAGCAGCCAACCATGAAAAGAACACCGGGAACTATCGGACGCATGAACCCCTCCATCGTTTGTGTAGATTTTTGCCAATGCCTGCGTGGACAAAGCCAGTGTAACGCGGCGGCAAGGAGCGTTTCTTCCGTTGCGGCCATAGAGATTGCCCTCCTGCTAGGCTGGTAGGCATGAGCAAGCTATCGCATTATGACAACGCAGGCCGCGCGCAAATGGTGGACGTGAGTGGCAAGCCGGTTACACAACGCGAAGCGGAAGCGACGGCGTTTGTCGAGCTTTCCACGGCCGTGCTGGCTGCGCTGCCCAAAAATCCTAAGGGCAATCCGCTGGAGGTGGCGCGCTTCGCGGGTATGCAGGCCGCCAAGCGCACGGCAGAGTTGATTCCCATGTGCCACCCGCTGCCGCTCAGCTTTGTCGATGTCGCGACCGAACTGCAATCGAACGGCGTGCTGGTGCGCGCAACTGTTTCCACTTCGGGGCCAACCGGAGTGGAGATGGAAGCGATGGTGGCAGCCTCCGTGGCCGCTTTGACCATCTATGACATGTGCAAGGCACTGGACAAGGGGATTGCCATTCGAGAAGTTCTTCTACAGCGTAAATCGGGCGGTAAGAGCGGCGATTACCGGCGGGCCTGACCCACCGAAATTGCAAGAACACGCCTTCTCCTGACGTCATCTTACTGAAGTGGAGGAAGAATGCACCGAAACGGCTTTTCGCTGATTTGCTTCATTACAAATTCAAAGTTGCTGCCTGTCGTAGAACGCCACGCTCATAAGCTGGTTCTTGGCTCGTTTGTTCTCAGCGGAGCGCTGCTGGCCAGCTTCGCCATTTACTCGCTGGTCTTTCGCTTCATTTTACGCAAAACCGTTGCGCCCGCCCACCCTAGTATTTTGCGGCGCTTTCGCAAGCCTGCGTTCTGGCTGTTTATCATCGCCGCCGTCATGCTCGCGGTCCCCGCCTTCGGAATCTCCGATCATCTCTACGGACTGCTCGAACATACCCTCCATATTTGCTTCATCCTCTGCTTCGCGTGGCTGCTGGTCTCATGCGTCTACGCTGTGGAGGACGTGCTGCTGCGCCGTTACGATATGAGCGCAGCCGACAATCTGCGGGCACGCCGGGTGCGCACCCAGATGGCGGTCATGCGGCGGCTGGCGCTCGGCTTTATTGGCGTGCTGGCGATTGGGTTGATCCTCTATACCTTCAATCACACGCGACTGTGGCAGTACGGCGCGGGACTCCTCGCCTCTGCCGGTCTGGCTTCCCTGGCGCTGGCCGCCGCGGCCAAGTCGACCGTCTCCAACCTGCTGGCCGGCATTCAGATCGCATTCACCGAACCGATCCGTATCGATGACGTGGTGATTGTGGAAGGCCAATGGGGCCGGATCGAGGAGATCACCACGGCTTACGTTGTCGTTTGCATCTGGAATCTACAACGGCTCATCGTGCCGCTCAGCTACTTCATCGATCACCCCTTTCAAAACTGGACGCGCACCTCCGCCAACCTGATGGGTAACTTTTATATTTACGCCGACTACACTTGTCCCATCGAACCGCTGCGAGAGGAATTGACGCGCGTGCTGAAGAGCACGAATCTGTGGGACGGCAAGGTCAACGTGCTGCAGGTCACGGAGTTCTCTCAGCAGACGATGCAGATTCGCGCACTGATGAGCGCCAGCGATTCTGGAAAGCTATGGGACCTGCGCTGCTATGTCCGCGAAAAGATGATCGACTTTTTGCAGAAGAATTATCCGCAGTGTTTACCCAAACAGCGTTTGGCTGAACTGCAGAATGCACCGTGGGAACAGATCAACGAGCATATACAGCCAGCGCCACAGCAGAGATGATGTTGTTTGCGAATGACTCTTTTCCACACATAAACCACATCAACGGCACGCCGTTTTATCTCTTTGGCCGTTGTTTCATCAGAATGCGAAAAGTTGTCCATGCGTTGGCGATAATCAGCGCACTGATCTGAATCAGCACCGAGCTAAGGTGGCCGGCTTGCGTGCGGCGCAGTGCAGGAATGGAAAACTCCAGCGCGACGCAGAACGCCATCGCAAGCAGTACAGCTCTCCCTGCGATTTTGTTGGCGCGATACCAAAGGCTGCGATTGGTGCGCGTGCGTTCATTGCGAAATCCATAGACGGCGTTCGGCCCCACCCAGCCGAAGAGCAGCGGTAGCGCATAAAGAGTGGCAAGAATGGGAAATGCGAGAAGAAGAAACATAACCTGCTGGTTTAGACGGCTTAGGGACGAAAAGACCGCCCGGCAACAGGGCGGTCTTTTCTTGTAGGGAGAATAGTTCCAACGGAGGCAAAGCCATCAGAACTTTCTGGCGTCATACTATGAGCCACGCCGGAGGGTGTCAAGGCAATTTCAGACTTAAAATAAGCCTTTTATTATCATTGTGTTACATTGAAATTCAGAAAGACCTATACCTGCACAAATTTGCAGAGGTTTTGGCAAAATTCAGCAGAAATATTACTTAAATTATTGATTAATAACGCGTTAGGTTAGATTTGCACCAATGCCTGTTCAATCTGAGTCCGGGAAATTTCCCGCAGGCGACTTCACCGAGCAATGCTCCTCGCAACGCAGCAAGAAAAAACCAATTCAATCTTTCAAATTCAGGCGGATGAATTCCCTCGACTCCTCCTCTGGCAATGCCGACTTTCCACGCATCTTTCTCCACGCCACGCGACCGCCGCCAAGTGAAACTCCAGCCACGATTGCAATGAGAGCAAAAATTCCAACCAGCACGGCGATGTTCAGAATGAGTTGCGCAACCTTTGATGTGTCGGGAACATACGCACTTCGATTGCTCATGGTCAGGTTCACTTCATAATGCACGCGCTGCAATGTCTGCTGCGCACCCGCTGCGGAAAAACTTCCCGACGTAACTGCGACCAGCGGTCCAGAACGACGCACTTGCAGCGCCGCCGGGTTGCTGTGGTCGAGCGCTGGCGTCCAGGAACTCTGCCCCTGACCATGCGTCGCGAAATAATTTTGGATGGCGTGCTCGCGGTCCATGGCGATTTCCGGCGTGGGATAGTCGATGATCGTCAGCACGCCCATGCCGTTCAGAGCGTTATACTGCGCGGTCACCACCTCTGCGCTGCGGCCAAAGTCCACCAGCGGGGCTGGCAGCACGCCACCGCTCAACTGATATGCCTGGGGTCCAATCGCATACTGTGTCGTCATCGACACCAAGCGTTGCGGAGGCAGGTAAGCGGGCAGCGTGGGCAATGTACCCTGATTGCCAACCGGCTTAGGAAGTTCCGTGGCCAGATCGCGCAACTCCGCGACAGACATCGCCGTAAGGTGGCCGAACTTCGCATTGACGAGCACCGTGCCTTGCCAGAAGAGAACGCGCTGCCCATCGAATGCCGCGCCGTGGCCGATCTGCTCCGGCAGCATGTTGGGCCGGCGATAAAACGTGAACGCGCCAAATGCGCCGGTGGCATCGGCAAACTGCATCGCTTTGACGGCCACGCTTCCACCATCTCGTGTATAGTTTGCAGCTTCGTAGCGGGTGAATCCATACTCCTGGAGCACGGCAGCATCGCCGTTGTCGGCTGCCGCCGGATCGGTTGCCTGCTGCGGAGTGCCGGTAAGCTGCCAGCCCGCGAAGGTCTGCGGCAGCAGAGCGTCGGACGCTACCGACTGGGACGCGGCTGACTGAGACGCGGAATTTTTCGAGGGAGCAGTCGAGCGCGCAACTGCGGGAAAAATGAAGAGCAGCGTTACAAGCCAGAGACGAAATGCGGAGGAAGGCCGAAGCATGGTTTCGACCCTCAGACTATCACTCCACCGATCACTCCGCGCGGACGGGCAGCGCTTCCTGTGGCGCCGTTTTCGCCACACGAATCCCGCTCATGCCATCGACGTATCTGGCAACGCCGCGATAGAGCGCCTCGGCAAGCCGCTCGCGATAGGCCGGCTGCGTGAGTTCTTCGGCGTCCTGTGGATTGGTCAGAAACGAAATCTCCGCCAGAATCGACGGCATGTTCGCTCCAATCAAAACGACAAACGGCGCCTGCTTGACGCCGCGATTTTTCAGGCCGGGATTGCCGGAAGCCAGCCCGGTGTAGAGCGACCGATCGACATCTCCGGCAAATTCTCGCGACTCGTCGATCTTGTCGCTGAGGGCGATCTTGCGCACCAGGTCGGAAAGCTCATGCACGGAGCGGTCGGAGACGGCGTTCTCCCTTGCAGCCACGGCGAGCGCGTCGGGCGATGCGGTGAAATTCAGAAAATAAGTTTCCACGCCACGTGCATCGGGATCGGAACTGGAGTTGGCATGGATCGACAGAAACAGGTCCGCATGCGCTTGGTTGGCGATGGCAGTGCGCTCTTCGAGCGGAACAAATGTGTCGGTGCGACGGGTGTAGATGACCTGCGCGCCCAGCCGTTGCTGCAACAAGTGGCCCAGCCGCAGCGCCACATCAAGCGCAATGTCTTTTTCTTCCAGTCCGCCGGGACCGAGCGTGCCGGAATCGTGGCCGCCGTGGCCGGCATCGATGACGATGCGCCGCACTCTCAATCCCAGGACGCGCATCATGGAACGCTGCCCATCCGTGGTTGGTTCGGCTGCCAACGTTGGCGCGGCGGTCGGCGTTGGCGCGGGCAAAACGTCTGGAGAAGTACGCGCGGTGTTCTCCTCTTCCGCCGCACGCACAGGCTGCGCCACAGTGCGCGGTGTGGACATCCTCGGTCGCGCGGGCCTGGCGATTCCAGCCAGGGCCAGGGCCGTGGTCGCGCCCGTCGGCGTGCGCAAATCCAGGATCAGCCTCTGCGGGTTGGTCAACACAAAGGAAGAAAAGCTCACTTCACGATTCAGTTCCAGAAAAAGCTCCGTCTGCTCGCCGGTCAAAACGCTTACGCGAACGGAACGCAGGTTGGCGTCCCGCTGCACAGCGATGGAATGCGCCAGCAAAGAGGCCGCCGGGTGCGCCCCGAAAAAAATCAGCGTGATCTGTCTGCCATTCTGCGCCAGATAGGCGTGATACGGAGCGGCCGCGCTCATGTCCACGGCCAGCCGCGTCGAGCTTCCTTCCTCCCAATAGCGGACGCCTTGAATGGTGGCCGGCGTGGTTGCGGTCGAGAAAGTTGGCTTAGGAAATATCTGCGCGTGCGGCGGGAGCGTCGCGGTCGAGGCTGTTTCCACGGGCTGCATTGGCCCGGCGGAAATCTCCGGCCTTTTCTTCGCTACAAGCGGCGGCTCCTCGACCACTGGAGACGCTGTTTCGCCGCGCAGACCGGCGCGCGCCTGCTCCGCCAGAGCGCCCTGCGGATAATGCGTTAAAAAGCTACGATAGATTTTTTTCGCCGCTGCACGATTGTGCAGATCGCGCTGCTCGATGGCCGCCTGCTCAAAAAGAGCGCGCCGCCGTAGCGGGCTGGTGGGATATTGCCGCAGCAGAAACTCCCACTGCGCCACGGCGTCGTGAAAAAGTTTGGCATCGTGGAAGCAGCGGCCTTCGCTGGCAAGCAGGTCGGCCACCGCGGCAATGCTGCGGGCCGCATCCGGCGAAGCGGGATCGCCGTGATACACGGCGCGGTAGGCGTCGAGCGCGCGCTCGTAGTCTGCGCGTGTACGCTCGGAGATTGGCTTTTCATCCAGACGCCGCTGGATCGTTTCCGCGCGCGTATAGGCGGCGACACTCTGGCGATGGGAGAAGGAGGCCAGCGCAAGCTGGCTGCAAAAAACCATCCCAGCGCCCAAGCTGAGCGACGTTACGCACACGACCCAGTGCACGCGGCGCGAACACCCATGGGAGCGGAAGAGACTGGAGAAGGAAAGAGGCATGCGTCCAAATTGCAGACAACACGCCAGAGCATCTTCAGTATAGATTTTCGCGTCGGGCGCAGCAATCGGAAACACTCTACGGAAGCTGGCGGAACCCGGCGCGATAACCGGCGAAAAACCAGAATGGGAAATGCGGTTCTGTTCGCAGTTCTCCAGTTGATATAGAGAAATGAGTCATTCTGAGCGCAGCGAAGAATCCAGAGAATGATCGCTACGTCCACCTCGCAAGCACCCTCTGGATTCTTCACTCCCTTTGGTCGCCGTGGCGACCTCAGGATGACAACTCTGAATCAAAAATAAATTACCCCAGCAGCGATTGCACCACTTCGGGCGCGCTGGCGAGCGCTGCGTCGAGCTGGCTGGCGTCCTTGCCGCCAGCTTCCGCCATGTCAGGCCGTCCGCCGCCCGAGCCGCCGACTTTTTGTGCTAGCAATCCGACGATTTTTCCCGCCTGCACGCGGCTGGTCAAATCTTTCGTCACACCGACGATCAGAGAGACTTTGCCGTCCTCTTGCACGCCGCCCAGCACGACGACGCCGGAACCAAGCTTGCCGCGCAGATTGTCGACCAGCGTACGCACTTGTCCGCGATCGAGCGCGTCGACGCGTTGCGCCAGCACCTTCACGCCGGAGACTTCGATGGCTTCCGCAGCTGCATTGCTGACCCGGCCTGCGGCTGACTTCATCCGCGCTTCATCCAGTTCGCGGCGAAGGCGCTTCAGTTCCTCTTCCTGTAAGGAGATTTTTTCTAGCAGAGCATCGGCGGGCGAAAGCATCTTATTCCAGCCAGCGATTTTCTCCGCCACCTTGCTGACCGCAAAGTCGCGACGAAATTCCGCCAGCGCACCGGTTCCGGTGACCGCTTCAACGCGGCGCACGCCGGAGGAAACACTATTTTCGCCCAGCAATTTGACCAGGCCAATTTCTCCGGTGGCAGCCGCGTGCGTACCGCCGCACAGTTCGGTCGAGAAGTCGCCAATCTTGACTACGCGCACTTTGTCGCCGTACTTTTCGCCGAACAAAGCCATCGCGTGATATTCGTTCACGGCCACATCGATCGGCACATCCTCCAGCGTGACCACCTGGGTGTTGGCGAGGACATTTTTATTGATGAGGTCTTCGATGTCCTGCAACTCTTCGTCGGCCACGGCAGTGAAATGGGAGAAATCGAAGCGCAGATGATGCGGATCGTTCAATGAGCCGGCCTGTTTGACGTGCGTGCCCAGGGTTTCGCGCAGCGCCGCGTGCAGCAGGTGCGTTCCGGTATGGTTGCGTATCGTGGCGGAACGGAAGGCCGGATCGACGACAGTGTTCAGCTTGTCGCCGAGAACTATTGTCTGTTTCGCAATGATTTTGTGGGCGAAGATGCCTTGCACCGGCTTGGTGCAACCCAGCACATCGGCGACAACCACGTTGCCGTCTTCGGAGTAAAGCCAGCCGTGGTCGCCGACCTGCCCGCCGGAGTCGGCATAGAAGCTGGTGTGGTCGAGGACAACTTCCGCGCTCTCGCCTGCCTTCACTTCCTGCGCGCCCAGACCGTCCTTCACCAGCGCGAGCGCTTCGCAATGTGTGGATTCGAGCTGTCGGTAGCCCTCGAAGATAGTCTTCGGCAACTCGCGATAGACGGGGCTAGCCGTGGCCTTCGAGCCGCCTTTCCACGATGCGCGAGCGCGGGCCTGCTCTTCGGCGCGAGCGCGCTCGAAGCCGGGCATGTCGAGGCCGATTTCCGCGTCGCGGGCCGCATCCAGCATGAAATCGATAGGCAGACCATAGGTTTCATATAGATGGAAAGCCTTACCGCCGGGGAACCTGGGTTCATGCAAGCCTGACAAATCGTCATCCACAGATTCTTGTTCACTAAATTCCCTGATTGTCCTCTGCAAGAAATCAAACTCGGATTTGTATTCCTCGGTTTCTTTCTTCCCAGCGGCCTCAAGCCGCCTGATCTTCTCCCCCGAGAGCCTAATTGCATCACTTTTCTTCTTTGCTGCAACGTATGGCGCAAATTGTTTCTCAAGATTCTCCAGGCCGGTCTCCATTACTCTCGCAAACTGCTTCTCCTCCGCCTTGACCACCTTGGCAACGCGGTCGGCGCTGTCTTTCAGTTCAGGATAGGCGTCCTGCATTTTGTCTCGGACGGCGAAGACCATCTGGTCCATGAAGGGCTTTTCCTGGCCAAGCAAGCGTCCGTGGCGGATGGCGCGGCGAAGGATTTTACGCAACACGTAGCCGCGACCTTCGTTGGCTGGATGAACTCCGTCGCTGATTAACAACGTCGCGGCGCGGGCGTGGTCGGCGATGATGCGCAAGCTGGCGTCCGTCTTTGCCGCGCCTTCCTGAAGTTTCGTTCCGGTCAGCTCCGTAGCCTTCGCGATCAACGGCACAAATAAATCCGTCTCGAAATTCGACAGCTTGCCTTGCAGCACGGCGGTGAGGCGTTCCAGCCCTGCGCCGGTATCAACGCATGGTTTCGGCAGCGGCGTCAGAACTCCATCCGCGCTGCGGTCGAATTGCATAAACACCAAATTCCAGATTTCTACATAGCGTGCTTCGTCTTCGCCGAAGGGCAAATCTTTGCCGGTCTCCGACGCCTCCAGCCCCATGTCGTAAAAGATTTCGCTGCATGGGCCGCAGGGGCCGGTGTCGCCCATCTGCCAGAAGTTGTCCTTCATGCCGATCTCAAAGATGCGCTCCTTCGGCACGCCTACATCCAGCCAGAACTGGTACGCCTCCGCATCGCGGTCCACGCCGTTCTCGCCCTTGAAGATGGTCACGTAGAGCTTGTCTTTATCGAGCGCAAACCAGTCCGGCGAGGTGACCAGTTCCCACGCATAGGCAATGGCTTCCTTCTTGAAGTAGTCGCCGAAGCTGAAGTTGCCGAGCATCTCGAAAAATGTATGGTGGCGGCGGGTGAAGCCGACGTTTTCCAGATCGTTGTGCTTGCCGCCCGCGCGGACGCACTTCTGCGCCGTGGTCGCGCGGGTGTAGGGCCGCTTTTCCAGGCCGAGAAAAACATCTTTGAACTGGTTCATCCCCGCGTTGGTAAACAGCAGCGTCGGGTCATTGTGCGGGACCAGCGAAGACGAGTGGACGCGGGTGTGATCCTTGCTTTCAAAAAAAGCAAGGAACATCTCGCGGATTGCATTGCCGGACAGCGTACGCATCTTTCAAGTTTATCAATGCAGGAGGGTCACCTTCCCCCACTCAAGCCGACAGAAGGCTTGAATGGGGCACGGGGAGGGGAACGGAGTCATTCTGAGCGTAGCGAAGAATCCAGAGCATATTCGCCCCAATAAGCGCCGCAAGCGCTGCGATCACCCTCTGGATTCTTCGCTACGCTCAGAATGACACGCCTTATTTTCCACTGCGACATTTTTGAAAACTCTCAAACCACGCTGCCTATTCCGGCGCGTCCAGGTCGATTTCGGAAATAGCTGCGAGCGACTCGGCTTCGACGTTCCAGTTTTTCAGGATGGAAAAAATCGTGCCCATGGAAAAACCAGCACGAACCATCGACCGAACGACGCGCGCCGTCTCTTTGTCATCGGTCGGCTTGCGCAGGCGCTTGCGCTCAATGTAGCGGCGCGCCAGTTCCGGCTCTGGCAGCTCTGCGTAGGCCGCGTCCAGCGTCTTGCCAATAATGTCGCCGTGCACGCCGCGCTGGACCAGGTCCTGCTGCACGCGGCGGCGGCCAAATTTTTCGTTCTCCTGGCGCAGCCGGGTGAAGTCGGCGGCGTAGCGGGTGTCGTTCAGGTAGCGCTGTTCTTTCAGCCTCGCGACGATGGAGTCCATCTTCGCCGCGCCGGTTTCACCCGGCTCGACGCGCAGGCGCATCAGGCGTCTCAGCTCGGCGACGGTGCGCATTTTTCGGCCAAGGCTGCGCACGGCGTAGTCGTAGAGAGCGGCCTCGTCGAGCGGCTGGCGCTCTTGCGATGCCCTGGATTTTTTGCCGAACGCCATGCGGTTCCTTTTGGGAATGCTTCCAGCTTGCATCGTACGCTGGACAGGCGTTTTCTCACCACTGCGTGTAAGCTGCATTTTCTCCGTTATTTGCACGGCTGTACGACGACGGGAACACTGGACTACTATTAACTCATTGTGAACCTTGGTAACTAGAAAGATATATAAGACATCCTTCAATGCTGTTGTCTCTTCTATGGTGGTATGGACAGGCCGTGGCGCAAAATGCAATGGTCAATGGTTGTGGTTCGAGGTCGTTGTGAGTCATCTTCGCTGGTTCGCCGGATGTTTGCTGCGTGTTGATGGACGCAGCCGTTTTTTGCCTGCTGGAAAAGCACCTTCGGAGTCACTTTGGGTCAGGCAGGCCGTGCTGCTCATCGCGCTTGGCGGCGTGGTATGGCTGAGCACACCCGCAATCGCGCAATCTCAGGCGCAAGTTTCATCTACACTGCGGCAATTCACGCCCGCGCGGCTCGACTCCGGCTTTGGGCCGCTGGATACTTCCGCGCCGACTGGCATTACGCAGCAGCAGATCGTCGCTCGCTTTGCGGCCAAGGAAAGCCAGTTCAAGCGCGCGCTCAACGATTACACATATCGCCGCACGGTGAAGCTGGACACGCTGGGCGACGATGGCAACATCGACGGAGAGTATTTGCAGGTGGACGACATTGTTTTCAGTCCCACAGGACACAAGCAGGAGATGGTCGTCTACGCGCCGGACAACACACTGACGCGCGTTTCGATGAGTCCGGCGGACTTCGACGACATTGAACACCGGTTGCCCTTCACGCTGACCACGGAAGACATTGGCCAGTACCGCGTGAGCTATGTGGGCAAGCAGCGTATCGACCAGGTGGACACATTTGTGTTCGACGTGGCCCCGAAGCAGATTGAAAAGGACCATCGCTATTTTCTGGGGCGCATCTGGGTCGACGCGAAGGACACGCAGATCGTCGTGACGAACGGAAAAAATATTCCCGACGACACCAGACGCGGGCAGGAAGACCTGTCGGTCCCCTTCACGACGTATCGACAGCAGATCGACGGCAAATACTGGTTCCCGGTGTATACCAGGGCCGAAGGCGTCCTGCACTTTCAGAACTGCAAGGAATGCCTGCCCAGCGATGTGCATCTGCGCGAGATTGTGAAATATGGCGAGTACAAACGGTTCGGTTCCGACATGCGGATCATCTACGAAGGGATGGACACGAGCGAAAAATCGCAGCCGGCCTCCGTTTCCGCGCCCTCTCAGAATGCGCAGACCGCGAGTTCGCGCCCGCTTGCCTCCCAGCCCAACGAACCCAATAAGGAATAGTCTGAGGCCGCGTTAGGAGCGTCAGCCTTTCGCGGCGGTCTGCAATTTTTTCTCTTTCGCATCCTGAAAACGTAGCGCGGAAGCAGTGATGGCTTCGCGCGCCTGCGAAGCGTCGTGCCAACCTTTCACTTCCACACGCTTGCCTTCCAGGTCCTTATAAATCGCGAAGAAATGCGTGATCTCCCGCAGCATGTGCGGGTAAATTTCGGTGTAATTCCACACGTCTGCATAGCGCGGATTGCTGCGGCCCACGGCCAGCACTTTTTCATCGGGAATGCCCTGGTCCAGCATTTTCAGCAGGCCGATTGGGCGCACGTCCATCAGGCATCCGGGAAAGCTGGGCGAATCGACCAGGACGAGCACATCCAATGGGTCGCCATCTTCGCTCAGCGTGCTGGGGACAAAACCGTAGTCGCCGGGATAATGCACCGGCGAGTACAGGTTGCGGTCCAGCCGGAAGACGTGGAGGTTTTTGTCGTATTCATACTTGTTCACCGCCCCGTACGGAATCTCAATGACCGCGTGGATCACCTCCGGCGCTTTCTGTCCCACGGGGAGTTCCAGATAATTCCTCATGCAAATTTTTCCTGTCCGCTGGCCGCCCCTCGAAAACCGGCATGCCAACTACGTATAATCAGCTACGATGAAGGCCCATGTCTACGTGATGCTTCGCAAGACCGTGCTGGACCCCCAAGGGCAGACCATCCACGGCGCTCTCCGCAAGATGCAATATCGCGGCGTGGAAGACGTCCGCCAGGGAAAGTATTTTGTGCTCACCCTCTCGGACTCGCTGCCTCTGCCCGAGGCGCAACTGGAAGTGGAGCGCATCGCCCGCGAAGTGCTCGTCAACCCCGTGATTGAAGAGTACACGTACCGGCTGGAACCGTAGACGCAGCTGTTTTTGTCGCCACAAACTACACGCCAACGTACAATAAAAATCTATGTGCGGCATTGTCGGTTATGTGGGCGGCAAAGACCCTGTCCCGGTCATCATTGAAGGGCTGCGGCGGCTGGAATATCGCGGCTATGATTCCGCGGGTATCGCCGTGGCTGGCGGCGGCGATGGGCTGGAGCTGCGGCGCGCACCGGGCAAGCTGAGAAACCTGGAAGAAGTCCTGCAAAAAAATCCCGTGCATGGCACGTATGGCATTGGCCATACTCGCTGGGCCACGCATGGCCGCCCGACGGAAGAAAATGCGCATCCCCACCGCGACTGCACCGGGCGGCTGGTCGTGGTGCATAACGGCATCGTCGAAAACTATTTGCAGCTCAAGCATCGACTGATCGCGGAAGGCCACAAATTTGTAACAGAAACAGATACAGAAGTGATCGCGCACCTGATTGAAGCGGAACTGGCCAGCGCGAAAAAAAATAACCAGACCGTCGCGCTCGATGAAGCCGTCCGTCGCGCGGTGCGTCACCTGACCGGCGCCTTCGCCATCGGCGTCGTTTCCGCCGACCATCCGCAGACCATCGTCGCCGCGCGCAGCGGGCCACCGGCCGTCGTCGGACTGGGCGATGGCGAATACTTCCTCGCCTCCGACGTCCCCGGCATTCTGCACCACACCCGCGATTTATATTTTCTCGCCGATGGCGACATGGCCATGCTGACTCCCGCTGGCGTGACGCTGACGGACTTCGAGGGCAATCCCATCGAGCGCAAGGTGCAGCGCATTCAGTGGGACCCGATCCAGGCGGAAAAGGGCGGCTACAAACACTTCATGCTCAAGGAAATCTTCGAGCAAGGACGCGCCGTCCGCGACACGACGCTGGGGCGCGTTTCGCTCGACACGGGCAAAGTTTTTCTCGACGAGATGCAGATCACCGAAGCGGAATTCCGCGCGGCCACCAAGATCAACATTGCCGCCTGTGGTACAAGCTGGCACGCCGGACTGGTCGGTAAATATATGATCGAGCGGCTGGCGCGCCTGCCCGCCGAGGTAGACTACGCCAGCGAATATCGCTACCGCGACCCCATCGCCGACCCAAAAGCGATAGGCCTGCTGATTACGCAGTCCGGCGAGACCGCCGACACCATTGCAGCGCAGAGAGAAATCGCGTCGAAGGGGTCGAAGACGCTGGCCATCTGCAACGTCGTCGGCGCGATGATTGCGCGCGAGGCCAACGGAACCATCTACACCCACGCCGGGCCGGAGATTGGCGTCGCTTCCACCAAGGCATTTACCGCACAGCTTACCGCGCTGTTTATTCTTGCGCTGTACCTGGCCCAGCAGCGCGGTACGGTGGATGACGCGCAAAGTCTGGCGCTGGTCGAAGAACTGACTCGCGTGCCCAATAAAATTCGCGATATTTTGAAGCAGTGCGACGCGCCCTGCGAGACATTGGCACGCACCTATTCCAGTGCGAGCGATTTTCTCTTTTTAGGACGTGGCATCCATTACCCGATTGCCCTGGAAGGCGCGCTGAAACTGAAGGAAATCTCCTACATCCACGCCGAGGGATACCCGGCAGGCGAAATGAAGCACGGCCCCAATGCGCTGATCGACGAGTCGCTTCCGGTTGTCGTGCTGGCCACGAAAGACGGCAACGATCCTGAGTCGAAACTGCGCTACGAAAAAACGCTCTCGAACATTCAGGAAGTCACCGCGCGCTCCGGCAAAGTGATTGCAATTGCGATCGAGGGCGACCATGAGATCGCACAACTCGTCGATCATGTGTTGTATATCCCGCACGCGCCGGAACTGCTGCTGCCGCTGCTGGAAGTGATTCCTCTGCAATTGCTGGCGTATCACATCGCCGTGCGCCGCGGTTGCGACGTGGACCAGCCCCGCAACCTGGCAAAATCTGTGACCGTGGAATAGAGCAGGCATTGCATCGGAACAACCGATTGAGCCTCCACATCGATAGCAACTGGAGAAATGCCATAGCGTCGCTTCACCGCGTTCCCTCCTTGTCGGGCGTGGAGAGCGCCGCGTGGCCGCCGGACACCGCAATCGACACTAAAGCTGGCCCGGGAGCGCATGGAGAAAAGAATGTCAGCAGATTATTTTTCCTGGCCTGGCTGAGGTTTGCTTCGATGGTAATCGTGCCAACCGCTGCGCTGCCTACTGTGGAGGGAAAGCTAATGTTGGTTGCATTCTGGCCATTCACTCGAAGCCGGGCAACTCGGGTACTCTTGCCGTTGTTGATGTAAGAGATCTGAATATAGGCGGGGCGCTGCATTGGCGCGACCTTGAAGGTGAGCGCCCGGCCGCCGCCGATCGCAACGCTTTTTCCTCCAGAACAATTTCTACAAGGCGCGGCCACAGCTCCTCCGCTGAATGCATTGGCAGAAGATCCGGCCTCATACCGGGTCGCATTTTCGTCGATACCGCGGAGCGTCAACATGACCGCATCGCCGGGCGGAACAGTCGCGGAGTAACTCGAACGGTAGGACCCGAGGTCTTTGCGCGCCCACAGGTCCCGCACTGTTGCGGAAGCGGACGGCACAAGGCCGACTTCGCGCCATCGCACAGAAATTTGGGCAGCGGCGGCCGTCCTGTTGAGCAGCACCACGACGTGCTCGCCGCCATGCGCCAGCGGCTTCGCCCACACCTGGAGACCTGGGCTAGGCTGGGCCACCAGAATCGACTGGAGACCGAGAGGGTCCTGATCGACGGCGATCACTTCGGAATTCGTGAGAATCCCAGCAGTGGTTCTACTCAGTCGACTGAGGTCCGCACCCACAATCAAAGGTGCGCCAGAGATGGCCCATAAGGACATGTGCACCCGATTTTGGGTCTCCGACAGTCCCTGCATTCCTACGACCATCATGTCCGGGTCATTGTAGAAACCCGTGTGCTGGGCCTCCGGGTGTATGCCGTGATCGAAATTGGAGAGGACCCCAGGAAAGCTCGCCCTTCGAGTGCTGATGGGGCTGTTCGCGACAATCGGAGCCACAATGTCGCCGCTGGTACGCCATATCGTTCCCGTCACACCGCCAATCCCGGGCGCCCATGTCCACGGACTGTTCTTGCCCCAATCGCAAATCGAAAAAAACAGTGGATGCCCTGTGGCCCGTTCCGCCCTTGCAATCGCGTGTGCGACCGCCGCATACTGCACTGCGGGATCCAGATTTTCTCCGTTTCCACCGCACCAATCGACCTTGACGTAATCGAAGCCCCACTTTGCGAATTGTAAAAAGTCCCGGTCGTAGTGACCTTCACTGCCGGTGTGGGGCCTCGGCGGGCCAACGGCAGGCCCATAAAAGCCGCATCCCGACTTTCCAACGTCCGTGTAAATGCCTGCTTTCAATCCGAGGCCATGGATATACCGGACAATGTTGGACATGTCTCCCGCGCGTTCTCCTGCCTGGAGCGCTGGCCATTGTTTCGCATCGACGACGATGTTGCCCTCCGCGTCCCGATCCCCGAGCCACCATCCCTCATCGATATTGATGTAGCGATAGCCGACATTCTGCAGTCCAGACGCAATCAGGGCCTTGGTCTGCTGCATGATTACAGCCGAATCCACCGTATCGGCGAAGCTGTTCCAGGACGACCAGCCCATCGGTGGCGGGGCTGTGGACTGCCCTGGTGCTGCCGCCTTTTTCGATGACGGCGGAGATACAGAAGCGGCAGCAAATATGGGGTCCGATTTATGAGTGCAAAAAACGAGAATCATAACCGCCAGGGTCACTCCGAGCAGTCTGCCGACGCCACTCCTCAACATTTTGTTCCTCCGATGGTCTTCCTCTTAATGAGGATTCAAGATTGCTGTACCAAGCAAAGATATCTGTCATTTTGAGCGAGGTCGGGATGACAGTACTTTGGGTATAACGATCATGGAACCGTTATTGGCATAAAGCAATTCCTGCCTCCTGCGGACTGCTAACCGATTCTGTTCTTGTCCTGAACGATGAGCACATCGAGAAAACGCGGCCCGTGGACCCCCTTGATGCGCGTCATTTCTATGTCTGCGGTTGCGGACGGCCCAGAAATAAACGTGGTCGGCAGAGTCGCAGTCGGTCCGAGGCGGTCGAAGGCCTCCGAAACCGTCTCGACGATCTGCTCGGCGAGAACGACGCAGAGGTGATAGTCAGGAATGAGAGAAAGCCTGCGCGGGCCTTGCCCAGCCCCACTCTGGAGGACGATGGAACCGGTCAATGCGATGGCCAGGGTGCATCCAGTAAGCACGCCGTCAAAGTGATCGAGATCGTTCGCCGTGATCCCGTCGCCCAGTGTGAACGTGAAACCCTCTGGCAACCACGCCGCCGGAAGTCCAGAGGGCGCGACCATGTTCCGTCTGCCACGGTTGGCGAGTATTTCTTTCACTGCATCCGCAATTTTTTCGGTCGAAGCAGAATGCACGCCAGCGTCATATTCTTTCAGGCGATGCTCGAATAGTTCGACACGCTCCGTATTTTGCAGCGATCCGGCGCGTTGATACGCGCGGGAAATAGCATCGTAGCTCGCGCCGCTATCGTGCCTGCCGGTCGCGCTCCGCAATGCGTGCGCACTGCGAATGCGTTCGAGAATCGCTTGCCGCGCCGGTTCCATCAGGATTGACCTCCAGCCTTGGTATGCGTAGAGTTTTCTGCCGTCTTTTCGCGCTGTGCCCACCACTGGCGGAAGGATTGCGCGGGCAGCGGCGCGAGGTCTCTGGTCTGCGTCCAGCCGCCGAGTTGGAAGGGCAGATGCTCAATGAATCCGCTGCTTGCAACGAACGGCTTCTGACCAATCCGGCCCAGATATTGCGCCAACGCCAGACGATCTCCGCTGGCAAAGAGGGACGCTGCGATCTGCATGCCGACGTTCCAAGGGCCAATCTTTCCGGCGAACGTTTCTTGTTCCTCTCGAACGATCTGACCCCGCAGATGAATCAGCACCTCCGGTATGTTGATCTTGACGGGACATACCTCATAACAAGCGCCGCACAAGGAAGATGCGTACGGCAGCGATGCGCTCTGCCGGAAGCGGTCCAGTTGCGGCGTCAGGATCGCACCGATCGGCCCCGCATATACCGACCCGTAGGCATGGCCGCCCGTCTGGCGATAGACCGGGCAAGCGTTCTGGCAAGCGCCGCAGCGGATGCACTTCAACGTCTGCCGCGCTTCGGCATCGCCCAGAATTTCGCTGCGGCCGTTGTCGAGCAAGATGACATGGAACTCCTGTGGGCCATCGCCGGGATATACCCCAGTCCACAGCGAGTTGTAAGGGTTCATCCGCTCGCCGGTGGCGCTGCGAGGCAATGTCTGTAGAAATACTTCAAGGTCGCGAAATTTTGGAATTACCTTTTCAATGCCGGCGATGGCGATCAGTACCCTGGGTAAAGTGAGGCACATGCGCCCATTTCCTTCCGACTCGACAATGCAGACGCCGCCTGTCTCCGCCACAAGAAAATTTGCGCCGCTGATGGCGACCGGAATGCGCAGGAACTTCTCCCGCAGAAAGACGCGCGCCGCTTCGGTCAGGTCTTCCGGCCTGTCGCCGAGCTCGGGAAGTTCCATCTCGCGTTGAAAAATGGCGCGTACCTGCTGGCGGTTCTTATGCAGCGCGGGCGCAACGATGTGCGAAGGCTTGTCCTTGCCCAATTGGATGATGAGTTCCGCGAGGTCGGTCTCATGCGCGTGGATGCCGACCTGCGCCAGCGCGTCATTCAATCCAATCTCTTCGGTGGTCATCGACTTGATCTTGATGACCTCTTTCGCCGCATGCGCCTGCACCAGCTCGATTGCGATGCGGTTTGCCTCGGCGGCATCGATGGCCCAATGCACCTGACCTCCGGCGCGGATGCAGGCTTCTTCAAACTGTGTGAGGTAGCGGTCCAGGTGGTCGAGCGCATTCTGGCGGACCGCGCTTCCCGCGTCGCGCAGCGTCTGCCAGTCCTGCATTTCATCGACAACGTGCGCGCGCTTGGCGGTGATAACGTCGGTGGCATGGCGCACGTTCTGGCGCAGTTGCACGTCCTGGAGAAGCTCTTTGGCCGCCACCGGAAAGTCGGGATGACGCTGCCCACGAAAATTTTTTTCTGTATTCATCGGTCTGCCCCCGTTTTCGCCTCGGAGGCGAGAATCTCCGCAAGATGCATGGTGCGGACGGGGAAATGCTGACGGTGGAGCGAGCCATAGAGATGCATCAGGCAAGAGTTGTCCACCGCCGTGCAGACCTCAGCTCCTGTGTCCCGTACATCGCACACCTTGTCGGCAAGCATCGCGGATGAGACATCCGCATTTTTGATAGCGAAGGTCCCTCCGAATCCGCAGCATTGGTCGGGCCTTGGCAGGTCCACAAGGTCTATCTCGCGGACCTGGCGCAGCAGGCGCATAGGAATGTCGCCCAGTTGAAGGCTGCGCAGCGAGTGACAACTGGCGTGATACGTCACCTTGTGGGGAAATGTCGCGCCGACATCTTCGACGCCAAACTTCTTTACCAGAAGCTCGGAAAATTCATAAACGCGAGGCAGCAGAGACTCGACATCGGCGACAAACCGGGTGTCGTGCGACTCGATGGCGGCCTTCCTGTAATGCTCGCGAATCATGGCCACGCAAGAGGACGATGGAATGCAAACGACCTCCGCGTCCCGATATACATTCACGAAATGCTGAATGATCGGCAGCGCTTCGCGGATGTAGCCGGTGTTCCAATGCATCTGGCCGCAGCAGGTCTGCTCGGGCCGGAATTCAATCGAATGACCCAGCCGCTCCAGCACGCGCACGACCGCCTTGCCCGTTCCGGGAAACAGGGTGTCGTTGTAGCAAGTGATAAACAGCGAGATACGCACGAAGTTTCTTCCCGATCCAGTGCTAAGGAATTGCTTTTTTTAGTCTAATCTTCAACTGAACGGCGAAATGTTTTCCGCTTCGTTCTTGTGCGCAAACGGTGTCCACGGAATGCCCGAACCAAAGAATGCATACAGGGTAACGCCGACATAGCCCAGCAGTGGAACCATATAAGCGATCGCGATGCTTTGCAATCTTTCTGAAACCAACCCCATCGCCGGAGTCAGCACTGCACCCCCAACGATGGCCATGACAATCAAGGACCCGCCGATTTTGGTATTCCGGCCCAGACCTCGGATTCCGAGGGCGAAGATTGTCGGATACATCACAGACATAAAAAAGCTTGTAGCGAAAATCGCCCACAGGCCGACCCAACCCGGAAATTCGATGCCAACAGCAAGCAGCAATATATTCACCAGGCCATACACACCCATCAGAAGATGAGGCGCGACATATCGCATCAGTGCGGCGGAAGCAAACCTTCCGACTCCAAATGCGACAAGCGTCCCCGTCAATAAATAGCCCGCAATCTTTTCCGGTTCGTGGGTCGATGTTTGGATGTACTGGATGAAATAGCTCCAGGTCCCGACCTGCGCGCCGACATACAGAAACTGGGCGACGATGGCCAGCAGAAAATGCGGATAGCGCAAGAGTTCCTTGAAGCTGCCGTGGTCTTCCTTGGCGCTCTCATGCTCGCTGGTGAAGGTTGGGAACTTTGTGCGCGCGATCAAAATGGCCCAGAAAAATGCTATGGCCCCAATCACAAGATACGGCGCCACGACCCGCATCGTTTCCTGTTGAAGGTAGGCATGGAACGTATGCGCGGCTTGCATTTGCGCGACTTGCCTAGGATCCAGTTCAATGCCGGAAAAAATGAACACCGTCCCGATCAGGACGCCGCAGATGGCCCCCAGCGGGTTGAATGCTTGCGCGAAATTGAGACGTCGGGCCGCGCTTTCGGGGTCTCCCAACTGGGCAGCGAAGGGGTTCGATGCCGTCTCCAGAAAAGACAGCCCGCTGGCGATGACAAACAGCGCGAACAGAAAAAACCCGTAGCGGCCGAGAAGGGCCGCTGGCCAGAAGAGAAAAGCTCCAGCGCCAAATAAAAGCAAGCCGGTAATGAAACCGAGTTTGTAGCCGAACCTGCGCATCAGGAGTGCAGCCGGAATGGCCAGCAGGAAATAACCCATATAGAACGCGGACTGCACCAGACCGGCCTGAAAGCGCGAGATGGCAAACGACGTCATGAATTGACGTATCAGGACGTCATTCAAGTTGTTGGGAACGCCCCACAGAAAGAACAGCCCCGTCACCAGAAAAAATTGCAGGCCCATCCCATTTGGAATGAGAGGCCGGTCTGGTTGCGGGCTGTTCGTTCTCTTCTGGCTGTCTAAAGAAGGCATCAGCATTGCGGCGAATTCCTCCCAACACCGATTCAGCCAATCTTGAATCCGCAAATCAACGAATTCACCGATATTGGTTTCAAAAAAAGGACGACTCATTCTGAAGTCGCCGCGGCGACCGAAGAATCCAGAGGGTAATGGCGACGAAGCCCGCGCGAGTATTCTCGGGATTCTTCACTTCGCTATGCTGAGTCTACCCCGAGCGAAGTCGACGGGTTCAGAATGACTCTTCCTGTCGTCCCGCTACACGAACCATCAATCCGCTCTAGCCGTAGGACTCCATCCGAAAAAATAAGCGTCGACTCCTCGCCGTGAATGTGCGCGATTTGCCTCTATACAAAAAGCGTCTTCAGTCGCCGCAAAGATGCACCTCAATTCCCATCTCCGCCATCATCGCGGCTTTGGCGGCGAGCGCCTGGGCGGCAATCTGCGACGTCGGAGCATAGGCGACATTCAGGTGATTGGCCCGATGCCTCGCCATGAATTGATCGCGGGTAATGCCATGCAGCAGGACATGCATGATGGGCCATTGCGGAGTGACTGCCTTCCATCGCCGTTCGGTCTCTTCGGCTGGCAGTTCGATGGCGGTCGCGCGGCCCAGATCGACATGCAGCGCGTTGCCTTCCACAAATACACGGCTCCAGACCACATGTCCGGGCTTCGAGATACCTTTGAGCGTGCCGCCACCCAGACGGAAATACATGGGTGGCTGGCGCTCGCTGATGGCCTTGCGATAGCCGCCGGTAAAATGCGAGGCCGGAGCGGCCCCTGAAATTTGAAACAGCCAGACAAAATCGTCGATGCCCTCGCCGATGTAGTGCTCGCCCCAGCGAACATCGTGCAGCGTGGTTGCCGGATCGAGCGACATCGCCGTCCAGACGCGATTGGTTACAAGCGCGTCCAATCCAGCGCATTCGTCCACTTCATTGAAATGCGGCAACGGTTTTCCGGCATAAAGTTCGTTGCCATCGCTGTCGAAGACCGGCGGCCTCTCGACATTGTTCAGCAGCCCCTCCACCAGATCCGACGCCGGAGCCATGTCCTTCAATCCCTGCTGATACTGGATGCCGATCGCATCGCATCCAAACTCATTCGCGATTTGGACGGCTGCAATATACATCTTGCATTGTTCGAGAATCTGCGTGTCCGTCAGGTTGGTCTCTTCGTTCGTTCCCGTGACGAAGGTGACGCCGCGCTGATCGAGCCAATTGCGGATGGCCTGCGCCTCGAAGTCGGAAACCTGGCGCATCGCGGCGACCAGCGCCGACTGACTCAGCCGCTCCTTATATATTCCCGTGGGATTTAACAAATAATCTTCGACGATGGCGTTGTACATTCCCATGCAGCCTTCATCGAACACGCCCAGGATGGCCTTGTGCAGCTTAAGTTCGTTCGCCAACGCAATGCCCAGTTCCTTTTCCGATTCCGGCAATCGAGAGATGTCTAGTTTGTGGATGTGGCTCTGATCGTGGTCGATCTTTTTCTCTTTCAACCATTGCCTCAGACCCTTGCGAAAAAAATCGTCCTTGAAGTCCTTGCTCCAGAGCGTGCTGAACTGTACCCCGGCCTTGTGCAGGCATCCATTCAGGTTCAGCATTCCCACCAGGCCCGGCCATTGCCCGGACCAGTTGGCAATCGTCAGAATGGGGCCGCGATGGCCCACCAGGCCCGCAAGAACATGATTGCTGTATTGCCAGACTGCCTCCGCGACCACCAGCGGCGCTTCAGGGTCGATTCCGGCAAAGACATCCATGCCCATGCGCTGGTTGTAGATGAAGCCGTGCTCCAGATCGTTCCGGTAAGGATGCGCGCGGCGCAACTGGATCCCTTCGGCCTGGAAAGCCCCAGTAAGCTGCTTCTCCATCTCGGCCTGCGCCGGCCAGCAGACCTTGTTCGCAGACTGGCGCAGGTCGCCGCTGGCGATCAGCAGGACTTCATTCGCCGCGGCAGGTTTTGGAATTTCTATCTTGGGAAGCGCGTACGTTGACATCGGTCCTCCTGCTTTTCTTCTACCCGCAAACTGTACACCGCATCCGCTCCAGCAGCATAAAGGCCTCGTCCCACGCACAGTTTGGCTGGGGAAAATACGAGATGCACTGGACGGACTCGGCCATCGATGCACGCCCCGCGCTCACATCCGGCAAATGCCCCGTCGCCATTGCTTGCAGCATCACATTTCCATACGCTGTGGCCTCTACCGGCCCGCTCACCACGACACGATCGCAGGCATCGGCGGTCATCTGGCAAAGCAGCGTATTTAGGCAACCTCCACCCACCACGCGGATTGTGTCGAGGTGTCGGCCCGTCAAGGCTTCCAGCGACTCCAGTACGGAACGGTATTGCAGGCCCAAACTTTCCAGGCAGCAACGTGCGACATCGCCGATGCTCTGTGGCTGCGATTGCATGGTGCGGCGGCAATAGGCGGCAATGGCGGCGGGCATATTCTCCGGCATGCGAAAATCGTGCGCTTCAACATCCAGCACGCATTGAAAAGCAGATGCAGAAGACGCCATCGCTATAATGTCCGCCCATGTGTAAGGATGGCCTTCGCTTGTCCATTGGCGCAAACACTCCTGCAGAATCCACAGCCCAGTCAGGTTCTTCACCAGCAGCCTGGAGCCGCCAGCGCCGCCTTCGTTGGTAAACTTCAACGCGAACGCGCGGTCGGATGTAATTGGCTCCCTTGTCTCTGCCCCCATCAAGCTCCATGTGCCGCTGCTGATGAAGGCGCTGTTCTCGTCCATGTTGGGAATCGCGGCCACTGCGTTGGCGGTATCGTGCGAAGCTGTGGCGACCACAGGAAAAGCAGTGTCGATTCCTGTGTGACGCAGAACTTCAGGGCGCACCGCATCCAGCAAGGTCCCAGGCAGCACAACTTCCGGCAGGATACGAACCGGAACCTCCAGCTTCTCTAACCATGCGCGCACCCAGCCATTGGATAAGCCGTACATCTGCGTGGTTGTGGCCTCGGTGTATTCCACAACACGGTCCCCGCAAAGAAAGTAATGAAACAGGTCGGGGACCATCAAGAGCGTTTCAGCGGAATCCAATTGCGGATCGGCATTGCGCACCATCGAGTACAACTGAAAGAGCGTGTTGATCTGTGCGGTCGCGGCGCCAGTCTGTGCGAACAGTTCACGCTCATCGATATGTTGAAAGACAAGGTCGGGAATGCCGTCCGTTCTTGCATCGCGATAGTGGTATGGGTTTCCGAGCAATCGTCCCTGCTTATCCAGCAGACCGAAATCCACTCCCCATGCGTCCACGCCGATTGTGGTCGGGCAATGATCGAAGAGTGCGCGATATTTCCTCAGACCGTTCTGAATTTCAGACCACATCCCAAAGGCGTCCCAATGCAAACTGCCCGATGCACGGACCCCGCCATTGGGAAACCGGTGCAACTCCTGCAACGCAAAGGTGCGCCCGTTCCAGCGGCCCAGCATCACGCGGCCGCTCGACGCACCCAGGTCCGCGGCAATGAAATTTGCCGTGTGCGTCATGCCGCGCCACTGAGAAAAGCCAGAACTTCCGCACTTAAACGACTGACGAGTTCATCGATTTCATACTTGCCGGGACGCTTCCCGCTCGAAACTTTTTGCTGCAACTCCGCCATGCTATGCGTGAGAGCTTCCACTTCTCCAGTGGGGGCCTCATCGTTCTCCAGCCGTGGGTCCGGCAACCCCAAGGACTTTTTCAGGACAAGCAGGTCCGCGATCTTATCGGGAGGGATCTCGTTCAGTTTCGGCCGAAGCTGCGAGGCGATCAGGATTGTCTTGCAATAGGTGTCCACCACCTCCACATACCATTCCGCGTGCGTCACCGTATCGGCCCAGCAGACGATCCCGTGGTTGGCCAACAGGACCGTGTTGTGATGTTTGACGTACGGAAGGACCGTTCGTGCAAAGGCGTGCGTCCCAGGAGTTTCATAGGGCGCCAGCGCAACTGGCCCAACGAACACCTCCTGCTCGGGAATCAGGTTCCCCGGTGGGACGACTCCGGCGACGGCATGCGCGGTCGCATACGGCGGATGACAGTGGATGACGGCCTTGGCTTGCGGCACGGCCTTGTAAATCTCAAGATGCAGCAGAATTTCGCTGGTCTGCGGACGGTCGCCGCAAATCTGGTAGTTGTCGAGGTCGACCAGCGACAGGTCCTCCACGCGAAGGTCGCCCTTGCTGCACAACGTCGGTGTGCAAAGCACGTAATGCGGAGAGATTCGGGCCGAGATATTGCCGCCATTGCCATCCACATATTGCCGTTCCCAGAGCTTTCTTCCCACCCGCACGATCTCTTTCTTGAGCGCGTTAGCTTCCGGCGAAGTAAAAATCCGTAGTGGCTCTTCTGGCTTCATCTGGCTGGATCGATTGGCCGCCAGACAATCCAATACAGCGCGGCGAACAATGGTTGAGACAAGACTGGGATCGATCTTTTTCATAGGATATTGTGAAATGAAATTAAGTATATTTTCATTTTGATCCACAATCAACCATATAAAACCATGATTGTGCTCTTTTGCGGTTCGCCTGTATCATGAACGCGATGAAACAAGCCCAACGCCAGCTTAAGGTTCATGATCTCTTCGCGAAGGAGGAATTTGTCAGTTTTGAAGATCTTTGTGAAAAGTTTGACGCCTCCAAATCGAGCATGCGCCGGGATTTGATTGAACTGGAACGAAAGGGTGTTCTACGACGGGTTCACGGCGGGGCCATTTCCCTTCAGACCCGGGATGAACAACTCGATTTCAAGCGTCTCTCGGTCAGTTGCCACGACGAGAAGGTGCGGATCGGGAAGGCAGCCGCCGCCCTGGTCCAAGATGGGCAAACGGTAATTTTGGGCGGTGGATCGAGCGTTGCGGAAGTTGCCAACAACCTGAGCAACCGGCTCATTCAGATTGTCACCAACTCCATACCGGTGGCTCAGGTGTTTTGGGACAGCAAGCAGGCCGAAGTCACGCTCACCGGAGGCTACCTCTATCCCAGGCTCGGCGTGCAGATTGGCCCCATCTGCGAAAGGATGCTGGACAGCGTCTCCGCCGACATCCTTATCATGGGCATCGGCGGCATTACCGCCTCCGGCATCAGCGATTCAAACAGCCTCAACGTCGAGTCCATTCGCGCCATGATTCGAGCCGCCCGTAAGGTGGTCATCGTCGCCGACCGGACAAAGTTTGGACGTGACTCAATGATCCATGTGGCGCCTTTAAGCGATATCGATCAGATCGTTTCCGAAAAAGCCCTCGACCCAGAATGCCAACAAATGTTAAAGAACAACGACGTCGACTGTATCCTCGCTTAAGTCCCGTGTCCACTCTCTTTTCACGGCGAGTCCGTCATCAACTGACAACGGCAGTTTCTGTTTCGGCCATCAAATTTACTGTGGAACGAGCGATTCAATGTTCTGACCCGACCCGCAGGCCGCTGCTTGACCGGAACCAGCGGCTCCACCTTTGGCCCAAAATGCATCCGATACCGTCCACGACTTGATCTGTGCCATCCTGGAGGCTATCTTCGCCCACTTTCAAGCCACGGCTTCAGACAGCTTGCCGGGCGGAATCAAGTTCGACACTATTTACGGATAAATTCTTAATGTCGCCATGCCGCCCGAGCCGCCATGTGAACATGCCTTCGCGCTGAAGATCACCGGCTTGAAGATTTAAAAAGTTGAAATTCAACCTGGGCGGTCCACGCATCCGTCGGGCTGCTTCCGGTTGTACCCGAGGAATTGAGATTTACATGAGGAAATGTTGGTTGGCCCTATTGTGTAGCGCCGTTCTCTGCTGCGCACCCGCTTCGGCAGACGTGAAACCCTCCGCGCTTTTTAGCGACCACATGGTGTTGCCGAGCGGGATGTCCGTGCCGATTTGGGGAACCTCAGACCCGGGCGAGAAAGTCATCGTGAGCTTCCACGGTCAAAACCAGTCCGCAATCACGGATGCGGACGGCAAATGGATGGCCCGTCTTCACAAGCTGAAGTCCAGTGGACCATTTGAAATGACCATCGCGGGCATGCTCCATGAGGACCAGGAGATCGCCGCCGCCAATTATCCAGAGATACGCATGTTCACCGGCAAGGATACGAAGAGCTACACGCCGCAGTCGGAGATCGACGGCAAGTGGCTGGTGTGCACCCCAGAGACGGTCCCCGGATTTTCCGCCGTCGGCTATCTGTTTGCGCGCGTTCCGCACCGACAGTTGGGACGCCCTCTCGCCGATCGCGGAACGGTTTACCGGCAAATAGCTGGTACCCAAGGCGATGTCCTGATTACGCCAGCATGACCTTCACCGCCGCCGCATAGTCCGTCGTGGGAGAATAATGCTTTGGAAGTTCCACTCTGAGCCCCTGCGGGGTTTGCTTCCACCGCAGTTTCTCCTCAGTGCCCAGCAATTGGACGTGTTCCACTTTGCCGGGATTGCTGGCCGCCGCAATCCCCAGCGACTGAACCATGAACGCATCCGTTGGCCAGCCCAAGACAATCGCATAGACCACATTGTTGGCTTTGTTGCGCGTAAACCGGATGTCCTTGGGACCGAGTTTGCTGATGCTATTGCCCTGAAATGAGCCGCTCTTCACCATGTCCGGCCCTTCGCCATACACCTTCCATGGTCGCGTCTCGTAGATCGCCTCGCCGTTGACCTGCATCCACTCCGTGATCTTGTCGAGGACCGCGATTTCCTTTCGGTCGATGGTTCCGTCGGGCTTTCCGGGAATGTTCAGGATGAATGTTCCGTTCTTGCTGACCGTATCGATCAACCAGTGAATCACATCGCGCGGGTGCAGGTAGCCGCCGTATTCTCCGGGTTTGTCGAACAGGGCGCGATTGTAATGCCAATGCCCGATGCAGGTCTCCGACTGCCAGGGGTAGGCCATAATGTGGTCGGTGAGGCCGCGTTCGTAATCGGCAACGAGTGCCTTTGCCAGCCGGTCCGGCACTTGCTTGCCATTCAGGACGGCTTCCATCTTGCCGCCGTGGGTTTTCAGATTGTGGTTGTAAAAGTAGGAGCCAATGTTCATCCCGCCCCAACCCAAAGGAAGCAGCGAATTGTCGAAATAAAGCAGGTCCGGGTCGTGCAGGTCGATCAGATCGCGGGTGCGATCATAGAAGTCCTTCACGTAAGAAACGTCCGGCAGCGCATCTTGCGGGTGCTTCGCCCCATACAACTGCTGGGGATCGAATCCCTGCCACCACTGGCCTTTGCCTTGGGCCGCAGTCAAATCGCCGTCGTACGGCACGCCCGCCAATGGGCCGGTTTTGTCCGCGCCATGCGAGGTTTGAAACCACCACCAATTGCGGGCCTGATGCACGGTCACGCCCAGACGCAACCCCTGCTTGCGCGCGGCGGTGGCCCAGCCGCCGACCACATCGCGATGCGGGCCAATGTTGATCGCGTTCCACGGATGGTGTTTGGAGTCCCATGTGTCGAAGCCATCGTGATGGTTGGCAAGCGCAATGAAAAATCTGGCTCCCGCCTTCTTGTAGCGCTGGATCAGATCGTCCGGCTCCCAGTTGAGCAGCGTCCATTGCGGACAAAGGTCCTTATATCCGAACCGGGAAGGATGGCCATAATGCTCCAGTTGATACTTATAGTCCGGGGACCCCTGCGAATACATCTTACGGGCATACCAGTCGCCTGCTTCCGGCACGCACTGCGGGCTCCAGTGCGCCCAGATGCCGAACTTGGCGTCGCGATACCACTCCGGCGCGTCATATTGCAGCAGCGAATCCCAGGTCGGTTTATAGGGGCCGTCGCCGCCTAAATTGGGAATCGGAGAATCCATCGGCACGCCGTCCCAGGAGCCGCCGAGGATCGGCAAACTCGGAGGCTTGCCCCAGGCGGTTGGCTGCCATCCTGTTTCATTCAGTTTTTCGCTTACGATCTTCCCATTCTGCAAAGCGTAAAAAATTCTCTGGCCCGCCGGCGTCTCGCAGAACTTAGCGTAGTCTTCCGTGAAAGTGTCGAATCCGTTGGCCTCCGACGGTGCGCCGGCTCCGCTGACTTGGCCAGTGGCCGGTAAAACCGCGGCGGCGGCGGCGGCTCCAATAAGTTTGCAAAAATCCCGTCGCAGCATAGGTTCAATCTCCTGTGAACAGTGGTCGACTCGCGTTGTTGTTGTGACCGGTTTCAGCGGACATGTGGAAGCCTATACAGAAAATATCGTTAGGCCAAGCCCCGTCCTACGAACCACTGGCCGCGTCCATGCTATGCAAAATTGATCGGCGCCTCAAAAAAATAAGGTAAACGAATTACGGTAGGCCGGTAACAGTCGTACTGTCCAGCACCTGGACATGGGTCCCGTCCGCCGTAACGATCATTGTCCGGGTAAACTTCCAGTCTTTGGCGTCGCGGATGGTTCCCGCCGTTTGCGCCTGTATGTGAATGTTGTCGAAATCGAATTCCACCAAAGGCGCGTCTTGATATGCCTTCACAGAAAAAGCGCGTTTCGCCCCCGTGGCCTTGATGTTCCATATCTTCACATCGCGGAAACGCGGCCTGCCCTGCGCCTCCGGCACTTTTTCGGCCAGCACGTTCCAATAGTCCGGCACATTCTTCATTCCCGGCGGCAGCGTTGCATAGCTGTAGCTCGGGTTCCAGTTCATGTTGATGCGCACCGGCACGGCAACCCCTTCCAAATCGAGATCGTGGATTTTTATCTCCCGCGCGACGCCACCGCGTGTGTGCGCGGACTTGAAAAGAATGCCGGAAGGCACAGGCCGATAGACGTGAAGGCCATAAACGTCGATGCGCCGGAAGCCGTCCGAAGTCTCGCTGCCGATGGTAATGCCCGCAGCCTCCGCGCGCACCGTCGAATCGCGAATGACCACGTCCGTTGTGGGGCGGTTGACGCGCAGCCCGTCCGCATCGCGCCCGGCTTTCAAGCAAAGTGCGTAGTCGTTAACCGAAATATCGCAGTGCTCGACCAGCACGAAAGATGAAGAATCGATGTCGATGTCCGCAGACACTCCGAAACGAATGTGCCCGGTTAGTTCATAGCGGAAGCTGACATAACCGTAAGGGCGATGCCCCAGCAGCGTGCCGTTGATCCAGACGTCGCTATTGGCCATCACTCCGTCAAACTGAACGAAAATCCGACGGTGCTTATCGGCTGCGGAAACGACGAAATGTTTGCGATACCAGCCCACGCAGGAGGGAAGAAATGCGCCCGCGCCGCCGGTCGGATTGGTTGCGTCGAAGGGGCTGCAACGGTCCAGTCGTGTGGCACGCTCAGCCGTCGCCATGCGCGATCATAGAAGCCGGTTTGCTCCGCGCCGGGCGCGTCTCCCTGAAAAAACGCCAGTCCGCATCGAAGGCCTGGATTTGCCAGGTGTGCTGCGCGTGGCCCTGCCCGACAGCGCCAACGCAGGCGCAAAGCAGCGCCAGGGCGAGCAGCGGTAACTGCGTCTTCCGAAGAACACCGAGCGCGCGCATGCAGCGCAATAGACCCTCCTGCCGTTGGCTTGCTATGTTTATATTCCAATAGGGTAAAAGTTTTACACTGGCCTGCCCGGCAAATTCTGAACCAGTGGGAGTGAGACAAACTGGTATGGAAGGAGCATGGAATGGGCAAGGCAAGGAAGCACACGCCTGAGCGGATAGTGAACATCCTGCGGCAG
>DAHUZH010000002.1 GCA_027306695.1 Acidobacteriaceae bacterium
TGCGAAGAGCCAGAGCAGCTTCAGCTTAACCCGATTCCTGCCGACTTCAACACACACGTATCGAGGATGTCAACAGAACCAGATGGTTGCAAAAAAAAGCACTTCTCCGGTGTTCACGGTTCCCTGTATCTTCAGCATCTTAACCAACTAAGCCGCTCCAAGAAAAAGGCTCGGGCTGCTAGACTGAATTTTCCAATCTCGATGGATCAGCGAAGACGATGGCTGAGAAGGGTTAGTCTCATGTCTAGGGTAATCGTCATCGGTGCGGGCGTAATGGGGCTTGCAGCCGCATATCAGGCACTTTTGGACGGCTGCGAGGTAGACGTTTTCGAGGCGTCTCCAGTACCGGGAGGCATGGCTGCACACTTCGATTTCGGCGGTCTGTCAATTGAGCGCTTCTACCATTTTGTGTGCCGGTCAGACCATCCTACGTTTGCATTGATGTCCGAACTCGGTATCGCGGACAAACTGCGCTGGGTTGAGACCAGCATGGGCTTCTTTCACCAGGGAAGATTGCATCGCTGGGGCGATCCGATTTCACTGCTGAAACTTCCGGGTATCAGCCTGATCGGGAAATTACGTTACGGATTCTTTGTATTTCTATGCCTGCAGCGCAACCATTGGCCTGCATTGGAACATAAATCGGCCCGGAAGTGGATCACCCGCTATTGCGGAAAGGAAATTTACGACCGATTCTGGCATCCGCTGCTGGATTTTAAATACTACGAATACGCCGACAACATTTCTGCTGCCTGGATATGGACACGAATCCGAAGGGTTGGAAAATCGCGAAAAAATATCATGCAGGAAGAGCTTGGCTACATCGACGGAGGGTCGAAAACTCTGGTGGATGCGTTGCTGGGTGAGATTGAGCAGCGAGGCGGACGTTTGCATCTGAACGCGCCAGTAGAGCGCGTAGCGATCGAAAACGATCAGGTGACGGGCGTCAACGCTCTTGCAAAGCGATTTCCTGCAGATGCCGTTATTTCTACTGTTCCGATTCCGCTCATCGCCGGCATGGTTCCCGATTTGCCGCCGCAGTGGAAGGCGCGTTACAGCGCCATCCACAGCATAGGAGTGATCTGTGTCATTTTTAAACTGAAGCGCTCCGTGAGCCCGCACTTCTGGGTGAACATTTCCGAGGCTGGCATCGAGATACCGGGAATCATCGAGTTTTCCAATCTGAGAAACGTTGGTGACAACAGCATCTTGTATGTTCCCTACTACATGCCGGTGACGAATGCCAAATTCTCCTTGCCGGATGACAGACTGCGAGAGGAAGCGTTTTCGTGTCTTCAGCAGATCAATCCGGCGTTGACGCGCGACGATATCATGGATGTCAGGGTGGGGCGTCTGAAGCACGGACAACCGGTTTGCGAGCCAGGCTTCGCGGCAAAAATTCCGCCCATCCAGACGCCGATTCACGGCCTTCAGGTTGCCGATACCTGTTTCTATTATCCCGAGGACCGAGGGATCGCCGAGAGTGTACAAATGGGTCGCAACATGGCCCGATCGGTCGAAAGCACCTGATTCTGATATTGTGGCAGAGAACTGCATGAGTGAAGCGGCGACCACGACCGAAGCGGTGACAGCTACACGCAGCCCAATCGAGACGGACGTGCGCTCCAATGCAACGCGCAATGGACCGCTATGCGCCCTGGTTGTTGCAGCCAGCGTGCTGATCGCCGCTCCAGTAGCAAATATGCCCTTCAGCGACGAATTTTCATACGTCAAAACAGCGCTGGATTTTGCTCGCACCGGGCATATCCTCTACAACGGATGGGCCACGGCCATGCTGGGATGGTTGATTCCGTGGGACGCTCTGTTCATCAAGATTTTCGGCTTTTCCTTTACTGTCATCCGGTTATCGATGCTGCCGATTGATGCGGCGACTGTGTATTTGTTCCATCAGATATTGCGACGGTTTGGAATCAATTCGCAGAATGCGATGTTTGGGACTTTGGCGCTTGCGCTCTCGCCCATTTTTCTCCCTTCCGCCGCAAGTTACATGACGGACATCCCCGGATTGCTCGTCATCTTTGTCTGCATGTACATGTGTCAGCGGGCAGTCGCAACACCCAGTGATCGGGCCGCTTTGTTGTGGCTGTGTTCGGCAGTGGCGGTCAACGTGGCTGGCGGTACTGTGCGCCAGATCGCATGGCTGGGAGCACTGGTTATGGCGCCCTCGACGGCGTGGCTGCTGCGCGAACGCCGCGACATGAAGATCGCCGGAGTATTGTTATGGGTGCTCAGCCTGGCAGGTGTTTTAGCTTGCCTGCATTGGTTCAACAGGCAGCCATATTCCGTGCCCGAGCATGTTATCTGGGCGCCGATTCGCTGGATGTTGCTGCCGCACCTGGGCGCGCAGATTGTAAAGACATTGTTTTGCCTGCTGCTCATCCTTTTTCCCGTTTCAGCTGCGTGGCTGCCGACCGCGCGCCGGTTAGATCGCAAGGCCTGGCTGCGGATCGCCGGCGCGATGGTCTTGCTGGTCTCGCTCTGGCTTCTGGCCTATGCAGAGGGAAGGCCCGATACCTGGGTGATGCCATGGCTCATGTTTCTTCTGGCGGAACAGTCCAGCCTGCGGCCAGGCATGTTCGGCACACCTGTCGTAATGGTTCTGTGGATCAGGCTCGCACTTTCTCTCATGGTGATTGCCTCCGGACTGATGATGGCGGAGCAGATCGCAAGCCTAAAGAAAACCAGGCCGATCTACTCTGGCGCATACGCATTACCGTGGAACAGCATGGCCTGGATTCTGGGTCCATTCTCATTGAGCTACCTTCTGTTATTGTCGCCCCAGGGGGGCTTTCAACTTAATCCAGGACAGATATCTCGTGGGATTGACTCCTGTCGCAATCGTCTTTCTGCTGAGGCTGTACCAGGAACGAGTCAGGGCGAAGCTGCCGGTAGTCAGCCTGGTCACACTGGCTGTATTCGCGGTCTATTCTATTGCGGGTACTCACGATTTTTTTGCGGAATCACGTGCTGAGGTAAGCGCAATTCAAATGGTTGAAAGCTCTGGCGTGCCAAGAAGAGAAATCCAGACAGGTTTCCCAGATGATGGCTGGGTACAGATTGAAAACGGTGGCTATATCAACGAGTCACGGATACGAGTACCAGCAGGAGCGTATAACCCCACTCTCGACTCGAATATCCCCGAAAGGTGCAGCGACGGATTCACTAAATTTACCCCAGCAATTCATACCAAATATCTCATATCCTCTCCATGGTTCAAAAATCCCCCGGATCCTCCTCCGCCGCTGTGGTGTTTCGCTCCAGCAAAATATCTTCCGATTCATTACACGACATGGTTGCCACCCTTTCATGCAACACTTTACGCACAGCAACTAAGAAATAGATTGAATTAAACCGCATCGATGCAGTGCGGACATACTCAGGTTTGCGTCGGATCGCCGCTCACGATACCATCCGCTTGAATGGAGTTGAACAGCCCAGCCAGCCGCATTGTCTCCGCCGAGCCGGTGGACGACGACCTCGCACTCGACCTGAAACTGCGCCCACAGCGGCTGAACGAGTTCATCGGGCAGCGCAAGGCGAAGGAGCAGTTGTCGATTGCGCTCGAAGCCGCGCGCAATCGTGGCGAGGCGCTCGACCATGTATTGCTCTCCGGGCCGCCCGGGCTGGGCAAGACGACGCTGGCCAACATCATCGCCAATGAACTGGGAGTGGGCTTTCAACAAACCTCCGGGCCTGCGATCCAGATTCAGGGAGACCTGACGGCCATCCTGACGAACCTGAAACAGCATCAAGTGCTGTTTCTCGATGAGATTCATCGGCTGCAGGCGGCGCTCCAGGAAAAACTTTACACCGCGCTCGAAGACTACAAACTGGACATCATCATTGGGCAAGGGCCAGCGGCGCGCACGCATGTGATGGACCTGCATCCATTCACCTTTATCGCTGCCACAACGCGACCCGGCCTGCTGGCCTCGCCGTTGCTGGCGCGCTTCGGCATCCTGCTGCGGCTGGATTTTTATAACGATGAAGAACTTCGCATCATCGTGCATCGCTCCGCTGAAGTGCTGAACGTGCCCATAGACGACGATGGCGCGGCCGAGATCGCCATGCGCTGCCGCGGCACTCCGCGCATCGCCAATCGGCTACTGCGCCGCGTGCGGGACTATGCGCAGGTGCGCGGCAACGGCCACATCGACCGCGCCACGGCAATGGCTGCACTGGACCTGCTGGAAGTGGACGCGCACGGTTTCGATGAAATGGACCGCCGCCTGCTGCGCACCATCATCGACAAATATGATGGCGGCCCGGTGGGCCTGAACACGCTGGCGGCTGCGCTGGCGGAAGAAGAAGATGCGCTGGAAGAGGTCTACGAACCGTTCCTGATCCAGATTGGTTTCCTCGACCGCACGCCGCGCGGACGGGTCGCCACTCGGCTTGCCTACCAGCACTTCGGTCTGGAGCTGCCACGCAAACAGAACCAATTGTTTTAGGCGTGTCAAAATTGAAGTGCTGAACTTCTTATGAAGTCCATTCCGCGCCCGCTGCAAAAGACGCTCGAAAAGCTAGCGCTGCTGATTGCATGGATACCGATCGTTATCGCAATCTTTTATTTCACCATCCCGCTCGGCAACACGCATGCCAACCATTTCGATACACTGCTCGTTCTTGGGTATCCCGCCAGCCCGGATGGCACCCCTTCGCCCGAGCAGCGCGAACGTGTGCTGGAGGCAGTGCGTCAATTCCAAGCCGGAGTGGCGCCGGTCATCATTCTTTCTGGCGGAGCGGCGCACAACCGCTTTGTGGAAGCGGACGTGATGGCGAAACTGGCCGAAGCCTCCGGCGTTCCTGCTCGTGACATAGTGCAGGAAGGACGAGCGCGCAATACGATCGAAAATATCGCATTCTCTTTGCAGATAATGCTTGCGCATGGATGGCAGTCGGCGGAAGTAGTGACCACGCCGGCGCATGTGCGCCGCGCCAGCCTGATCGTGATGTATTCGTCCCCGGCCATCAACTGGCGCATGCAAGCTGCCCCGTGGCCTGCGGAATACAGCCTGGTCGATAAAAGCGCACGCTACGCCTTCGAGGTCTACGTCTGCGCAAAGATGCGCATCTTTGGGTTTAAGGAACTGCATGTGGGCTTTCAGAAACCGCCTTCCCATTAGATCGTCTTCCGCGTGGCGCGCCTTGCGATATTTGAGACGAACCGAATTGCGGCGTCTAACGTCCAATGCATCAGGAACATCTTCGATTGCAGCTAAAATATAAAGAAGAACCTGCATATCTTGTCTGGCTGAACCACACATCCACACGATGCATGTAGACTGCCCCAAATTTTTTCTGCTGGCCTTTGCTTGCCTCTTGCTGAGCGTGTGCCTTCCCGTGTTCGCCGTATCTGCGGAGAGTGACCTTCCAAAAGTGGAGGCCACACCGACAAATGCTTTACCTGCTGCTCCAAGTCCAGCAGCCGCATATTTAACTCCGCCGCAGATCCATCGGCCGCATGTCACTATTCCTGAACTAGACAGTGAGCCGAATCTTGCGGATTTTCTGGTCCCTCCACGTCACGCTCGTGCCGTGCGTGAAATGCTGCGGATCGATAACTTTGTCCAACGCTATCCAGAAGATGGAAAGCCCCCGACCGAACGCACCATTGCATATCTCGGCTACACGCACAAGTATTTCTATGCTGCTTTTGTGTGCTACGACAAAACACAAAATCTCGTCCGCGCGCACATGCTGGCGCGAGACTCGCTGGGCGACGATGATTTTGTTGAAGTCATGCTGGACACATTTCACGATCAGCGCCGCGCATTCGTATTCAAGACCAATGCATTGGGCATTCAGGCGGACGCGCTCTACAGCGAACAAAACGGCTCGGACTATTCGTTCGATACGGTGTGGGACACCTGGGGAAAACGTACGAGGTATGGGTATGTGGTGCTGATCCGTGTCCCGTTTGCGAGTATGTACTTTGCCAAGGCCGCCCCCAACCAAATGCGCACCTGGGGCATCATCTTGGAACGCGGCATATCGCATGCGAATGAGTCCGTCTTCTGGCCGCAGAACCGGCACAACGTAGCGGGCCGCCTCACGCAAGACATTGCTGCCGACGGCTTCACAAATATCGCACGCGGGCAGAACCTACAGTTTGAGCCATACGTGCTGGGCCACAATCTGCGCCAGTTGAACACCGTCAATCCGGTCAACCCATATTTTCAGGACAAGCACCTGCAGGGTTATGCCGGGCTGGACGCAAAGTTCATCCTGCATAACAGCCTGGTACTGGACACGACCATCAATCCAGATTTCAGTCAGGTGGGCATCGACAATCCAGCCACGCCGAACCAGCGTTTTCCGCCATACTTTCCGGAAGTGCGTCCGTTTTTTATTGAAAACAGCAGCTATTTCATGACGCCAGTCAGCCTGTACTACACGGACAATATCGTTCTGCCACAGTACGGTGCAAGGCTTACAGGCAAACTGGGGCCGTTGGCGCTTGGTATCCTGGGCGTCGATGATCGAAGTCCAGGCCAGGCCGTTCCGCCGGACAATCCTGAATACAACACACGCGCGCATTTTTATGTTGGGCGTGTAAACCGCGATATCGGGAGCTTGTCGAACCTTGGGATCATCTATGCCGACCGTGAGTATCAAGATTCCTTCAACCGTGCGGGCGGATTCGATTATCGCGCACGCTTGAAAAATCGCTGGACATTGACTGGGCAGGCCATCACGTCCGCAACGCGGAATGTCAGCAATTTCACATCGGGCGAACAGCCTTGCGAACTGTTCACTCTGACGTGCAGCGGCCAGGTCTATTCGCAGCAACTGAACTATTCGGACCTGCATAGAAACTGGTGGATCGCTTATAACGATACATCGGCGGGATATGTGACGGACACTGGGTTCTTTCGCAGGCCGGACGTCCGCGAACCGAATGGCTATTACAGCTATATTTTTCGGCCCAAACATGCCGCAGTACTCTCGCACGGCCCCAGCATCTATAGCGAGCGCATCTGGGACCACACAGGATTGCCGCTCGATTTTTATATCAATCCAACCTACAGTGTTACGTTCAAGTACCGGACGTCTGTCTCCGCCAATGTGGACCTAGGACAGGACCGGTTACGCCCGGTGGACTATTCCGCTCTGCCCAAGAATGTGGAATATCACAGCCATACCAGTGGCCTGAATTTTTATAGTTCACCCCAACCCTACATTGCCGTAGGTGGCGGAGTGTACAAGGGAACCGTCATCAACTATTCACCGCCGAGCAACAGTGGTCCTGGCCCGGTGAATGTAACTTCGCCCAATCTCAACGTAGAAGTGAAGCCTGTCAGCCCAATCGATCTACAAAATAGTTATGTATATACGCACTTCACCAACCTGACCAACGGCGACGTGGTATATGACAACCACGAGCTGATCTCTCGCTGGAACTATCAGCTCACCAAGGCGGTTTCTTTTAACCTGATCGGCCAATACATCTCTACCTTGCCGAACCCGCAGTACACCAGCGCGCCAAATTCAAAAACGCTTTTCGCAGACGCTCTTTTTACTTATCTGCCGCATCCCGGCACAGCGGTCTACTTTGGCTACATTGGAAATTTCGCCAATATCGATCGCGCCCTCTGCACGCGGGATGCAAACGGGCTTTGCAATACGAATGACCCCATTCTGCCGCCTACGTATTCCTCGTTAATGAATGACAGCAAGACCATCTACCTGAAGCTGACCTACCTGCTGCGCTTCTAAGCGCGAATCATCCGGCCATACTATTCCGCAGGAACCACAAGATATTGCTCGATCTTGCCGTCTGGCATCTGGTAGGTCGTGACATATACATGCGTCTTTGGAAAAGATACGTCATACATGCGAAACGTCATGCCGCCGCGCAGTTCCTTGGATATCTGTCGAAATTCGAGCGGCGCGCCAAGCGGCTTCAGGCTCGATGCATAATCCGCCATTGCCTCGGCGTCGAAATAGGCGTTGCAGTTCTCCGTGAAGAGAGTGCGGTCGATCTGGTCATTCTGCAGGCCAAGAAAAATCTGCCGTGCCTGGTCTTCACTGGCTTTCGCTTCGCTTGGCGGCAAGCCAACCAACAACGCGGCCAGTTTGCTCGCAATCGCGCCGGCTGCGCCGACGGCCTCCTGATTCGTCAACACCGCAATCGCCACCTTGTCCTGCGGCAGCACCATATTTTCGCTGGTAAATCCGGAAACCTCACCACTATGCGAAATCACTGGATGACCGTTGCGGGTGGAAACCTCAACTCCCAGGCCGTAATTCGTATCCTGCCCATTTTTCAACTTCACTCCGGTAAACATCTGCTGATACGATGCAGGCTGGAGCAGAGATTGATTCATCATGCTGATGTCCCACAGCAGCAGATCGTGCACCGGCATGGCCAGTTCGCCGGCTGCAAACATCCAACCTGGACCATCCGTCGGAGCGGGGCGCAGCGGTCCGAGCGCGTAACGAATGTACCCGTGCGCATCGCTCTGCTCCAACTGGTGGGCATCGGAGTTCATCACGCTGCGCATGTCGAGCGGAGTAAAAATGTTTTGCTGCAAGAATTTCATCAGCGGCATGCCGCTGATGATTTCGACAATTTTTCCGGCGAGGACAAAGTTCGTGTTGCTGTACTGCCATTGAGTGCCGGGGTCGAAGTCGAGCGGTTTTCTGCCCCAGTTGTTCAGGATGGCGTCCGCCGTAGTGGCATGCTTCATCGGCAGCATGGAGTAGTCTTCCGCGTAATAGTCCTGATAGCCAGAGGTGTGAGAGAGAACCTCGCGCAGCGTCACTTCATTGGAGCGCGTCAGTGCAGGCAGCCATTTTGAAACGGTGTCGTCGAGCGAGAGCTTGCCTTGCTGCTGGAGGATGAGAACCGCCGACGCCGTGAACTGTTTGCTGATGGAGCCGATGCTGTAACGCATTTGCGGCGTGGCCGCGTCTGGCGGATCGAGTTCCGCTTTGCCGTAGGCGCGCAGATACGCAACTTTTCCGTCTTTCACAATGCCGACCGAAGCGCTGGGCACGCCGGTCTGCGCCAGCACCTGCTGCGCAACGGCGTCCACCTTGGCCTGCTCGGCAGTGGGCAGCGTGTTCTGCGCGAAGGCAGCGATTCCTGTCAACAAACAACCGGCCACACACATGCCTGTTAGTGCGGCAAAGACATTTCGACACAGACGGCCAATCCACTCTACATGCAAGGACATGCGGGACACTCCTTGAAAGAAAATTACAGCGGAGTGTAGCACAGCGGAAACTCCACCCCGCAAACCCGTAAAATAATAGATGCGAACGATTTTAGCGGAGATAGGATTTTATAGATGGCTCAAGAAGGAAATTTACAAAGCTCGACTGCATTGACCACTGCGATGGAAACAGCCGCAAAGGCTGCCGGTTTAATCATTTTGTCCGTTCACGCAGGCGCGGATTTTCATGGAGCGCCGACCACCTGCTTTTCTTTCGGCCTGCACGCCGACACGGCCAGCGCGCGCTCTCTGCAACTGGAGCTGAGCGAAGCCTTCGACTTCCATCAACCCTCGCTGCTGCCGGAGATGACCAATTATCTGCGCGAGTCCGCGCTTCGCCTGCGTAATCCCCGGCCCGACTGTTATGTCACCCAGGCCGGATTGCCGATTCGGTTCAATGGGTTTACGTGGCCATTTCACAAATCCACCTCCGGCGCCGACACCTACGTAGTGCATGGGGTCGCGCATCTGGAAGATGGCACGGCCAGTCCGCTGCACGCCAAAATTGCTGCCAGCATGACGGTCACGTTTGCCGACATTGTTCCCGCACCCGAACAGCCTTACGCGGAGACGTTTATCTACAACGCGGTCCGCAAAACGCTAGACCAGGGCCAGATGGAAATGATCAAGAGCGGCAATCGCCAGCCTGTTCCCGTGACCACGCGCTATTACAGCCGCTGGCAAAAGAAATTTGTTTTTACTGACACGGACGAGGAGGGCCGCATGGATTTTCTGGCGCTCAAGCTGTATTGGCTCTCCGGCGTGCTCGGTGGCAGTCAGCCGGTGTGGATTGCCGATCCGCGCGATGCGCAGTATCTCAACACGGGAGTGGAACAGTTGCAGCAGGCCGCTGCCGGGCTGGCCAGCGAAGGGCTGGTGCAGATCGGCGGCGACGGGCAATTTGCCGCAGCCACGGCCCGGCTGCTGGAGCGCGCGGACCACTACCACGCGATTCTTGCCGAGGCCCTGGCTCTCACCAAGCCGACTTTCAACGAAGAGATGCGCCACGGGCATACCAATATGTAGTGGGCGCGGGACTTCCATGGAAACCACCCTGCGAAAAGCGACCGCTGCCGATATTCCCGCGCTCCAGGAATTGATCGATGCCTCCGTTCGTGGCCTGCAGGCGAACGACTACACGCCTGCGCAAATGGAACTGGCTTTGCAGACCGTCTTCACCGTGGACAGCCAGCTTATCGAGGACGGCACATATTTTGTCGTCGAGCAGAACGGGGAGCTGCTGGGCTGTGGCGGCTGGAGCCAGCGCAAGACGCTTTGCGGCGGCGACCACCATGCAGTGCGGGAAGATGCACTGCTCGACCCGTCGCAGGACGCGGCGAAAATCCGCGCGTTCTTCGTACACCCCAAATGGACGCGTCGCGGCATCGGCAGCTTTCTTTTGCATGTTGCGGAAGAGGCCGCGCTGTCCGCTGGTTTCCAGCGGCTGGAGATGGGAGCTACGCTGACCGGCGTGCCGCTCTACCTGCGGGAAGGTTATCGAGTCGTCGAACGAATGGAAGTCCCGCTGAAAGATGGCGTGTCGCTGCCGGTGGTTCGTATGGAAAAAATGGTTGCCGAGTAAGAACGTTTCGCGTCCAGCCCATGCATCTGCGTCCCCTGCTGCCCGAGCGATTCCGCCGTAGCGGACAAGTCGAGAAATCCGCAGTTTATTTTCCGTATCAAAAAGGGCAACGCAGGCCATAAGAACCGCTATAGTTTTGAGAGGATAGGTGTTCTCCAGACGACATCATCCGTCTGTGTCGAAAACAGTACGAAGAATATTGCTGCATCGGCATGGGCCGATATCCTATACTTTTGAAAACGCTGGTTGCCAGCGTACCGGCATCCTACGTAAGGGCAGCGATTGCAGTCACACCCGCCCGAAACAGGCCCGGCGTGAAGAATAGATGCAGGTCTGGTTGCGACGTTGAGGGAATTTGTATTGCGCGGTCCATGCTGCAATGCCTGCCTTGCGAATAGGGGAGTCCGATGGCAACACAACAGCCAGCCCGGCGCAAGATGCAACCAACGGCGCAAGTCTCGATTCCAGATAAGCTCTATTTCCGCATTGGAAATGTCGCTCGTCTGTGCAGTCTGCCTGCTTATGTGCTGCGTTTCTGGGAGACGGAATTTCCTCAACTGAAGCCCAACAAGGGTGGCACAGGGCAGCGCCTCTATCGCAAACGCGATGTCGAGATAGTCCTTGAAATTAAACACCTCCTCTACGAGGAAGGCTTCACGATCGCTGGCGCTCGACGCCTGATGGCGGAGAACCGCCGCATGCTTCACGCCGAGCGAGATCAGGCTCCGGTTGCTGCTCTTAAAGTTTCTAAGACCCAGCAGCCATCCAATGGTGTAAAGGAAGCGCCTGCACCAGCTCGACGCAGCGCCTCCGAAGTGCTGCAGCCTCCAGCGAAGCCCAAAGCCGCTCCGTCCAATCCGCGGCTGAAAGACATCCGAAAGGAAATGAAGGAGTTGCTCGCTTTGCTGGGAGCGGAAGACGCGGCATCCAGCGCCATGCAGGCCCCACCCAAACGAGGCACAAAAAAGAACCATCCCGCCGACGATGCACCGACGTTGTTTTAGTGACCATATACTTGCCCCATAAGTATTTATGCAAGCCTTAGCCAGTAGGATGCAAGCCCAAACAATGCCAAGGGACGTTGAAGATCTTGAGCGTCACGCTGCTAAATTCTGGCCTGCGGCCCTCGCCCAGCGCGAGGAAACGACCAGCATTATTCCAAAGCTCATTGAGTCACAGGAAAAATTCATCGGAATACTATACGTTGCCGATGCTGCCCCAACTGCATGGAAGGACGTACTGCGGGCGACAGCCGGGATGCCCGGAAACCTGTTCCTGAAACACCTCATCGTTTTGTCCGATGTGGGAGGGGAGAAACTGCAACGCTACAAGACTGAAATTAGGAAATTTTTTCCCGCTGGCGCAATGACCTTATCATTGGAAGAATGCTGAGCATAAATATGTTTTTCAATCCGTTAACAGTCGACAGAAATGCACGTTGCAAGTCGATGGCCCTGGCCTTGCAGATGCCTGTGACCTATCTGCTGCGATGGAAGATGTTGCGATGCTTCTCATTCACGGCGGGTCTGCGACAGACCCCGGCATACCAGACGACGTTCTTGAAAAGTGCACCATGGGAGCGCTCATCGGTAAAAAACGCGACCTCGACAGCTTTGTCAGACAGCGTTACATTCATGTAAGCCGGATCACCGGCGGTGCAACGGCAAACGCAATGGGGCAACTCTGTCAGGCATACGTGCGAGAGCGACTGGAAAATGCACTTCCTACATGGGACTTTTCGCGACACACGATTCCCGGAATAAGCCAGAACGAGGGCCGTACCGATATGTCCTTCGATCTGGTCGCGCAGTCTCCGAAGGGAAGATATTGCGCGATAGAGGTCAGTTTTCAGGTGACAACCAACAGCACGATAGAACGCAAGGCGGGTCAAGCGGACGCTCGCCAGCGGTTATTGCGGGCCGCTGGGCACAAGATCGCTTATGTGATCGATGGCGCTGGCAACTTTCAACGCCGCTCCGCGCTATCCACCATCTGCGCGTATAGCGATTGCACCGTTTCAATCAAAGATGAGGAATTGGATGATCTCGCAAAATTCCTTAGAACGCTCAAATAACATAGACCACTACTATGCCCCATCAAAGTGAAAAGGCGAATCGCCTTGCCGTCCGCACGATTGAAGTTTCGAGTATAGATTGCCTACCGAGGCCGAATTCAGAGCGGGCTGAAGTTTGGCTGCTAGTTTTGCCATACAGGCATAGGACGAACCATGCAGAAGCGTGGTTCAAGGCATTGCAACAGTTTGCGCAGGCGCTCAACGATCAGTCAATCGTTGCAGTCCTGACAACTGCGCAAGACGCGGCGGAAACGTGGCCGCTAGTCAGCAATTTTCTACACTTCCAGTTACTGGTCGCCATAAAGCTCGCCACTCCAATTACGCTGGGACCGCAACGCCTTCCACAGCACCATGTCGCATTGTTGGTTTTGTCGAAATACCGTACTTCCTTGCGCCATACGAAAACCAGAATCGGCTATACCTATTGCCCAGCGTGTGACAAGACAACGAAAGACTACGGGGGCAAGAAACACACGTATCACGAATACGGGACCCTTGTTTCCGACGTATGGAGAGATATTGCGTATGCACCCGGTGAGCAACCAAGGGAGATTACAACACGCCTGGCCGATCTATTCGGCTTGGAGCCTTATCGAGATATTATCGTTGCGAATCTCGCCTCTGTACCTTCGCTTTACCAAGGACCCATGGAACCAGAACCTTGGCAAAATGCTCGCGGGGATGACACCCAGAATTTAGATTCACAACTCATCCACGGCGATTCGCTTGAGGAGCTTCGGAAGCTCCCAGCAAACTCCATTGATTTTTGTTTTGCCGATCCGCCCTACAACCTCGCCAAGCGATATGATTCTTGGGACGATGCGATCGATGTTCAGGACTACTTAAACTGGTGCGATAACTGGCTGGATGAGCTTGCCCGCGTGTTGCGTCCGGGCTGTACTTGCGCAGTGCTCAACATTCCGATTCTGGCCATTCGGCATTTTCAGCGCATGAAGCAAAGCCTGACCTTTCAGTCTTGGATTGTTTGGGAAGGGATGAGCTTGCCCGTGCGGATGATTATGCCCTCTCACTATTCCATTGTTTGCTTCTCGAAGGGCACACCACGGCCTGTACCGGGACTTATCCGTGGTTCGGCAATATCTCTCGAAGCAGATGCGATCAAGACACTTCGCGAAAACCATTGTGTGCGTCAGCAGTGCATGGCGATGCGACGGAGGGCTGCGAATCCAGATCGCGAACCAATCAGCGATCTTTGGTGGGACATTCATCGGCTCAAACACAACTCCCGGCGCGTCGATCATCCTTGCCAGCTCCCTCCGGCACTCATGCTGCGGCTGATTGCACTGCTTACATCCGAAGGAGAAGTTGTATTGGACCCGTTCAATGGTGCTGGCACTACTACCCTTTGTGCGGAAGTGCTGAGTCGTCGGTACATAGGTGTTGAACTTTCGGAGAAATATCACGCAATTGCCGAATCGCGGCACATCTTGTTGAAGGGTGGTGGAGATCCGTTTGAAAAAATAGTAGGTGTGCCAAAGGCGAAAAACAGTCGCGTCCATCGGATTGGTGGGATGAAATACGAAGTCCCCAAGAAAACCTTGCAACTGGAAGTGAAGCGCGTTGCGGGGCTGTTAGGCCACATCCCCTCGCGGGATGAGCTTCAACAAACAGGTATTTATCCAATCCGGTATTACGATGAGTATTTCGTAGGTTGGGGCGAAGTATGCGCGGCCGCTAGGACAACTGGAATGTCAGAATCGCGTACAGGGTCAACCGATGATAGTTTCCATCAACCTATGCTCTTTATGACTGATTCTGAAACGTAGAGACTGCAAGGGAGCCAGCAGACCACCAGTGTATCAAGCAAAAAAAGGGCCCCTCGTTGGAGGGGCCAATCTGCCTTGGTTCTCTCTTGTGTGAGAGCTTTTTAGTCAGCCTTATTGGTTAGTTGGCTGCGACGCAGTCCCATTCGAGGAGGACTGCGCGGTACTGGACTGCGCCGCGCCGGTTGTTGAGCCGCCTGCGTTCGACGCACTCAAGGCTGACAAACTGTTATGCATCAGTGTGACTTCCACGACGCTGCCATGACGGCGGGTGCTGCTGTCGCTGGTTTCCAACGGAGCATTGCCCAATCCGATCTGGCGAATTTTATAGAGCGGAACCTGGTGTTGCGTGACCAGGTAACGGGTAACGGCTGAGGCCATGCGGTGGGAGGTTGCGACGCCAGCCGATCCGCGTACAGGGGAGTAACCCTGCACATCCACCAGGTAGCCGCGCTGCCCCTGCAACTGGGTTGCAAGCTGATCGAGCGCGTCCTTCGCATTCTGGCCGAGGACATCCTGACCGGGACGGAAGCGAATCTCCACCTGGCTTACAGTCTGGTACTGGTCGATGTTGCTGACCGCAGTGTTGATCTGATCGGTCTTGGTGCTGGCCTGCTGCGCCAACTGTTGGGCCTGGTTGGCTGTGTTGCCAGCGACTGTGGCGTGCTGGTCGGCAATCTGGGCCTCGCTCCGTGCCTTGGCGATGCCAGCCTGAGTGCGGCCATCCAGATCTTTAATGTCCTGCGCGTTGGTTGCGGAAAGCTGATCCAGCTCGTTCAAGCGGTCCTTTACAGGATCGACTTGACGATGTACCCACTTCTTGCGGGCCATGGGATTCAGGTGCCCCCAGAATCCCTCATGGGACTGGGTCGACAAAGGTTGCCCCGTCGCATACATCGAATCGTTGCCGCTTCCAGAAGTTGCCGACGATTGCGACCCTCCGGTGGATGTTCCCGTTTGCACCTGTGCATTGGAGGGATTATTTTGGCCGACTGTCTGCGCCAAAAACGGGGCCGTCGAAAAGGTGGCCAGAACAGCAGTGGCAATGCGAAGCGAATTTCGAGTTTTCGTTGTCATAATCTCGTTCCCCGCTGGTGAAAACAGCAAGTGCCGGATGAATGCCGACACCTAGCAACACCCAGACAAGTGCAACCATGGTGCCAAATGAAGGCCACGCTATGTCCCAGAGGAAAATAGCGGCTAAGTTTTTTGTTTTCAATTGAAGATGAGCAGCGGGCTAGGGCTGTGCGGGTTTGGATGTGGCAAAAACGTTGAAATGATCGCGTAAATCCTGCCTGCTACGAGGCAAAAACTACCCGCAAGGCTTTGCATACCGCGCAATTTCAACGCAAAGCAGTATGCTGCCCCCTCTAGTCTTGCAACGGTTTCAGGTTCCAAGAAGGCGCTGGCAGAGCTTAATGCGGTGTTTCCACACTTAATACTTTGAGAACTGGGATTTGCTGGTTCCACATGGGCGAAATGTCATCGAAGATCAGGCGGAAGTCCGCAGATGCGCCGGGGGCAAGAGGGGCCGCGCGGATGGGTTCGGTGTCCACGTAAGGTTCCCGCGAGCGGATCAGGGCCAGCGGAACCTGTTCGGCCTGGGGCGGTTCGCCTTCGTCATTCGCAAATAGCGCTTGAACGGTGAGGGAGGTGATGGTCCGATCTCCATGATTCGAGACTGTTCCGTCGATATAAGTGAGCTGGCCGCCGGCAAAGTTGTTTGCCTGGCTCATTTGAAGATTACTTAAAACCACATGGCTAGCGTAAGGATTGGTGCGGGGACCCGTTGCACCGGACTCGGCGCGATGATGCCCATCGATCAGGAATGCCGCGCCTAGAAGAAGCAGAATCACGCCAGCCGCAACCAGCCAAGCCAGCCAATTCCGATCATTGCCGCTGGTGCCTGCCGGGCGTGGGCCTTCGGAAGCGAAAAGGACAGGATCACTGTGCTGGCCAGAAGGCGGGTTGGGTTCTGAGGCGGGTGCGTGCATGCGCCGATTGTAACTCTACGAAATCTCGCGGAAAAGAACGTCCACGAGCAGGGAAACATTAAAAATTGAAAAAAAAGCTAACGAAGCGAATCCCTTTGACCGAAAACTACGTCATAACAGTAGCAAGACGCAGGCGTTAGCAAGTGACGGCCATCGGATACAGGAGGAACCACCATGTCGGCCTTCTACAAGCAAGCCCGCAAGCGTGCTCCCCTACCCCGAGGAGACGCAATGTATCGCGCAGCCGCAGTGGCGGCGGCCCTGATGGTCCTGGCAACGGCTGCGTTTTTATAGTTTTGGGAGATTGCCCAGATAGGTACTTGGGCCATAACTAGATGAAACGCGCACGGGCTGTCTTCTGACGGAAATCATCCCCTTCCATGGAAATCGTAATACACATTTCTTGTAAACGAGAGAGCATTCGGTCTCCGATGCGATCACCGAGCGTACCTTCTTTCATTGCACGTTCGGCATCAATGGTTTCCTGTGACTTCCCTGCGCCCTTATTCAACAGGGCTACGCCCTTATCGGTTACATCTTGTTGCGGTGGGGCAGGCGCTTGGGTACGGGTCAGCGCTGAGGCCAAGTTGGGATAATTGGTGGTGATCAGCGTTGTTTTCTTGTCGTTGTAGCGGGTATTCAGGACATGCGCCACTGTATCCCACACCCAGTCCGTTTTCTTCACTGCGCCCAACTCATCTAGGAGGAGGATCTCCGTCTCAAAAATCGGGCGCAAGATATCGAGTTCCGTTGTGGCAACCTGAGGATTGTAGGAATTTTGAATCTGCTTGAGCAGGTCGCGGTAATCGCAGAAAATCCCCGTTGCGCCGCGCTGTTCGATCAACTCCCGCAGTAATCCCACCGCCAGATGTGTTTTGCCCGTACCGATGCTGCCCGTCAGCAACAATCCGCGCCCTTCAGTTTCGAGCGGGTAGCCTGCGGCAAAGCGCCGCGTCGCCATCAGCGCCATGCCGAGCGAAGGGTCGGCATGGCGAAAGCCGGTGTGGAAGCTCTCCAGCGAGCAGTGGGCGTAGCGCTTTGGAATGCGGGCGCGCTGCAATCGCAGCCCTGCCTTTCGCTCCACGCGACAGACGCATTCGGCGGCAAACTGCTCCGCGCCGCGGCGTATCAGCCTCAGTCCTGTGCCAGCGCAATGCGGGCAGACGACGGTGGAGGGTTCGGACCTATCGGGCATGGGAGATTGGTTCATCGAGCGTCTCTGTCTTCCAGTATCGCAGCCCGTTGCGCACCGGCCCTATGTGGATTCCGCATTGCAGGCTGTGGGAATCTCGCATAAACTAAAGAATAGCGTTTTAAGAGAAAGGTTTCACTCCGATGCCGAAGCAAGGAATCCACCCAAATTACGAAACGATCCGTGTGCAGTGCGCCTGTGGTCATGCTTTTGAGACCCGCTCCACACACAAGGGCGACATTCACATGGAAATTTGCTCCAACTGCCATCCGTTCTTTACTGGCAAGCAGAAGATGATCGATACCGCTGGCCGCGTCGAACGCTTCCGCCGCAAATACGCGCAGTCGGACTCCTCGAAGGCCGAGGCCGCTGCCGGAGCCGCCAAGAAGTAACTCGCTTGGTACAGAGAAAAAGAGAGGGCCTCCGCTGCGGCGGGGGCCTTTTGGTTCCTGCGGCTTCACAGAGGTACGGCTTTTGAAGCACACTGACATCAGTGGCTACACATCAAGCACAAGCCGAAGAACTTATAAGCGCCATGAAGCGCTTGATGGACGACGCTGCCGCGTATAAGTCTGCTGTCGCATTGCTGGCCGTTCATTCCGCGATTGCGTTCAATGATGCGGTTTCGGAACGGCTAACCGGAAAGGCCCATAAAGGGCAAGATCACTCCACAGCGTCCAGGGAAACAAGGTCGGCATGCGTGAAAAATAAAATTGATACCAGCGGCATAAAGCATCTGGATTATTTATTGAGCAAAAAAAACCGAATATTCGTACAGCGGAATTGTTGATCAAGAAACGGCCGAATATGCGGCCGATAAAGCGGAGAAATTCTCCAACTGGACATACAGAAGCGGAGTCTTACGGAGGGAGGCAAGCAATGCCTAAGACAAAGATTGCACAACCTGCAATGCTCCCGGAACCTGGGGACATAAGGACAGGCAGGGTAGCAAATGCAGTTGCGGAGCTGCTCATGCGCAAGTTGATCGTGCCGAAAGTTTATTTCGAGCCCAAAGCACTCGCGTCTTTCCAGAAGGCAACGACATATGAACACGCATTTTTGCCGCCTGATTCATACAAGGCTCCCGATGTTCTGGCCATAGATCGGGCGGGAACAGGGGATGTTCATGCGATACATATCTTCCCTGGCCCAATAATGGGCTTCAAAAACTTAAAAAGCTTGGCGGAATTTATACAGCTTTTTCTTGCAGCGTTTCCCGCTCATTTCAAGTATGTCGCTGTGGAATCTGAGATCTCCGACTTCGTGTCGAAGCAACAATTATTTGCTGATGACGGTTTCGGGCGTGTAGGAGTTATCGAGATTAAAGAAAATCCGACCGCTCCTCCTGAAGCGAGAATTGTCATCCAGGCCGAACGATTCCGAGTCGAACCTAGGTGGATCGAGAAATTCGATAATTTCCAGAAGAAGACACATGCGGATAGAGAGACTCGGGGCTGAAGTCACTCGCCATGAAAAAGCACTGGGACAATCCGGCGGAGCACGCGATGCCCAAGAGTGCGCGTGTGCCTGCGTCGCTGCGCATCGGTTCTGTTCACATTGCGCCGGCGACGGTGCTCGCACCGATGGCGGGCGTTACGGACACGGTGTTTCGCCGTTTTATCCGCAATGCCAGCCTGTTCAGTCATGGTAGCGCGCCAGAAAGCGCGGCGACGGATTTTGTCCACGGCGTCGAAGCCAACATCAGCAATCAACAATCCGGCTGTGGGCTGATTATGACGGAGTTTACCTCCGCAGATGGCCTGTCGCGCATGCGGGAGTCAAAACGCAAGCGCTATCTCACGTTTTACGAAGACGAACATCCCATCGCTGCGCAGCTTTTTGGTTCCGACCCGGAGACATTGGCCGAGGCCGCGCGCATTGTCGAAGATGCAGGCTTCGACATCGTCGATCTGAACCTGGGCTGCCCGGCCAAGCGCGTCGTCAGTTGCAATGGCGGCAGCGGCCTTTTACGCGATCTGCCGCTGATCGAAAAGATTTTTGAGCGCGTGCGTGCAGCGGTGCGCATTCCTTTCACCGTGAAATTTCGCCTGGGATGGAATGACGACAACATCGTCTGCGTGGAATTGGCGAAACTGGCTGAAGCGAGCGGGTTGAACGCGGTGGCGCTTCATGCGCGTACCCGCGAGCAGGGTTACGCAGGGCAGGCGCGGTGGGAGTGGATCGGCGCCATCAAGCAAGCGGTGCAGATTCCTGTCATCGGCAACGGCGATATTCGTACGCCGGAGGACGCCTGCGCCCTGATCGCTGAGACGCACTGCGACGCAGTGATGATTGGGCGTGCTGCTCCGGCGAACCCTTGGATATTTCGCCAAATTGCGGAATACACCGCGACCGGCAGCTATACCCAGCCCACGGAACTTGACCGCTATCAGTTGATCCGCACGTATTTTTCCATGCTGCTGGAGGAAGAATATCCAGACGCCACCGGCAAGATGAAGCAGTTTGCTTCGTGGTTTACGCATGGAGTTCCGGGGGGGGCTGCGTTGCGCAAAGCTATTTATGAGGCCAAGACCGGAGTTGGGATCATCGAAGCGGTCGAGCGGTTCTTTGCACCGAGGCTCGCTGCAACGACTGTCCAGGCCGAAGATTCCATTCCAGTACTGGTTCCGTAAGAAACTTTCACAGTTTGCTCTCGCGGCGCTTGCGAAAGACCACGCGAATCTTTTCGCGCCAGCGCTCATCGAGTGCGATCAGGGTCCAATCCACATCCGGCGAAATATAGCGCAGTACAATTTCCGTTGTCGAGTGGATGCGCAGCGCAGGCGCAACCAGATACAGCAATGGAGCGTCGGGCCGCAGTTGCTTGCCCGGGAAATATCCAAAGCGTTCGAGGTCGCTCTTTGCATCGGCGCTGCGTTTCGGGGCCGCCATTGGATGATGATGCCGCCGCACGCGCACCCAATAATCCAGCGCTTGCAGCGCGAGATGCAAGTCCTCATTCGCTTTGATTTCCACCACCACCAGCCTGCCATCGCGCCGCACGGCCAGAAGATCGAGCACGGCGCGGTCGGCGGCAGAAAATGCCGGGACCTGCGCGTACACAGGCTGCGGCTCAATCATCGCATCGATCGAACCCGGCGAGCGCCGCAGCATCGACTCCAGCCAGCGCTCCGGCTGCTGACGGTAGAGTGCATCGCGCTTGTCTCCCGTGGCCCGTCTGCGAAGGACCAGTTGCGCCACCAACTCGCGCAGTGTTGGCGCAGACTCTTCCGTCAGCAGCGTGGCATTGGCCCCGCTGCCGAAAAGAATCTCTTCCGAGCGAGCAAAACTATTTTCGGCCACGCTGGTGCGCACGCGCGCAAACTCTATCCCATGCCATAGCAGACCGACTTCGCTGCCGCTGCGGAAAACGACTTCCATCTCCGCCGCTGCGTCCGGTGGAAGCAGCGCCTGTACCCGTTCGATGGCTACCCGAAAGCGTTCTTCCGCCGCCAAGGTGTTGGGCGCATGCACCAGATGCGTGTCGAGATTTCCCTGGTCGCTGTGCTCTCGAAGATACAGCTCTTCTGTTTTTTCATCGAGTTCATATAGTTCCCACTTGGCGGCGCGCGGATGCATCCAGGCCAGCCGAGCGGCGGTCACTGCGGATTTCCCTCGCGGAAGAATCAGCCGCAAGCCTTCCACCAGGCGACGGCCTCCACTCTGTTCGCGGCAATGATGCAGCCATAGCACGCCAAGCGTGAGCACGCCGTCAATCAGCGCTTGAGACTCTTCGCCATTGACTGCGATCACCGCCCACGCGGAGCTGCCGCAGACCAGCATTCCCCGTGCGTAGGCGGGACCGAAGCTGCGCTCCAGATCCATCGCCGTACGCAGACCGTCCACTTTGTAGTCGGGAAAATAACGCGGCAAGATGCGTTCCAGCAGCGGAATAAAACGGGTGCGCGTGTTCTCCCGCTGTGAAGGCAGGCGGCGCTGCTGCGGTTGCAATTCCAGCGTCTGTGGCTTGGTCTGGCCCATGCGCAGAACATGCAGGCGCAGGCCGGTTTTGCGCACGGTGATGTCTATGACGTGCCGAATTAAATCGCGTTCTTCCGACCACACATGCAGCATGCAATGGCCGTGCTCCGTCGCGACCGAGGTGTGGGCCAGCCGCAGATCGAACAGGATGCGCCCGCCCTCCAGCAACACGGCAGCGGGCTGGTCATCCAGAAATGTCTGGAGTTGGACGGCCAGTTGTTCCGGGCTGGCCGCTTCTACCATCCCATCCGCTCACGCAGGGCAGTGATGTGCGCGGTGTGATGGCGGCCATGCCAGGCATAGAGTGCGGCCACTTGTTCGAGCGTTTGATCGCCGGATTGTGGATGTTTATATCCGCGCTGGCCCCAGTCGGATTCATCGAGAGAACGCAGGAGAACGACCCAGCGGGCATGCAGCGCGTCGAGCAGTTGCAGCGAGATCGCAGCGGACTGCGTGCGCACATCGGCCAGCTCCGCCCAAAGATTTTCCTTGTATGGCGTAATCGCCGGCCAATCTTCTGTCAGCGCCAAGCGCGTTCGAGCAGCGGCCTGCATGTGACTGTCGGCAACATGATGGATGGTCTGGCGCACGCTCCAGCCACCTTCCCGGTAGGGCGTTTCGAGTTGGGTCTCATACAGTCCGTCCACGGCGTCGCGCAGTTTTTGCGGCAGTTCCGCAATCGCATGAACAGCGTCCTCACGCTCCTGCGGCGAAAGGCGAGCGGGCCGCACGAATTTTCCAATGGGATAGCGTAAATCATTATTCATGCACTCCACGCTACCATGGGATGCTCTCGCCATGCAGCCTTGACTTTTTGGAGACAGCCACCAAAAGCATCGTTGGACCCCGCGATGAATCTAAAGATTAGAATCGAATCAGGCCGCCAATGCGCGCCGTCATTGCGCACGCCAGCCCTAGGAGCACACATGCAAGCAGCATCGCCGGACACCCGCAAATTTTTCTACGAACATCTCGGCCTGAATGACCAGATACTGGAGCGGTGTCTCAGCGAAGCGCTCTCGGCGGGCGGCGACTATGCCGATCTCTATTTTGAGTACATCACCGCCAGTTCGCTGATGGTCGATGAGTCGCTGGTGAAATCCGCAAGCCAGGGCATCAGCGCGGGTTGCGGCCTGCGGGTGGTTTCCGGCGAGCGCACCGGCTATGCCTATACGGACGATCTTTCTCCCGAACGGTTGATGCGCGCCGCGCGTACAGCAGCGCTGATTGCCAGCGGTCCTTCCAAGCAGCAGGTGCAAGGCTTTCGTGAGTCACCGTCTGCCGGACTCTACCCCATCGCCAGCGCGGGTTCGGATGCCGAGACGGCGGCCAAGCTGGAACTGATCCAGCGGGCCAATCGCGCCGCGCGCGCTTACGACCCGCGTATCGTGCAGGTGCAGGCCAGCTTTGCGGATGAACTGCGGCGCATCCTTGTCGCAGGTTCGGATGGCAGCTTCGCCACAGACACGCAGCCACTTGCCCGCCTGAGTGTTTCCGTTATTGCGAAAGAAGGCGAAAATATCGCGCGCGGAAGTTCCGGCGGCGGTGGGCGCGTGTTGCTCGACTTTTTTCTGACCAACAAGACGCCTGAATACTTTGCGACCGAAGCCGCGCGGCAGGCAGTTTTACAGCTTGGCGCAGTTCCAGCGCCAGCCGGCGAGATGCCGGTGGTGCTTGGACCGGGATGGCCCGGGGTTCTGCTGCACGAGGCCGTCGGACATGGCCTGGAGGCCGACTTCAATCGTAAGAAAACATCGGCCTTCGCCGGTCTTGTCGGCCAGATGGTCGCCAGCCCCAAGGTGACGGTGGTCGATAACGGGACGATGCCGAACCGCAGAGGCTCGCTCAACGTGGACGATGAAGGTTCGCCGACGCAGGAGACGGTACTGATCGAAAACGGCGTGCTGAAGGGTTACATGAGCGACAAACTGTCGGCGCGGTTGATGGGCATTGCGGACACCGGCAACGGACGCCGCGAAAGCTATCAGCACATTCCCATGCCGCGCATGACCAATACCTACATGCTGGCCGGTGAGGACGACCCGCAGGACATCATCCGTAGTGTGCGACGAGGACTGTACGCCGTAAATTTTGGTGGCGGACAGGTGGACATCACGAACGGGAAATTCGTCTTCTCCGCGTCGGAAGCGTATCTCATCGAAGACGGCAGAATCACCGCGCCGGTGAAGAACGCGACATTGATCGGCAATGGGCCGGAAGCGTTGAAGCATGTCTCGATGGTCGGCCATGACCTGCAACTGGATGAGGGTGTGGGAACTTGCGGCAAGGCGGGACAGAGCGTTCCGGTGGGCGTCGGCATGCCGACTATCAAGCTGGACAAAATGACCGTGGGTGGAACGAGAAATTAAGTCATAGTCAACAGTTTTGAGGAAAATTTTTGTGAATAGTACAGTTACCGTTACATCTCATGCTATAGACCAAGAATTTGTAACCGACATTGTTGCTAAAGCGCTGCGCGCCGGAGCCAGCGATGCTGAAGCTGCCTTTGGCGAGGGCGATGAGTTTGAAACGCTGGTCCGGCTGGGACAGGTGGAGCAGTTAAAAGAGGCTGGTTCGCGCGCGCTGGGGTTGCGCGTGTTTCAAGGCACAAGGACGGCCTCCACTTCCACCAGCGATCTTTCACCGGAAGGCATCGAGCAGTTAGTTTCCGGCGCGATGGCGTTGGTCCGCGTCACTTCAGAAGATCCATACGCGGGTCTGCCGGAGCGTGAGGAATTTGGTACGCTTGCGGGCGATCTCGATCTGTATTACGAGGATGTTTATTCGCTTCCGGCCATTGAGCGGATCGAGTATGCACGCCGCGCGGAAGCAGCAGCCATGGCTGCCGACACACGCATTCAAAACTCCGGCGGAGGCAGTTTCGACGCCGCGACGGGACGCAAAATTCTGGCGAATTCTCGCGGGTTTGTCGGGGAGTCGCGCCGATCTTCCTGCTCCATCAGCGCGCAGCCGATTGCGCAGTCGCCGGACGGCGGCATGCAGCGCGATTACTGGTATTCCAGCCAGCGTTCGCTGGCCCTGCTCGATTCTCCGGAATCGGTGGGCCGGGAAGCGGCGCGGCGCACGCTACGAAAGCTGGGAGCGCGAAGAGTGCCCACGCAAAGGGTCTCGCTCGTGTTTGCGCCAGAGGTTGCTCGCTCGATTCTGGGGGCCATTCTTGGCGCTGTGAACGGAAATGCCGTTTACCGCGACTCGTCATTTCTGGCAGGCAAGCTGGGCGAAACAGTTGCGGGCAGTAATCTGACCGTCATCGATGATGGCACGATGGTAGGCGGTTTCGGCAGCGCACCCTTCGATGGCGAAGGTCTGCTGACGCGCCGCAAAGTCGTCCTCACGCAGGGTGTGTTGACCAGCTATCTGCTGAATACATACACGGCGCGCAAGCTGGGTTTGCAGTCGACCGGCAACGCCGCGCGCGGACTGGCTGGCAGCCCCGGCATTGGCGCGGGCAATTTTTATCTGGAGCCAGGAGAGAAAACGCCGGAGGAAATTCTTGCCGAAATTCCCAATGGATTGTACGTGACTGATTTGATTGGCCATGGCGTGAACATTGTCACCGGAGATTATTCGCACGGCGCTTCCGGCCTGTGGATTGAAAACGGAGAACTCATCTATCCGGTGGAAGAAATTACGGTTGCGGGCAATTTGAAGGAGATGCTCCACAACATTTCCAGTGTTGGGAACGACTTGATTTTCCGCAGCGCGATGGCCTGCCCTACGCTGTGTATTGAAGGAATGACGATTGCGGGCGAGTAATAGTTCTTTGTTGTTCTCGCTACGCGGCTTCTTCTTCCGCATCATCCTCCATCATTGTCTCGCTGTCTACCACGCGCGCCAGATGCACACCGAACCAGCGGTCGGAGTCATACCAGCTTTGCTCCAGGACAAAGCCGCTTTTCAGCAACATGTCTTCCACCGCTTCCACAGTAAATTTGTAGCTGTTCTCGGTGTGGATGGATTCTCCCCGTCGGAAGTTAAAGCTGCGGCCCAGCAAAGGCACACGCACAGCTTGATTGCGATTACTGTCCAGGTGCATTTCAATGCGGCTTTCTTCGGCATTCCAAATCGCGCGATGCTCGAAGGCGTCGAGCGCAAAATCGGCCTTCAGTTCGCGATTCAAACGGGCCAGAATGTTTCGATTGAATGCCGCGGTCACACCAGCTTTATCGTTATAGGCCGCCAGCAACGGCGCCGCAGCTTTCGCCATATCCGTGCCCAGCAGCAGTGCATCCCCGGGTTGGAGCTGCGAACGTAGCCACTGCAATAATTCCACCGCTTCCTCTGGATCGAAGTTTCCGATGCTGGAGCCGATATATAACGCGAGTCGGCTATTTTCTTCTGGCAGATTCAGAGATTTTCCCTGGGTAAATTCGGAACAGATGGACCGCACCTCGACTGCTGGCAGAGCTGCATGGACGTTCCTGCTGGCCCACTGCAACGCGGCTTCTGAAACATCGACCGGCATGTATAGAGCGTGCCCTTGCCGCGCCATCAGAGCACGCAACAGCGCGACAGTTTTGCTGGCGCTCCCGGCCCCCAGTTCGAGTATGGAAAGCTGCTCGCCGCCAAGGCCAGAGGCCGCCACAATAATTTCGTCGGCATGCCGCAAAAAAATGGAGTGTTCGAGCGAGGTCAGGTAATACTCCGGCAGCCGCGTGATGGCCTCAAACAGTCGCGAGCCTGGAGCATCATAGAACAGCCACGATGGCAGATATTTTTGCTTTGCGGAAAGGCCTTCGAGCGCAGCTTTGGCCACTGCGAATGTTTCCAGTGTCGCTGCGGCATTCGATTGGTCTGTCGAATTATCGATGACAGAGCTAGAGTTCATACGCCTTCTCCATCCGACGCCAAACGAATGCCGGAAAATTGCCAGCACGCGGCTGGTGCAAAAAAATTCCGATAGGTTGCACGAATATGCGACAACGGTGTCGCCACCGAACCGCCACGCAACACCATTTGGTTGCACATAAATTTCCCGTTATACTCCCCGAGCGCGCCCGCCGCCGGTTTGTATCGCGGATATGCGGTGTAGGGACTTTGTGTCCACTCCCACACGTCCCCGAACATCTGTGCCGGATGCTGCGCGTCCTCATTGAATGCTGCTGGCTGCGGATGGAGTGCACCATTTTCGAGTAAATTTCCAGTGACGGAAATACCGGAGGCGACATGTTCCCATTCAAACTCGGTGGGTAGGCGGCATCCAGCCCAGCGCGCGTAGGCGTCGGCCTCGTAGTAGCTCAGATGGCAGACCGGTGTTGTCAGCAATTCGCTGAGCGGCGCTGCCCCATGCAGGGTGAACACATCCCATGCACCCTGAGGCCCCGGTTGCCAATAGAGTGGCGCATTCCAGCCCTGCGCTTGCACTGTGTCCCAGCCGTCGGAAAGCCAAAGTTCTGGGCGGTCGTAGCCATGGTCCCGCATAAAGTCGAAATATTCGGCGCAAGTGACCAGGTTCGATGCGAGGCGGAATGGTTCGAGATACACACGATGCCGCGCGAGTTCATTGTCGAAGGCAAAGCCGCTGCCCGTGTGGCCAATCTCCACCAAGCCCCCGGCATAGGAGAGCCATTTTCTCTGGGCTGCCTTCATCGTCGGCGCGGGCAAAGGCAACGGCGCGTAGACCGGCTGCAAAGGGTTCGACCAGAAGGCATGCTTCATATCTGTCAGGACCAGTTCCTGATGCTGTTGCTCATGGTGCAGGCCCAGCTCGATACGTTCCTGCGCTGCTTGGGATGCTCCTTGTTGCAATAATTGAAGGACAGATGCTTCCACATGTTGGCGATAGGCCAGCACCTGCTCCAGCGAAGGGCGCGAAAAAGACGCGCGCAGACGCTTTTCAGGATGAGGCCCAAGGGACTTGTAATAGCTGTTGAAGAGCCAGAGAAAATCTTCGTCGAAGGGCCGGTAGGCCGGGGCAAATTCACGCAAAATAAATGTTTCAAAGAACCAGGTGCTGTGAGCAAGATGCCATTTGACCGGACTTGTCTCCGAGCAGGATTGCACCATCTGGTCTTCCGGCGTCAGCCGTGCGGCGAGACCGGCAGTCCTGCCACGCACGGCCTGAAAACGCTGGGCGAGAGACGACTCCGTCGGGCTGGATTGCAGAACTTCCGTAGTGGCCACAGCATGCTCCTGAAAAAACTGCTAGAAGCTAGGATGCACGCTGAGCAATCGCGCAAGGATATACGCTGCTCCGGCGGCAAGTCCCCCTATAAATACTGTCTGGAGCGCAGACTTCCAAAAACCTCCGCCGGTCAGCCGGCCTTTAATGGCGCCAAAAACAAAGAGTGCGATCAGTGTGATGCAGACCGAAGCGTGCAGGGCCGATGCTTCCTGCAACAGAAGCATGTACGGCAGCAAAGGGATAAATCCGCCGGCAATGTAGGAGAATGCGATGATGGCGGCGCTCTGCCGGGCGCGAAAACTCGCGGGTTCTTCCAGGCCGAGTTCAAAGCGCATCATGAAGTCGACCCATGCCTTGGGATTGCGTTTCAGGGCCGTCAAAACGGGGTCGCTCTCGGTCCGCGTTACGCCATATTCTTCAAAGATGGCGTAAATCTCCTCTTCTTCGTCGTGCGTGCGCTCGATAATTTCTCTTTCTTCGCGCTGGCGCTCGCTGACGTAGTGTTCCGCATCGCCGCGCGCGGCCAGATATCCGCCGAGTCCCATGGCGATGGAACCTGCGGCGATCTCGGCGAGACCGGCCAGTACGACGATGTGCGTCGATCCCACTGCGCCGGAAAGTCCGGCAGCCAGCGCAAAAGGGACCGTCAAGCCATCGGACATGCCGATGACGACGTCGCGCACTAGCTCAGTGGACTGGAAATGAGTCTCGACATGGGTTGCGTCCGGTAAATAGTGCATCGGGCGCAGTGTATCGCACCCGGTTGAATTTTCGGTGTCCAAAATTGTGAAGGCCGCAGGTTTGCGACTTTCTGCTCCGTGCTTCCGTCTACAAAAGGAAGAAAGACTTCACTGGAACTGGCTCATGAGGCAAGCAAAACACAGTCGGCATTGTTTTTTGAGGCAGTCTGGGTGGCTTCTGCCATTATTTTTTCTGACTTCTACCTTATTGGCCATGCAAATGGGTGAAAGCGGCCCCGGATCATTTCCGGATTTGCCCAACGTTCGAGGCACGGTCAAGTCGGTCCATGGCAGCGATGCAACCATTCAAACCGAAGCGGGCCAGATGTACACCATCCACACCAGCGACAACACGCATATTTATAAGGACCGAAAGCCCTTAAAAATGAGCGAAATTCAAGTGGGCGACATGCTGATGGGCGCCGGTTCTCTCGATGAAAAATCCCACCTGTTGCGGGCTGTTTTTGTCGGCGACATTGATGCGGCAACAGTCGCAAAAATGCGCGCAGAGTTGGGGAAAACATGGATCGCTGGCAAGGTGCTGAAAATCGACGAGGCGCGGATTACCGTGGACCGCATCGACCACAAAACCCAGGTGATGGAAGCCGACGAAACAACTTCGTTTCGCAAAGACGGTCAGAGCATCACCTTGCTGGATGTGCATGTAGGAGATCCCATTCGCGGCAAAGGCGAAGTGAAGAATGGGGTATTTGTTCCGACTGAATTGACTGTAATTGATCCGGGCCGGCGTCGAGGGCCGAACGCTTCACCGCTCGACCATCCGTAGAAATTGCGCAAGATGGTAGATCGAGACACGCACGCGGAAAACTTTTGAAGAGGTATTGCAAGCCGTCCATGTTCAGCAAAATATCATTTGCAATTTTTGCATTGTTTGCCGTTGCGGCATCGGGGGGAGTTGCACCTGTGGCGGCGCAGCAATCGTCCGCAAGTTCCGCTTTACCGCGACAGGCTGCTCCTGCATCTCTACCAGCGGCCCCTCTCCCTGCCGATTCTTCCGCCGCTGGAGGTATGGTTCGTGGCATCGTGAAGTCGGGCAGCACGCCACTTCCCGGCGTGACCGTCACGGCCACGAATACTTTGACTGGCAAGCGCTACATCACCGTCACGGACGTTCACGGCATTTATGCGATGCGAATCCCGAAAAACGGACGCTATGTCGTGCGCGTGGAACTGGCCGCATTCGGTGCGCAGACGAAGGAAGCGTTGCTCAACGCGAGCAATCGGCAGCAGGCCCTCGACTTTACGATGATGCTGGCTTCACGTCTGGGCAATGGGACAGGACAAGGTCAAGGATTGGGCCGAGGCATTCCGAACGCCGCTGCGCTGCGTGCGCTTAGCGCCATGGCGCAGGCCGGGGGCGCTGCCGCAGCGGGCATGGGCAATGAACAGAGTGGGGTGAGCCTTGCCGGGGCCGCGCAAAGTTCAGACATCGCAACTGAATCGGTTGCCGTGCAAGGACAGGCTGGAACGGTCAATCCCTTCGCCAATATCGACCAGACCCAGCTCCAGCAGAGAATGGAAGACATGCGCGCACAAAACGCATTGTCGCGGTCGCCGGGACAAAGTGGTGGCCGCGGGGGCCGCATGCGTGGTCCCGGTGGTGGCGGCCCAGGCGGCGGCTTCTTTCGCCACTTCAATCCGACGCAGCCGCATGGGGCCATCTTTTATCGTGGAGAAAATTCTGTGCTCGATGCCACGCCGTTTTCTGTGACAGGAACGCCGATTGTGCAGCCGCCGTACAACGACAATACGGCGGGCATCGTGTTCATTGGGCCGCCACAGATACCGCATCTGCTGAAGCCGAGCACCAGTAATTTCATATTTCTGACCGCCATCATCACCCGCAACTCGACCCCGTTCAATGAATATGCAATTGTTCCGACGGTGGCCGAGCGCAGCGGAAACTTCGCCGATTACACGGGGACAGGTACTTCTGTGGTGCCGATCTATGATCCAACAACCGGCCAGCAATTTGCGAACAATACCATTCCCAGCGGTGCAATCAACTCACAGGCAAAGGCCCTGTTGCAATACATTCCGTTGCCGAACCAACCCGGCCTGCAAAATTTTGAGTATCTGACGACTGCGCAAACCAATCAGACCAGGTTCGGCATGCGCTTCGTCCACAACTTCGGTTCTGGCGGAGGAGGAGCGGGGCTGCCGCCGTTTTTACAAGGCCTGATGGGGAACACCAATCACGGTTTGACGCAGAATGTGAATGTGAACTTCAACTTCAATCATGCTGCTTCCGACTTGTTGAATGTATTTCCGCAGCTAGGTGGGGCCAATCAAACGTATCAGTATTCATTGAATCTCGGTTATGTAATCGGCTATCACCGCTGGACGAACAACGCCAACCTGAACTTCAACCGGACGAATGCGCAGATCGGCAATTTTTTTACCGGCAAGACCAACGTTGCTGGGGAGGTGGGCATTCAAGGCCTCGGTTCGGACCCATTTAACTTCGGTGTGCCGAACCTTGTATTTTCGCAATTCCAGGGCGTAAGTGAGCAAATCCCCAATTACACACTGAATCAAACGATTGCGTTTCAGGACACAGCTTCATGGACGGGCAAGAAGCATAACGTTCGCTTCGGCGGAGATTATCGACGCATCCATCTTTACAAGCAGGGTGGCACGAATGTGACAGGCAGCTTTTATTTCACGGGCTTCGCCACGCGCAAGCCCGGGGGTGTGTCCGTGGCTGGTCAGCAGTCGTCAGGAGCAGACTTCGCGGACTTTCTGCTGGGCCTGCCTCAAGAGGCGGCCATCCAGCAGGGAGTGGGCAAATTTTATTTTGCAGCCAATGTCTTCGATTTGTTTGTTCAGGACGACTGGCATCCGCTGAATAATCTAACGGTGAACTATGGCTTGCGCTACGAGTACTATTCCCCTTACACGGAAGAACACAATCGCCTGACCAACCTTGCATTCACGCCGAATTTGACGCAGCTCGCCGTGGTGTATCCGAACACGACGTCCAGCATCAACGGGAAGTATCCGGCCAGTGTCATCAATCCAGACCGCAAGGATTTTGCGCCACGCATCGGCTTTGCCTGGCGTGCGAACAAGTCGACCGTCGTGCGCGGTGGGTATGGCATCAACTACAACACCGGCCAGTACGCAGCGGAGGTGCAGAACCTTTCTTATCAACCCCCATTCGCCAATACGCTGACGAACATCGTGCCTTCTCAGTCAGCGCCAAGCCTTTCACTGGAAACGGCGCTGAACGGGAGCACGACGCCCAGCGGGATCAGCAACAACTATGCATTCAATAAGAATTATCTGCTGGGCTACGTGCAGGTGTGGAACCTCGACATACAAAATACTTTGCCGTTGAACATTGTTTTTAACGTGGATTACAACGGGGCCAAAGGGACGCATCTGGATTTGGTGGATGCTCCAAACCGGCAGTTGACGGGGCTTCTCAACCCCGCGTATCCATCCTTCGACTATGAAGACTCGATTGCATTCTCCAACTACAATGCGCTTGCGATTCGGGCCTTTAAGCGGTTGCAAAATGGAATTTCCATGGGTGCAACGTATACCTACGCGCATTCCATCGATGACGCTTCTTCCATTGGCCAGTCTGGCACGGTGGTTGCGCAGAATCAGCAGGACATCCTTGCGGAAGAGGGAAATTCCTCGTTCGACATTCGCCATCAGGTTGTTGGTCAATGGTTGTATGAACTGCCGTTTGGACCCAATACACGCTTCTTCAATAGCGGTTCCTGGCTGGGGCATGCGCTGAGCAATCTGTCGGTTTCCGGGACCTTCGATTTTGCTACGGGTGTGCCGCTTTCTCCGCAGTACCAGGCGACCAGCGCCGATGTAGCGCGCGGTTCGGCGGGCAGCCAACGGCCCAATCGTGTGCCGGGTTCTTCTTTGACCGCGGGAGGCGGGAGCCTGCTTCGGTGGTTCAACCTGAATGCATTTTCGCCGCCGGTCAATCCAATCACAGGTGCGCCGGAGTATGGCAACGCATCGCGCAACTCGATTCCAGGCCCGGGGACAGTCGCTGTGGACATGTCGCTTTCCAAGACCGTACATTTCGGTGGCAATCGCTCGCTGGAGCTGCGCGGCACGGCCAACAACGTGTTCAATACAGTCCAATATGCCACAGTGAATAGTTTTATCGATTCGCCCACACAGGGTCAGGTGACTTCGGCTGCAACCATGCGGCAGATCATTTTTACAGCACGGTTTCGTTATTAGGTTTATTACTTTGGAGAAGACGATGCGCTCGCAGACGATCTATATATCCCGCTGCTTTTCCTGTGTACTCAGCGGTCCGCTGCTGCTGGCCGCATTGGTCGGGATTTTTTCCTGCTCGGTCTACGCGCAGGCAGGCAGCGGTTCGCAGTCGCCGGACACTTCGCAGGCTTCATTCACGTTGAAGGTCAACAGCGACATTGTTCTGACGAATGTGGTCGTGCGGGACAAGAAAACCGGTCAGGTTGTTACCGGACTGAAACCGAGCGATTTCACAGTCCTTGAAAATGGTAAGCCGCAGCGTATTCTCTCGCTGGATTTTGAAAATGTCGACGACCTGGCGCGGCAGGGCGAAGGTGTGGTGAGCGGGACGACAGGGACAGGCGCCGCTGCCCCGCAGGTGCAACTCTTCTCCAGGAATGGGCAAGTCGATGAAGCCGCGCTGAGAAACCGTCGGCCGATTGTGATGATGTTCGATCTCTCTTCCATGCAGGTTGAAGACCTGGATCGAGCGGTCGCCGCTGCCAAGGATTACGTGCAGAAGCAGATGCAGCCTGCCGACCTGGTGGCGTTGGTGTCGCTGGGCACATCGTTGAGCCTTGACCAAGACTTTACTTCCGATAAGAGTTTGATCCTGCGCCAACTCGACCGCTATAACGGCAATGAAGGCCAGGGCATGGCTGCCGGTGGCGATGGGACCACCAGCGGAACACAGGATTTGAGTGTGTCCTACACTCCCGACGAGAGCGAATACAACTACGTCAATACGGACGTGAAACTCTACGCCATCGAAGCGGTTTCCAAGGCGCTCCAGCGTATCCCGCAAAAAAAATCTCTGCTGTTTTTCTCCGGCGGCCTGACGCGCACCGGCATTGAAAACCAGGCGTCTTTGAATGCTGCGATCAACGCGTCGGTGCGCGCGAACCTCTCCATTTATACGGTGGACGTGCGTGGTCTGGAAGCGCTGCCACCCGTCGGCGATTCGCAAACGGCCAGCCTGCGCGGCAACGCGGCCTATTCCGGTTCGGCAGTCATGAACCAGTTCAGCACGAATTACGGCTCGCAAGAGACGCTGTCTGCGCTCTCGACCGACACTGGCGGCAAGGCGTTTTTCGACACGAATGATTTTGCTCCTGCATTTCAGCGCATCCAGCGCGATACTGCGGCCTATTATGAAATCGCATTCCGTTCCAGTAACCTCGCGCGCGATGGAAAATTTCGTAAGCTGACGATTCGCGTCAAACGCCCGGGCGTGAAGCTGGAGTATCGCCCTGGTTACTGGGCTGCCGCCGATTTTCGGCATTCGACGAACGAAGATCGCGAGCGGCAGTTGGATGAAGAGCTGGCCAGCGATCTTCCCGCGACTGACATGATGGTCTATCTCGATGCCTATTACTTCTGGGCGCATACAGGCAGCTTTACCGTGCCTGTATCGCTTATCGTGCCCGGCTCGCAGATTCCTTTTGTGCATGGCGGCGATCAGGAAAAAGCCACGCTGGATGTGATCGGCGAAGTGAGGAACCACGCGGGCATGCAGGTCGGCAACGTTCGCGACACGGTCAAGTTGAAACTGAAGACGACGCAGGATGCGCAGCAGAAAAATATCCAGTACACCACGAGTTTCATGCTCGCGCCCGGCACGTATCAGATCAAATTTGTCGTGCGTGAGAATGAGTCTGGACGTATGGGTTCGTTTCAGGCCAACATCACCGTGCCGGAGTACAAGAAAGACCAGATCAAGTTGAGTTCGGTAGTGCTTTCCAATCAGAAGGTCCCGTTCCCGAAAAAAACGAACAACCCCCTCGTTGTGGATGGCGCAGAGTGGATTCCAAATGTGCCGCACGTTTTCCAGCAAGGACAACACATGTATCTGCTGTATCAGGTGTACGATCCAGCCCATGCCGAGGCCGGTTCGACAGCAGGCGATCCGCAGCCGGCACAGGCGAAGAAAGGCCATCATCCAACCTCCGACAATGCCCCAGTTCGTGTGCTGACGAACCTCGAACTGTTGGACCACTCCGTCAAAGCACTGGAAACTCCGCTGGTGGTCGCCAGTCGCATCAATCTGCCGCAGCAGAATGGCGTCGCATTTTTACTGGATGTGCCGCTGGATAAGCTCCAGCCCGGTCTTTATACCTGCCAGGTGAATGTGATTGACGACGCAGCGGGGAGTTTCAGCTTTCCTCGTCTCGCCCTGCTGTTGCGTCCGCCAGCGGCAGCGGGCAGCGCGGCTGCGACAGGCAATCCTAAAAACGGGCAGACTTCAGGCGGGCGTTGATACAACTCGTTCGCCAGCATATTATCTGGAGTCGGACTTTGAAGAGTCACGCACGTCGGCATCATTTTTTCCGAAGCCATAAGGGCAGTGGCGGCAGCCAGATTGGCAGCAAAATCCGCGTTTCAAGTGATACGCTTCCGTGAACACCAGGTACGGTCCATCGAAGTAATAATCTTCGTCGTCATTGTCTGCCGGTTGGGATGGCCCGGTTTCGTGCGATGTCGTCATCGATTACTCCAATGCCTGCTCCAGCGCTGCTGGAGAAACCACTTCGCTACGGTTGCGGAAGCGTTGCGTAAGCTGCTGGGGCAGCTTCGATCCGGTGAAGTGAAGCACCATCCACGCTGTCGCCATCCACGCTACCGTGCCGCAGCCCAGTTGCAGCAGATCATGACGAAATATGCCCGCGCGCGGCAGAAGATGCACCATTCCATCGAGTGCGGCAAACGCCAAAACGGCTGCGCCCAGCGAGCGCACCAACTCTGAATACTCCAGTCCGTTCCACGCCACCAGGCGTTTGAAATGCAGCAGCCACGCCAGCGCCAACGTCTGCACTACGATGCCGCAGTCGGACGCGAGTGCGAGCCCTACCGGTCCCATGCGATGAAACAGATACCAATAAATTGGAATCGAAGCGGCGGTGATCGCAGTGCTGGCCGCCATGGGAGTGAATGTATTTCCAGCGGCGTAGAACGCTCGCGCATAGATGGCCTGCGCGGACCAGAAGCAGAGCGATCCGGCAAAGAGTGTGAAGTAGAGTGCAGTCTGCCCCACGTCGGCATGACGAAAGAACCCTCCGCGCAAGACCAGATCGACCGCCGGATACGCGAGTCCGATCATCCATGCAGAAAGCAGAAAGGCGAAGGCGAAGATGCGCGTCACAATCCTGTTGACCGCAGAGGCGAATTCACGATGCTTGCCCTGCCCGGCCAGAGCGGCGAAAAACGGCATGGACGCAGCGCCAGCGGCTTGACCCAAAATCGCCATGGGTGCGGTGAACAATGTCTTCGCATAAAGCAGTTTTGTAATGTCTCCGCGCCCCTGCGAGGCGAAATGCGACAGAATCCAGGTGTCCGCCGAAACCAGGGAGACCCCGATCATCAGCGGAATCGACATGCGCACCCATTCCCGAAGACCGGGATGCGACCAGTTCAGCGAAAAGCGAAGACGCAGACCGATGCGATGCGCGCCGATGTAATTCAACAAGAACGGCCCCGCGATGGCCCCCGCGACGGCGCCGATGGCCAGCGAAGAAACGCCAAAATGTTTCGCCAGCACGACGCCACCCAGAATGATGCCGAGGTTGTACACTAGCGGCGAGACCGCCTGCCAGGCGAATTGTTTGCGGACCAGCAGCACGGCCGCCAGTACGCCTCCGGCAAAAAAACACAGTTGCGCGGGCAGCAGGATGCGCGTCATGTGAGTACACAGTGCGGCCGTCGCAGCGTCGAAGCCAGGAAAAAAAATCCGTGTGTAGAGTGGCGCAAATATCTCGCCCAGAATCACCGCCGTCCCTAGAACCAACAGCATCACGCTGAGAATTACCGACAGGGCCTCTTCGCTTTCATGCTCTCGTCCCTGCTCGCGATAGCGGCTCAGAATGGTGATAAAGGTGATGGAAGCCGTGCCGCCGACCAGCAGATACGTCAGCATATCGGGTAACTGGAAAGCGGTATTGTAGGCATCGGTCAGCGAACCAGCGCCGAACAAATACGCGATGACCTTGATACGCACCAGCCCGATGACCCGCGACAGCATGGCGGAAACCATGAGCAGCAGAGTGGCCGAGAAGGCCGTGTGCTCGTGCGACAGCCGCAGCCATTTCGGTCGCGTCCGCGCGGGAAGCTGGGTCGGCTTCTCTTGCGGCGATTGGCGCGCTTCCCGCGTTGATGGCTTCTCTTGCATGGGTACTCTGGGTTTGATTCTATCGGGTGGGCCAGCCGGAGGTCTCTGCGATAAGCCGTGCCTATCTCCCATAAGGAAATAGGCTTGGACGCGGAAACTGTAGCTTCGAGACACTAAGGCCGTGACGAAGAACCTGTTTTTTATTGGGATTGTCGTGGCCGCCAGTGGTCTGATTTCGCCTGCGTTGGCTTTGGCCGTCGGGTTGGTCTATGGGCTTACGATGGAACATCCCTTTCATGTAGAGAGCAAACATCTCATAAAATTTCTGCTCCAGGCCTCCGTGGTTTTTTTAGGCTTCGGGATGAACTTGCAGCAAGTGGTGCGCGCTGGACGCTCCGGATTTATTTACACCGCCATTACTATTACGATTGCGTTGTCGCTGGGAATGCTTTTAGGGCGTGTGCTCGGCGTTGGCCGCACGCAGGCCTTTCTCATTTCCGCTGGAACTGCGATTTGCGGCGGAAGCGCCATTGCCGCAGTTGGGCCGGTTATGAACGCTAACGATGAAGAGATGGCGGTTTCTCTGGGCACGGTTTTTGTGCTCAATTCCGTCGCGCTACTTTTGTTTCCATTTATCGGCGGGAAACTGCATCTGTCGCAGACGCAGTTCGGCCTGTGGGCTGCATTGGCCATCCACGATACCAGCTCTGTGGTGGGTGCGGCGGCAAAGTATGGCGCCCTGGCGCTGGTGATTGGCACGACGGTCAAGCTGGCACGCGCTTTGTGGATCGTGCCGCTTGCTATAGGCACGGCTGCCGTTAAAAAGAGCAAGACAAAAATCCGGTGGCCATGGTTTATTTTGTACTTCTGTCTGGCTGCGGTCATGAACACCTATGTACATTCGTTCGCGGGTTTCTATCATGCATTTTCCAAGCTAGGGACAGATGGTCTGACGGTAACGCTTTTTCTCATTGGCACTGGGCTCACTCGTAAAACGTTAAAACAGGTAGGTTTTCGTCCCATGGTGCAAGGCGTCATGTTATGGGCCGTCATGGCGATTGGAACTCTGTGGGCCATCCGCAGCGGCAGGATCGCGCTGTGAGGCAGAGCGTTTGCTCGTATGATTACTACAGCCGTATGTAGGCGAAATGCCCTTGAATCTCCAGCATCGGAATCGCCGAGACCATGCTGGGAACGGAGATTACGCCCGGCAGCATGTGGGCCAGCAGATCGCGTGCAACCATCTCCGGGCTGGCCTGCAATTTCAATCGCTTGACCGCCTCCCGCGCTGCGCCTTCCGTGGCTACGTGACAACTCAACAGTTGCACACCCCGCCGTTGCATTCCTTGCAAGGACCAGTCCCAATCGATCGAATGTCGATCGTTCGGGTCATCGCTTGCATATTTCCCATCGGGCGCATTTTTGGAAGCCAGATAAATGTTACGTTCCGCCGGTTTGCCGGTGGCCGGGTCAGTGACATGAAACAACGAGCCGAGTTGATATTTTTTCCATGCATAATCATCGAAGTTCAAAATATTGGCGCCCGCGCGCAGGGCAGCCACTATCAGAATTTTATTTTTTGGAATGCCAAAGCCGCGTTCCAGTCCGGTGAGAGCGTTATGGACGTGAAGCGCCAGGTTTTCACCATCGGGTGCGGTCGCGTCGAACAATTGCTTCACGGTTTTTCGTGCGCGCAATAACTTTTGAAAAGAGGCCGCATCCCAGTCGCCACGCGCATAAAAAATATCTGCTTCTTCTGCATGCGCGGACTGGGCGATGGCCGGCAGCGTGGCGGACGCCAGCGCAGCGGTGGCTAGAAACCTTCGACGCGAAACTTTTGTCATTGACATAAGGATATATTTACCAGATGGGACGATCCTGCACCGCGCTGCAAACAATAAATGTCCAGCGGTTAAGTGTGCAGGGCACTCTCCGGTTGCTCACGAACAAGTTCTGCGGACAGAAAGCTTGTTGTTAAAGACGGCTGAAGTTCCCGCGTACCCAATAGCGCCCCAGCCAACACGAGAACGGGTGCTGGGCCCGGTTCAAAATCAGACAGGCGTCCGAGTGTGGCGTGCTGGACGGACTGGTCGGGCTGCGCGGCCCGGCTCACAATGGTGCATGGCAGTGTGGAAGGCAACCCACTCGCCAGCAACTCCCGCGCTAACTGACTGAGATCGCGGCCTGGCATGTAGATGCCGAGGGTTGCATCTTCAGGCAATTTTTCATTCCATATCGAAGGGCAGCTTTGGTTCTCCGCGTGATGCGCGGTCGTCAAAATTATTTTTGAGGATGCGCGCCGATCTGTCAGTGGAGTTCGCAGCGCGGCTGCTGCGGCAAACATGGCGGTGATGCCCGGAACCACTTGGTAGGGAATGCCCGCTTGTTCGAGCGCCTCCATCTCTTCTCCCGCACGGCCAAACACAAGCGGGTCGCCGCTTTTAAGACGTACGACGCTCTGATCGCGCAGAGCGGCATCGATCATCAGGGAGTGAATGGCGGCCTGCGTGATTCGTTTTTTGCCGCAGCGTTTGCCCACGTTCAGCAGGAGCGCTCGCGGGTTCACTCGCTCCAGCACCGGGGCAGGCACAAGGTCGTCATGCAGCACCACATCGGCGGTCGCCAGCAAATCAGCCGCCTTCAACGTCAGCAATTCTGGATCGCCTGGACCTGCGCCGACCAGATATACCGTACCCTTCACTGCTACTGTCATTGCACACCTCGTTCGATGTTGGATGGATGAAAGAATTTCCGCGATGGACATTCCGAGGATTCGCAGAGAGAACGCTGTGCCAATTGATGCAGCCAGGCCTTTCTCTCGCTGCTCGGCGGATAGGCGGCCAGTACTTCTCGACGCAATTTGCCGACTTCCGCAAGCCATGCGCCGGTGTCCGCAGGAAGTTGTTCGTCGATCTCGCGGCGCAAACGCTGGGCCAGCGCCGGGCTTTTCCCTGCGGTGGAAATTGCGATCTGTAAATCTCCGCGCTGCACGACGGAGGAAAAGTAAAAATCGCAGTTCGGAGGGTCATCCACGGAATTGCACAGGATGCCACGCCTGCGTGCAGCCAGATAGACCGCGTGGTTGACCTCTGACGAATTTGTAGCGGCCACGACCATGAATACATCCTCTAAATCCGCGTCCTGCAATATCTCGCGCCGCAGTGTGAGTTTGCCTGCGTCTGCCAGCACCTGTATCCCGGCCTGTATCTCGGGGGCAATAACGGTAAGGCTTGCTCCAGCTTGAAGCAGGCTCGAGATTTTTTCCGCAGCGACTTCTCCTGCTCCAACCACCAGACAAGGTCGGCCTTGCAACTTCAAAAAAATAGGGAACAAACTCATACCGCTCCTAACATTGCTTTTCGCATTACTCGGCTGCGTGCGGAACGCGCCCGGGAGAAGGATCGCGCTCTACCGCGGCAGCCGGAATTCCAGCGAGCTGGGCGCGCAGGTCGGCATCACTCTGGCGCGAAAAATAAGCGCGCAAGTTTTCCTCTGCTTCGCGGTTGGAAAGATATCCGCGCAGCAGACGCTCCATCGCATTTGGAACTTCCGTGGCCGCGCAACGATAGCCGACCGTGCGCGCAGTTTTCTGGTGCAGCCCGACCGCCCCGCCCACACAAAAGTAATAAGCGTCGACCAGCTTGCCTTCCTGTTTTACCTTTTTTCCTTCGATCCCAATGTCGGCAATCCAGTGTTGTCCGCAACCGTTGGGGCAGCCGGTTACGTGCAGCTTCAACTGCTGGTCAAAGCCGGGCAGCCGCTGCTCCATCTCTTCCACCAGCCACCGAGTAAACGCTTTGGTCTCGGTAATGGCGAGCTTGCAGAACTCCGTTCCGGTGCAGGCAATAGCGCCTCGCCAGAAGGGAGAGCCTTCGACGCGCAGCCCGATGGCCTCCAACTCTTTCCCCAGTTCGGGCGTGCGCGCGTTTGGAACATTGATGATGAGCAGGTTCTGCATCACCGTGGCACGTAGATCGCCAGTTCCGAATTTTTCCGCCAGTTCTGCTACTGCGAGCAGTTGGTCGCCGGAGAGTCTTCCTCGCAGCACGGACGCACCTACGAAACTCAATCCACTTTGTTTCTGCCGGTGCACGCCGACGTGATCGCGGAATACATCGGAGGGAACAGACTCTTCGACTGCTGGATCCAGGCGGTATCCAAGCCTTGATTCAAGCTCAGAGAGAAAGGTCTGCGCGGTCCAGCCTTGCTTCAGGAAAAGATATTTCAAGCGTGCCCGGTCGCGGCTTTCCCGCAGCTCTTGTTGATCGCGAAAAATTTCCGTGATGGCGCGAACAGTGCTCAGTACCTGATGGGGACGGATAAATGCATCCAGCTTGACGGCCAGGTGAGGCTCGGAAGACAGGCCACCGCCCACGCGCAAAGAATAGCCCGCATCTACCCCGTGGGATGTTTCTCTCTGCACGGCCGTCAGCCCGATGTCGTTAATTTCAGGATATGTGCACCACGAAGGGCATCCTGTCAGGGAGATTTTGAATTTACGCGGCAGGTTGTAGAAATCTGGATTTGCCGTGAGATCGCGCGCAACTTCCAGCGCAAGCGTAGAAGCGTCGGCAATCTCATCCGCTGCGATGCCTGCCAGCGGGCAACCTGTAACGTTGCGCACCACGTCGCCGCAAGCACCCTTGGGAGACAGTCCGACTTGACTAAACGTGTCGACAATCTCCGGCAGAGATTCGATCGTGAGCCAGTGCAACTGGATGTTCTGCCGCACAGTAATGTCGGCGAGGTTGCGCGCATGGCGCTTGGTAATATTTGCGATGACTCGCACCTGGTTGGCGTGCAGAATACCGTTGGGCACGCCAATGCGCATCATGAAATACTCCGTCGCTTTGCCTTCGCCGCCTGTGCCTCCCACCGCGCCCACGCCGTCTCCCTGCGTGTAGATGCCCCACCATTTGAAATAGGCAGACGCCCATTCCGGTAACACGCTGCTGCGTCCCTCGCGGGCAAACTGGCGCACCTCATCGAAGACTTCCCATGGATTTTTTTCAAGCTTCAGGCGCTCCATTTTTTGCGCTTTGGTTTCTTTTACGGGGGCGGTGATCGTCGTGGTCATGTTTATCCTGTCCTGAAAAATATTCGATCAACAGCAAAATCTAAGAAGTCTTTTCGCTGAATGTGTGAATGCCGCACTCCAGTTTTTTTCCAGACCAGCGGCCCGAACGTGGATTGTTCGGGTCTTCTGGAATGGACGTGCAGGGCTCGCAACCGATGCTGGCGTATCCCTGGTCGTAAAGCGGTAAATAGTCGATCTCATTGCGCGTGAGATATTCCCACACCTGCTTCCAGTTCCACTCGGCGAGTGGGCTCACCTTCAACAACGTCTTGTCGCTGGGAAGCACATGCTGTTCCACCTGGCGCAAATTCTTTCGCGTGGGTGATTGTTCTCTCCGCAGACCGGTGAACCAAATGTCATACTGTTCCAGCCCGCGCATCAACGGCCCAACCTTGCGCAGGCCGCAGCAGCGCGTCGGGTCGCTCTGGTTCAGGATGCCGAAGGCCGCTTCCTGCTCTTCGACGGTCTGCTCCGCCTGGAGGTTCGTCAGATTGAGGGACCATTTCCGCACCATGGTGTCCCGATAGGAGTAGGTCTCGGCAAAGTGATAGCCGGTATCGAGAAACAGCACAGGGATCTCGGGATTGAGTTGACGAAGCAGATGCAGCACGATCATGTCTTCGGCCTGAAAGCTGTTCGTGATGCATGGATGGCCTGGCTGGCGCAGGATTTCGCCGATCAACAACTCGGGTGGGAGCACTTGCCAATCGGGATGGATTTCGGGTCCGCTCATGCTAGGAATACCTTTCCGGAGATGAAATTCGCAGACCTTCGATCCAGTTCAAAATGGACCGCACGGCGGGCGACTGGAGCCACGCATCGTCGTCGGAAGCGTCTGGCTGAGAAGGCGCTGCATCGAGGACATGTCTTGCGTCCAGTACATGCGCGGACTGAAGGGTTGCGTGGATGATCGCGGGCAGATGAGATGGTTCGTGTTCCGCATGGTGCGCGGCCGTGTACAGCGCAACAATTCCGGCGACATACAGCGTGCGCACGCAATCGCGAGTGGAAAGCAAGTCGCGGTCTTTGTCCTCCACCCAAAGCGCGTTGTGTCCGGAGTCGAAAAGAATGCGCTCCAGCCGCTGCGCGAGCGAAGCCTGCGTTCCCAGCCATATTGCGGCGGGGGCGTGGCCCTGTTTCTGGAAGCGCTCCGCGGCCGTGACCAGACGCGGCAGCGAAGTCATTTCTTCGGCGGTCAGCGCGGACGGCAATTGCGAAGTAGCGACTGCTTTCTTCTGTGCAAGGTTGCGGGTAATCATTCCCGCGCCGACGGTGGCGTTGGTCAGGGGATCGATCAGGATGAAGCTTCCAGCGATGCGGTTTTCTGCGTACAGATCGAAAAACAGCGGGCTGGTACTTTCAAATTCCACCACGCCGATGTCGTTCAATCCAAGCGCGGTCGCGGAGGAATGCTGCATGGTGATGACATCCACGCGGCTGCGAATCCTATGCGCCTCCGCCCGGACCTGCCGCGTAGTGTGTTTCAAAAGCCATTGTTTGTGTAGCTCCAGGGGGACCTCGTGCATCCAGACCACATTGGCCGCAAAACGGCGACTGACTTGCGGCGGACGTTCCGGATCCACGAGAACATCGCCTCTACTGAGGTCGATTTCATCTTCCAGCGTGAGCGTGATGGAAGCGCCTTCGGCCGCCACCGGCAGTTCTCCATCGAAGGTGACGATGGATTGCACGCGCGTAGTTTGCCGCGACGGCAACACCATGACCGCGTCGCCAGGGCGGACCGAACCGGAAGCGATCTGTCCGGCGAAGCCGCGGAATTCGTCTCCCGGTCGAATGACGTATTGGACAGGGAAGCGAAAGGCGGCGCTGTCCTTCAAGCGCGTTACCGGGACCTGCTCCAGATATTCGACCAGGGTCGGGCCGGAGTACCACGGCATCCGCTGACTGTGCGTGACGACGTTATCTCCCTCGAGCGCGCTGATGGGAATGCATTGGATGGAAAGCGCGGCTTCGGGACGGATCTGCTTCGCCAGCGTTTGCAGGTCGTTTTGCAGTCCATGGAAAATCTGCTCGGAATAATCCACCAGGTCCATCTTGTTGATGGCCGCAACGATGTGCGGAATTCCCAGCAGGGACGCGATGTAGGCATGGCGGCGCGATTGCGGCAACAGTCCCTTGCGCGCATCGACCAGCACGACGGCGGCATCGGCGGTAGAGGCGCCGGTCGCCATGTTGCGTGTGTATTGTTCGTGGCCCGGCGTGTCGGCAATGATGAACTTTCGGCGCGCGGTTGAGAAATAGCGGTACGCTACATCGATGGTGATGCCCTGCTCTCGTTCGGCGCGCAGCCCATCGGTCAACAGAGAGAAGTCGAGCGGGCCTGTCGAGCGGTTCAGGCGGCCACTCCGCACTGCCTGCATCTGGTCTTCATAGACCGCCTTCGAGTCGTAAAGAAGCCGCCCGATCAGCGTCGACTTGCCATCGTCCACGCTGCCCGCAGTGGTGAAGCGCAGCAGATCGTGTCCGAGATGCTGCCGCAGCAGATGCTCGAACGGGGCCGCTTCCACATTTTGTTGCGAAACCGCCATCAAAAATAGCCCTCGCGTTTCTTCAGTTCCATGGAGCCTTCTTCATCGTGGTCGATGGCGCGATTTTCCCGTTCGGACCGCTGGAAGGTGAACATTTCCTGAATGATTTTCGGCAGGGTATCGGCGGTGGACTCGATGGCCCCGGTGCAGGGCACGCAACCGAGCGAGCGCATGCGCACGACCCTGCGCTGCGGAACTTCCTTCGGAAGCAATGGGATTGGGCCCTGCGTCAGCAGCATGGAGCCGCCGCGCACCACTACCTCGCGCTCTTTGGCGAAATATAAGGGGACGATGGGAATGTTTTCCTTGTAGATATAGAGCCAGATGTCGAGCTCGGTCCAGTTGGAAAGCGGAAAGATACGGATGTGTTCGCCCTTTGCGAGCCGCCCGTTGTAGTGGTTCCAGAGTTCAGGTCGCTGGTTGCGCGGGTCCCACTGCCCGGCGGAATCGCGAAACGAATAGATGCGCTCCTTGGCGCGAGATTTTTCCTCGTCGCGCCGCGCGCCCCCGAAAGCCGCGTCGAAACCACCCGATTCGAGCGCATCCAGCAAGGCGCGCGTCTTCAGCAGCCCACAGCATTTTTGTGTTCCCAGCTTGAACGGACTGGCGCCATCCTGGAGCGCCTGCCGGTTGCCGTGGACGATCAACTCCGCGCCAATTTCTCGCGTGTAGTTGTCGCGGAACGCAACCATCTCCGGAAATTTGTAACTAGTATCGACATGCAGGAGCGGGAACGGAATTTTGCCCGGATGAAACGCCTTTTGCGCCAGCCGCAACAGGACGGAGGAGTCCTTGCCGATCGAATAGAGCATCACGGGCCGGGCAAAGTCCGCAACTGCCTCGCGCAGAATGTGAATGCTCTCCGCTTCAAGCGATGCTAGATGGCTGGAATCGGCAGGCGCGCCAATGCCTGCTGTAAGGACGGGGATTGGGATCTCTGGAGCTACTTCAAGTAATTGGGTCATCGGCAGTCCTGTTCACTTTGGTGGGGGGCGGTCGGGTGAACTTTTCTGCTGAAATGAAAAGCCCACCAGGACGATTCTTCTGTCGGTGGGCGAAAGATTTTAGGGTCTTACTTTGAAGCTGGGTTTCAGCTTCTTAGAGTGTGCCCGCCCGTCCAGAAGATGTGCGATTGTGCCCGCATGGAACACATGGGACACATGCACATACAGCGGGTCTGAAGGGCCGACACTTGCATCGTGAATCCAATCTTATCCGCGAGTCCGTGCCGAGTCAAGTTTTTCGCGCGGAACGGGCGGATGAAGAGTACCGAGCGCAAAGCCTACTGGATGCGCTCGAATCGGTATTTTGCTTCTTCCAGAGCATTCGAGATCGACGCGATATGGGAAGCGCCACGAGTTTCGAGCGTGATGTCGATGACTGTGTCTCCAAGATTAACGCCGTAATACGCCCGATTATGCAAGGTCTCCACGATATTGGCCTGCTGGTCTCGAAGCACCTTCGTCAACTGGTGAAGAGCTCCGGGCCGGTCTGTAAGGTGCACCCGGATTCGGATGCGCCTGCCATCCTTGACCAATCCGCGTTCGATGATCTTTGCCAGAAGGCTGACGTCGATGTTTCCTCCGCAGACGAGAACCGCCGTTTTCTCATGGTCGAGCCGAGTCTTTTTCTGGAGCAGAGCAGCAAGCGCGATTGCGCCGGCCCCTTCGGCCAGCGTCTTCTCTTTTTCGAGTAAGACCAAAATTGCATTCGCGATCTCCTCTTCGTCGACCGTAACAATTTCGTCGACGAAGCGCTGGACAAGAGGGAAAGTGTAATCTCCCGCACGCCGCACCGCGATTCCGTCTGCGATGGTCGCCTCCGCCGGAAGCGTCACCGGCCCTCCTTGTTCCATGGCGCGCAGCATGGAGGGAAGACGTTCTGTCTGTACACCAATGACGCGAATCGCCGGGTTGGTTTCTTTAATGGCGCAGGCCACGCCGCTGATCAATCCACCGCCGCCGATCGGCACAACGACAGCTTCCAGGCCCGGCACTTGTTCCAGCAATTCAAGGCCAATCGTTCCCTGACCGTTGATGACTTCTGGATCATCGAAAGGATGGAGGAATGTAAGGTCCTCTTCATTGCAGCGGCGCCACGCTTCCGCGCAGGCTTCGTCGTAGTTGGCGCCATGCAGAATAATTTCCGCCCCAAACTCTTGCGTTGCCGTGATTTTCACCAGCGGCGTCATCAGCGGCATCACGATCTGCGTGCGAATCCCCTGTTGCGTGGCATGGTAGGCGACCGCCTGGGCGTGATTTCCCGCGCTTGCGGCAATCACTCCTCGCCGCTTTTCTTTTTCCGTAAGCGTAAAAATCTTATTCAGCGCACCCCGCTCCTTGAAGGCACCGGTCCGCTGCAAATTATCAAGTTTCAGGTAGACCTGTTGCCCGGTCTTCGTGGAGAGGTCCTCGGAATAACGGCAGGGTGAGAGATAGATATAGTTGCGGATGCGCTGTTCCGCTCGCTTGATTTCGTTGAGAGAAACGCTTGTCGGTTCCATTATGAGACCTGTCCTGTGCACAATACCTTGGCTGGAGCAACCGACGTGCCCCATTTCTTGCTTCCGGAAAGAACAGCGGAAAATTCTGTTACGTTCTTCGGTTCTTGCGCTTCGCGGGACGATAAATCCTCGCGTGGATGGCTTTCAAACCCATGCACTCCCACCGAAGCGGCAGATATCGACTGCACCAGACCGTAGGGGCAAAGAATTCGTTCCAGCGTTTCAATTTCATTTCCGGTGCCGATCGCTTCTACAACAATCCACATCGACTGGACCGTTAGAACTCGCACTTCGAGGGCAGCGACCACTTGTAAAACTGTCAACCGAGTCAGTTGATCGCACATGATCTTGAAGAGCGCGATGGTTCGCGTCAACCCGGTGTCTGCTGGGAAGGCCTCTACTGTGCGAATGTCCTGTAACTTGCGCACAAGCATCTCAATCCGTCTTGCTTTCTCCGGCTCGGCATGAACGGCAAAACTGACCCGCAATCCATCACCCACCTGGAAGGAGGCGATGGATTGGATTGTGACCTGATGATGATCGAGAATACGCAAAATCCGGGACTGCACCCTCGGTTGATTGTCCGTCGTTAACAGGAATGTCCATTCCATTGCGAATCTTTTCTCCTTTGCTGCTTGTTTCACCGCAAATGAGAAAAGCCACCAACCCTTGGTGCGGGTCGGTGGCTTTTCTCGGAACTTGCTTTGTTCTGAAAGCCTACATCCCCGCACCATCCATAAAGCCGCTAATCTGAATTACGACAATAATGCTTACAAGGGTCGGGCACACAATACGGCTCACCTGTGGCTTGTTTAGAGTGAAGGCGCGCATTGCGGAGCTGGAAGTCATGTACTCTGCAATGGATACCAAATGCAAAGAAGATCGTCAAGTAATATGCTGCTCGTCCACGACATTATGACGATCATCGAGTATCTCAGCACCGTACTGACCCATGCCAAAGGAGAATTATGAATCATTTGGATCAATCCTCTGGAGGGACATCCCGCCGCCGCTTTCTCAAGGGTATGGCGGCTGGCCCAGCTCTCGCACTCGCTTCTGGAGGCAATCTCCTGTCCCAGATTCCGCATGAATCTGCAAGCGGGCCCACAAGGAAGACTCCTGCAAAATCCAACACGTTCGTCGCCATCCAGATCGGCGCGCGTTCCTTCGTCGACGAAGGAGTCGATCCGTGCCTCGACACTCTGCAGGAGACCGGCGGCGTCAACGTTCTTATGGCTACCGTTTTTACGTACGGCTCAGGTTTGGCCGGTCGTCAAGTCCATGGCGAGCCCCTCCCAGACCACGGAGTCCAGGAGTATGACCGTGTTCATGGCGGCAGCTTCACCCGCGTCCATCCCGAGTTTTACGCCGACTCCCCTATCAAGGACATTCGCGCTCCTGAGCTTGGCGACTTCGACATCCTGGCGGATGTCATTCCCAAAGCCAAGGCGAAAGGGATGCAGACTTACGCCCTCTTCGAGGAAAACTATAACCCGCGCCTCATCCCCAACTTTGAAAAGGTCGCTGAGGTGGACTTGTACGGCAAAGTAGGTTCGACTACCTGCTTCAATAACCCCTACGCGCGGGCTTTTCTCGCATCCATGGTCGCCGACTGGGCCACCAATAACGATATTGACGGCATCATGTGGGAGTCGGAGCGTCAGGGTCCACTCAACAACACCATCGGCGCCAGTTTCAACAAGATATTTCCCCGTCGCTTTTCCTCCGCCAATTGTTTCTGCGATCACTGCATCCAGAAGGGCAAGTATGTCGGTATCGACGGCAGCCGTGCTCGCGAAGGTTACATCGCGCTGGACCACTGGGTGAGCCGCACCCAGGCTGGCCCAAAATCTCCTGACGGAAGTTTCGTGGGTCTCTGGCGGCTGTTCCTCGAATATCCAGAGATATTTGCCTGGGAACGCTTCTGGTATACCAGCCAGGAGGAAATGTACAGTACCCTCTACGGCACAGCCAAGGCCATCAAACCTCGCCTCCAGGTCGGGTGGCACATCATGCATGTTGTCACCATGAGTCCTTTTTACAGTGCCGACACCAGCTATGCCCGTCTTGTCCCATTCTCCGACTACCTCAAGCCATGCACCTATAACAACTGCGCCGGTCCGCGTCTTGCCCAGTACGTCCGCAACGTCCAGTCCACAGTTTTTCGCGACATGTCCCCGGAGCAGGTCCTCGAGATGCACTATGCCTTCTTCGGCTATACCGGCGAGCCTGGCCTGGACAAACTGCCGACTTCCGGCCTTTCCAGTGAGACTGTAGGCATTGAAACTAGGCGCGCCATCGACGACGTTCAGGGCGCAATTCCCATCTACCCCGGCATCGACATCGACATACCCACAGGCCTCAATGAAAAACGCACCCAGCCCTCCGATGTTCGCGCAGCTACACTCTCCGCATTGAAAGCTGGCGCCGCAGGCGTAGTCCTTTCCCGCAAGTACGCAGAAATGAGATTGACCAATATCGCCGGGGCCAGACAGGCGCTGCAAGATGCTGGCGCGATCACCTGATTGTCGGGCCAGTTTCAGCGGTCGATAAAGGACATTGCGAATGGAGCTGATTTAGGTGGACAGGCAAAGATGGCGCAGGAATTGTAAGTATGGAATGGTCATCCTCGCTGCACTTGCACTAAGTTTCACATTGGATGGAATGTTTGTTGTCAGCGGACATGCGCAGTCGATTCCGGCCCAAACGGCTCCCGCGCCCGCATCTTCTGAAGCGAAGGCTTTTGCGGTGAACTCCATGCAAACTGTCACGTATGGAAACTTGCCGGACATATCGGGCCAGCAGGCAGCGGAACAGAAATCTGGCGGAAGTATTCATGGAACGGTGATGGACTCGAATGGAAATGTTGTTGTCGGCGCGCTCGTCACGCTGGAGCGCGATGCAAAAAAAACACAACGCACGCAGCTCACCGACAGCGCGGGATCTTTTAACTTCACGGACCTCGGTTCCGGGACGTTCCAAATCACAGTTGCGTCGCAGGGTTTTACCGCCTGGGTCGGTCCAAAAATTGTTCTGTCTACTGGGGAGTATTACGAAGCACCGGAGATTGCTCTGCATGTAGCGTCGGCAAATACGAGCGTCCGCGTAGTTTTCTCCCGGCAGGATTTGGCCGAAGAGCAAGTGAAAATAGAAGAGAAACAGCGCGTGCTCGGCGTGTTCCCCAACTTTTACACCAGCTATGTTTGGAATGCGGAACCGCTGACCGTCAAGCAGAAATTTCAACTTGCATGGAGGACATCGATCGATCCAGTCACCTTTGCAATCACCGGCGTTGTCGCGGGGATTGAGCAGTGGCAAAACGATTTCAGTGGCTATGGCCAGGGAAGCACGGGTTATGCGAAACGTTTTGGCGCTTCGTATGCCGACGGTTTCATCGGCACCATAATCGGCGGCGCAATTCTTCCATCGCTCCTTCACCAGGATCCGCGTTATTACTACAAAGGCACAGGAAGCATCCGGTCGAGGGCGCTTTATGCCATTGCAACCGTCGTGATTACCAAGGGCGACAATGGGCGCTGGCAGCCGAACTATTCCAACGTGCTGGGCACTTTTGCAGCAGCAGGCATCTCGAATTTATACTATCCCTCGGTTGATCGTGGAGTCCAGATAACCCTCGACAATGCGCTGATCGGCACTGCCTCCGGCGCAGTCAGCGCCTTGCTGCAGGAGTTTCTGATTAAGAAAATCTCGCGCGGGGTTCCATCGCCTTCGTCCGGCACTCAACCGTAGTTCGACGAACTCGTCTGCAATGTGTATCTTGGCAGAAATTAAAAAACAGCCTCACATGATTGCCGATAATGTAACTAATTACATCTTGAGTGAATACTTTAGGAATGTCCGGGAAAAAGTTTATGGTGGATTGAAGCAGTTTTGACCCATTGAGGAGCAGGGAGCAATATGCGGAATCGTAACATCGTCCGATCGTTCTTTTTTATTCTTGCCACCGCTTCTTTTGCGGGGGGTGCTTTTAGCGCTCAAGCGCAACAAAATATGCCCGCTCCAATGCGGCCTCCGGCAACACCGCTGGTCACGCACGACCCTTATTTCAGTATTTGGTCGATGGCCGACAAGCTGACCGATGTTCCCACCAAACACTGGACCGGCGCCGTGCAAGCGTTGAACGGAATTGTTCGTGTCGACGGGAAGAACTATCGATTTCTCGGTACTTCCGGTAGACGAGGGCAGACGGTTCCAGCGCTGGAGGAAGTCAACCAGCAAGTGACGCCAACGCGGACTATCGTCGTGATGAGAAATTCGGAAATCGAGCTACGCATCGAGTTCATGACACCGGCCTTCCCAGAAGACCTGCCAGTAATGGCGCGCCCTGTCACCTACCTGACCTGGCAGGTGAAGGTTCGCGATGGTCACGATCATGACGTTGCGCTCTACTTCGATGCGGCAGGAACACTGGCAACAAACGATCCCGGTGAGCCAGTCCTGTGGTCGAGAGGCGCAATCCAGAGTCTCGACTTGTTGCGCGTCGGTACGCAGGCCCAACCGGTTCTCCAGCGTTTTGGAGACAATGTTCGCATCAACTGGGGATGGTTTTACATCGGAGTACCCCAAAACGAGAAGGCGCAATTAGCTGCGGGCAACCAGAGTTATCGGCAAAAATTTATGGCCACAGGCAGCCTGCCGCAGTCCGACGATATCGATGGGCCGCGCACTCCGCAAAGCCGGTATCCCGCGGCGCCTGCGCTCAATGTGGTGTTTCCGCTTGGCAGCGTGGGCGCGGCCCCGGTCACACGTCATATACTGCTCGCCTACAACGATTTGTTTTCCGTCGAGTACATGGAACGAAAGTTGCTGCCGTACTGGCGGACGGAATTCCCGACCTTCGCGGCCATGCTGCAAGCGGCGGAACAGCAATATCCAGCGCTCGAAACGCGCTCGGAAAAATATGATGCCGCGCTCGAAGCCGATCTTGTCCGAGCTGGCGGCCCAGAGTATGCGGCCATTGCGACGCTGGCTTTTCGCCAGGCGATTGCGGCCCACAAGCTGGTTGAAGACATGGATGGCACGCCGTTTTTTATGCCGAAGGAGAACTTCAGCAACGGCTCCATCTCCACAGTCGATGTCATCTATCCTTCCGCGCCGATGTTTCTATTTTTGAATCCAAGACTGGTCGAGGCGCAGTTGGAGCCGGTACTACGGTATGCGGAGATGCCTCGCTGGAAGTTTCCTTTTGCGCCCCATGATCTGGGGGTGTATCCGCTGGCGAATGGCCAGCTTTATGGCGGTGGCGAAGAGACAGAAGAAAACCAGATGCCGGTGGAAGAGTCCGGCGATATCATCCTGCTGGTGGCGGCAACCGAGCGCGCAGAGGGTAATCCGGACTTCGCGCGGCGCTACTGGTCTTTGCTGACAAAATGGGCAGAGTATCTTATGGTCAAAGGTCTTGACCCGGAAAACCAGCTCAGTACGGACGACTTCGCCGGCCATCTTGCGCACAACGCCAACCTATCCATCAAAGCCATCGAAGCGCTGGGGGCCTATGCGCAACTCGCCGATCAACTTGGACATTCCGAAGTGGCGAAGCGGTATCGGTCGGCAGCAACAGATATGGCGAAGCAGTGGGTAAAAATGGATGCCGATGGCGACCACTATCGACTTGCCTTCGATAAGCCGGGTACATGGAGCCAAAAGTACAACCTGGTCTGGGACTCTATCCTAGGGCTGCATTTGTTTCCGGCCAAGGTCAGCAAACATGAGATCGCTTTCTATAAACAGCATCTGAACACGTATGGGCTGCCGCTGGATAACCGCGCTACCTACACGAAACTGGATTGGGAGATATGGACGGCAACACTGGCCAACACCCCGGGCGATTTTCAGGTCTTCGTGCATCCAGTTTATAAATTCCTGAATGAGACGCCGAACCGAGTTCCCATGACGGACTGGTACGATACGATCACCGGGAAGCAGATCGCATTTCAGGCGCGTTCTGTTGTCGGAGGCGTCTATATCAAGATGCTTGCGGACCCCGTGCTCTGGCGCAAATGGTCAACCCCACCGCCCGCACATCAGTAGGTATCAAAATATCCAGCACAGGCTTCCACATTTTGACCAAGCCTATTGGCTTCCCATCATTTTCCAAACATCGACATTCTTCCTATATTCGTTACGTTGTTGAAATCTAATGCACGGCTACGATCCGCCATTGTTGCGTCAAGCTGGTGCTATTTTGTGGCTCTTGGACTGCAAATCCCGCTTGATTGCCAGCTCCTTCATTCATATCCAAAACCAATCCACTCGCACGATTTACGATGCTGAAGTAGCCGCTACCGGCTGAGACGATATTCCATTCTTGATAGGGGGCGTTGCCTGGCGCCACGAGTGAGATGATGCTTCCGCTTGTGGTGGCACCCCCAGCATCATCCAGTGTGCCCGATCCAGGATTCATATTCGAGATTTGGAAATAGCCGTCGTTATTACTGGCGATACTCCACTGTTGCGTGGCCATGGGATTTCCATTGTCTGGCGCTGTATTCAACCATGTACTTCCGCTTGGTGAGTTTGGATATACGCCTAAGATTTGACCATTGGACTTATTGACGAACTTATAGCTTGTGCTTGGGTCTAGCTTTCCGCCCAGTCCGTCCACCCCAGGAAGCACCGCCGAATAATTAGGAGAAGTGGTGTCCGTAGCCCCTGAGCTATCTGCGTTGTCAAATAGGGTCAACCCGTTCCAGGTGTAAATTGCATTCGGAAGGTTGTCTCCACTGAGAAAACCGCCGCTAGTATTTGGAATGTCAACACCTTCCGGGTCCCAGTATTCGATGCCCATCCCAAGATTATCCGGTAAGCCTTGCTGCACATCTTGCAGGTCGATCAGGAATTGGCGCTGGAGAGATTGGCTGGGAGGCGCGTACCACGGATCGTTCGCATCAAATCCGTTTTCGTAATGTTCTGCTGTCTCCATGATAAAAATCGGTTTTCCGATATTTGTGGCTGCTGCGGTCAGCACATCCTGTTCCACAGGTTTATTGCCTGGATCCGATGCAGTGCCCTGCGCATCTGTCAAAGGGCCATGAAAGATGGGATAGTAGCTCTGACAAATTGCGTCATAGGGGACATTGTTCTGATTCGCAAGTGTAAAAAAGGCGGTTAAATCCCAAGCCGGTGTGATGTGGATACAGGTGAGAGGCGGAGGGAGCGCAGGGCCAATCGAGGTGTCGGCTGCCGCATCTTTTACTGCTTGCATCGCCATTTTTTGTATTGCTGCGAAATTGCCGAAGTTGGTTCCTGTCGGGCTGCCGATAGAACCCAGAAATCCAGTATCGACTTCGTTACCGATCGACACTAAATCTGGCATGGTTCCTGCCTGACGATATTGCAAAACCTCATTTTTTACGTAGTTATAAACATCGGTCTGGAGCTGTGCAAGCGGGTCGTTCACCCATGCGGCAGGAACACTCGATGAGTTTCCACCATCGAAGAGTAAAGTCAGTTCGATGCTCATTCCCAGGTTTTTGGCCCGCTTCGCCAGATCCAGATCCTGGGCGTCCGATTCCGCATAGCAAAGATTCTGCACGCAAGCTGCCTGCGTGGATTGCATTGCGTATGGAGGCATGGAGGTTGGCCGCAGACGAATCATATTCACCCCATGGTTCTTCAGCATCGCGAGCAGGTCCTGCTCCTGGCCTCCGTCTTTCCACCACGGCAATCCGGCGGATATACGCGCCGCTTCCTGTTTCTCCAATAATGCATTGTCGATACCGCGAAAGAACACCGGACGTAAAAGCCATTGCTGGCTTTGCGAGGGACTGCCGGAAGAGACGCTCAATGCAAGAGATGTGCCTGCGGACGACGAGCCACTCGTCAGTAGACCGCCTCCTTCATTGGAGATCGTGTAGTGACCGTCACCGGCGGAAGTCAGAAGCCATTGTTGCGTCGTACTGCCGGTACACGAGTTTTCCACCGCCGTATTATTTGCCTCATCGAGACATGAACCATCCGCAATGTCACTAATTTTCCACAGATTCCCGGCTAGACTTGTAAAGGCCCATCTCTGGCTCAAGCTGCTGAAACTTCGCGATTGCTGAATGACTTGTCCACCTGCACCTGTTGAACTGTTGGCAATATCCATCTGCAAGCCGTTCGACTGGTTCAGGACATAGTAGGCCTCTCCATCGATTGGCGTGATATCTGTTGGCTGTGCTGGTTGTTGCGATCTCGGTGTGGCTGGCGGTGTAGAGGGCGGCGCTGGTGTGACGGGGCCGGTCGTACTACTAGTCGTACTACTATTGGATGGGCTGCACGCGGTACAACATAGCAGACAAATATTTATAGCAATGCAGCAGGCTTTGGTCGATAAGCTCACAATGAATCTCCTGAAAGCTTTCTGCAAGTGCCTATTTCCGTATAACTGGATTTGCAGCCGATCTCACCGTATACCTGGAAAGCGATATGTCGAATCCGACGAACGTAGGATTCGGCTTCCTTTCATGCGTATAGAAGTTTCCACTCACAGAATTCTGGCGATGTGAAGCTAGATGAAGAGCCAGAGGAAACTGGCTGCCAGGCTCTTTTAAGGGAGATGGAAAAAATCTTTTTTGTGAATCCAACTTCCGTCTGATTCGCACTGTATAGAAACGCGCATAGTATTCGGTTCGGGATTCAAGTTTGGCTTCGGCTGCCATTTGTATGAAGGGTTCAGCCCTTCAAGGATTTACCTGGTGCAGGCCGCGAGACAGTCTGGCCCAGAAGGGACCTGATAAGGTTTAGGTTTTGAAGAAATGTATGTGTGCGATTATTTTGTATCATATTGATTATAAAAGTTTTATATCATTGAACTTCTAGGGGGCGACTAGGTGAAAGCAAATCAATTCTTGAAGAAAATTACTCTGTTTTCTGTGGTCATGGTGTTTGTTTTGGGGGCTGTGATGTTCGGCCAGAATTCCAACACTGGAGAAATCAAAGGCAATGTTACGGATTCCTCTGGAGCCGTCATTCCTGGAGCAACCGTACAAATCAGAAATGTCCAGACAGGTGTTTCGACGACGACAACGACAAACGGGGCTGGATTGTACGATGTTCCTGCTGTCCCTCTTGGAGACTACTCCATAAGCTTTTCAAAGCCGGGATTTGAGGAATATGTGCGCAACGGGATCGTCTTACAGCTCACGACGATCGGCGTCGACGCTGTCTTAAAGGTTGGAGCTTCTTCGCAAAGGGTGGAGGTGACTTCCAACGTTCCCTTACTGCAAACGGAGCAGTCGGACCAGGAGATGACCCTGGACACCAAAGCGGTGCAGAATGCCCCGATTGTGGGAGGGGTCTGGTTTAATGAGTTGACCAACATCATTCCCGGCGTCAACGGCGGCGGCGGCCAGGATGCGTCGGGACAGGGAATAGGGATTAACGGGACCCAGGGATACATGGGGAACTGGTTACTGGAAGGTGCAGTCGCAACCGACCCAAGAGACAACAATGCCAGCGACAACTATCCGCCGATCGATTCGATTGGAGAGGTTTCGGTTGAAAGCGCAAACTACGGCGCACAGTACGGAAATGGAGTGGCGGCGCTGAATGTGATATTGAAGAGCGGTACGAACAGATGGCACGGTTCGGCTTTTGAATTCAACCAAAATGATTATTACGATGCGGAAAATTACTTTCAGCAGGGACGTCCGGCGCCGCTGCGGTGGAATGAGTTTGGAGGGAGTGTTGGCGGTCCCATCATAAAAAACAAACTGTTCTTCTATTTCACCTACCAGCGGAACCCGGTCAATTCTTCGACTGTGTCTATCCTCACGGTCCCGACACAAGCCATGAAGAACGGAGATTTCTCAGCATTTCAAACTACCATCTACAATCCGAACACCACGATTTGCACCTCGGGAAGCAGCAATTGCAGCCGAACGGCATTTAACGGAAATGCAGTGCCAACCAACTTGGTGGATCCCGTTGCCTCCGCTATACAGGGTTACTTGCCGCTGCCAAATTTACCGGGCACTGTCAACAACTATAGCGCGGTCGTTACCGAGCCCAGCCTTTCGCAATGGTATGTTGGAAAAGTCGACTACAACATCTCCAATGGCAATCGTCTTTCCGGTTCGGTGTTCTATTATCCAATTTCTCTTACATACAACGCCGATGCACTTTGTTCGCTGGGTTTCGACTGCACCAAATCAAACGGAAACCATAATATCGCCGGGCAGATTACGGACACCTGGACCTTCAACTCGAAGATGGTGAATGAGGCACACATCGGGGCCCTGCGAGAACTAGACGCCTATATTCCTCCATCGTTTGGAAAGAATTTTCCCACCAAGATAGGGCTTGAGCCGGCCTACGGGACCAACGCACCCGGCAATATTTTTCCGAACGTTACGGTGAACAGCGGCGGAGGTATCGGGCAGATCGGGATCGGCAGCGGGGTCCATGCTGTTCTGGCGGAGGGCGCTTACACTGAATCGGATGTCTTCACTCTGATCCATGGCAGACACACGATCAAGCTGGGCGGTGAATTCGACAAGAACTACCAGAACTATACCAACTGGGGAGATGTGCAGTCTGGAAACTTTCAGTTCGACGGAATTGGGACTTATAATTTTGGCGCGACGGACCCACTGTCCGGTCAGGCCAGCACTGGCATTCCTTACGCCGATTTCCTATTAGGGGAAGTTTACGGATGGTACATCTATGAATATAAAGAAACCGGTGCAAGGATGTGGAACCTCGGTGCCTTTGCTCAGGACGATTATCAGATTACTCCGAGACTAGTTCTGAATGTAGGTTTGAGATATCAGAGACAGTCGGGCTGGAGCGAAGTAAAAAATAGGTGGGGTACTTTTGATCCGACTCTTGTTAATACCGGGCAGTACGTAAAGCCGAATACTTTGGGGGCCATTACGTATGGTGGGCAGTTGGGAAGGAACACAATCGAAAACGGTGTCAACGAGTTTGCGCCAAGAGTTGGATTTTCATGGTCGCCGACGGACCGGACGGTCGTCCGGGGCAGTTATGGGATATTCGATGCCCCGCGCTCTGCCGAGACTTACACGGATGGTGCTCTTGGGCTGGGGCTGAATCCGCAAGGCTCTTATGGCTACGGAGCGTTCCCCGCGTTCCTGTTAAAAAATGGGCCTCCGGCTGGGTCCGTAGTTTATCCGCAGCTGTCCAATCTTTCCAATTCCCAGTTCAATTACCAGGCGGTGAATTACTATCCGGAGAATATACCAATCCAGTACTATCAGGAAGCTTTGCTCTCTGTACAAAACCAATTGCCGGGACAAATACTGTTGGATGCGAGCTATGTCTTTACCAAGGGGACACACTTAAACTTTGGAAGAGACATCGACCAGGTCCCGCAAGCGCTCTTAAGCCAAGGCGCATCCGCAGAGCCTTACCCGCAGTTCAAGTCGATTCAAGGGGCCCTATTCGATGGGTACTCCAACTACAACGCGTTGCAGCTGCGTTTGGAAAAGCGTATGTCGTATGGTTTAACATTTTTGCTGAATTATGCTTGGTCGAAGACAATGGATACTGGCACCAGTTCCGGACATGCGCAGGGAGTGGACATATGGCAGAACGCATATAATGTAGATGCCAATTATGGGTTGTCGCAATTGGACGCGACCAATACTTTCACCGGGTCGGCAACTTATGAGCTTCCCTTCGGGCATGGACGTACATTTTCTCTTCACGGAGTGCTGGATGAGGCGGTTGGCGGCTGGCGTCTCTCTAGTATTTTCCAGGTCCATACGGGAATTCCCTTTACGCCATATATCGCATCTGCCGACTTAAGCAATTCGCAGGCGAACCAGTGCTTCTGTGGATATCAATGGTATCCAAATGTAGTAGGCAGTCCATCTGTTTCCAACCAATCCATTAGTGGCTGGTTTAATCCCGCCGCATTCGCTCAACCCGCTCCGAATACATTTGGGAATGAGAAAAGGAATTTGTTGCGCGGGCCAGGATGGGAGGATGTAGACCTAAGCGTGGCCAAGGTATTCGCGTTGCCGAAAGCGTCGAACTTTGAACTGCGTCTCGACACATTCGACGCCCTCAATCATCCGAATTTCTCGCAGCCATATGCTGGAGTTGGTCCGGGTGTAGCCGGCTCCGGGGTGATTACGGGAGCGAACACTTATCGTCAATTACAGATAGGGGGCAGGTTTACGTTCTGAGCTTGTCTTCCATCTAAAGGTAGTGTCCAGAGTTTTTCGCACTTTCGATCTTCCGTCTTACTCAGGAAGGTTGTTGGGTTTGGGTTGTTTTGCTCCTGGCCCCCATGGGGGCCAGGAGCAAAGCGGTTAGGCGATGGCCACGATTTCAGCCAGCCGGTCCATCTGCAGATAGCGTTTGGTTCCCCACTTGGTCGCGGCCACATGGCGTAGCCGCGCGGCCACCAGCATCAGCGCCGATTGGCCGTCGGGAAATGCGCCCACCACTCGCGTTCGTCGCCGAATCTCCCGCATCAGCCGCTCCAGCGGGTTGTTGGTCCGCAGGCAGCGCCAGTGTTCCGGCGGCATGGCGTAGTAGCTGAGCGTTTCGCCGATCCCGTTCTCGACGATCTCCGCAGCCTTGGTCAGCCGCATGGCGCGCAGCTTCTCGACTAGCTGGAGAGCCTTTTCTTGAGCCGCCTTCGCGTCTTCTTGCGTGTGGATCGCCTTCAGCATCGCAGCCACCTCCTTCACCTTGCCGGTAGGCACCGCCGTCCACACGTTGCGATAGAAATGCACCACGCAGCGCTGCCACTTGGCTTCGGGAAAGAAGTCGGCCAGGGATGACAAGTAGAACTATTCGGGGCTGAAACAGTTTAACTGTTTCAGCCCCGAAACTTGCATAAGCTAGCCCGATTTCGCTGTACAATTTAGAAGCTCATTCAGGGCTTTTTTGTGAAACAAAAATATAAATTCCACTTAGTATTTCCGGTTTGTGTTCATGTTCGGCAAGCCATGCTTATTCCGGTTTTATGCATGCTCCTGCATGCCTGTGGCCTATATGCGCAAGGCTCGGCGCAGGAATCCAATAAAGTAAACAACTATCTGGAGCAAGGTCAAGCGGCATTGCAGGCCAATCGAACGGAAGCAGCTATCCAGGATTTTCAACAAGCGCTTTCCTTGGATCCTAAAGATGTTGAAGCCAATATGAACCTTGGCGTCATTGCCTTCTTAAATGGTGACTGTGAAGACGCGGAGCCAAGGCTAAAGTTTGCCTTGGCTGGAGGTACTGCCCAGATGAAAGCGCGGGCATTTCTCGCTATTTGTGAAAAAAGAATGGGACAGAGAACAGCCCAGGCTGATCTAGAAAGGTCTTTTGCAGAGTTAAAAGACTCGAAACTACAGACAATGGTCGGGGTTGAGCTGGCTTCATTGTATTATCAGCGGGGACATCTCGATCGCACAGCTTCCGTCATGCAGACGCTGACAAAACTCGACCCAGACAATATAGATATTTTATATTTTGCGCAACTTGTTTACTCCGAGATGGCCGATGACACCCTGAACAAACTAGCTTTACTGGCGCCCAACTCCGCACGCATGCAGGAAGTGGTCGCGGAGAAGTTGGTGAATGCGGGCAATCTGAAGGGGGCGATCGATCACTATCACAAGGCGCTGGCCCTCGATCCCTATCTTCCTGGGACGCACTATGAACTAGCTGAAGCTATTCTTGAGTTATCTCCGAATGATGCACAAGCACAGTCGGATGCTCTCCAACAGTTGCAGCTTTCCCTCAAAGTCGATGGTGAGAGTGCGAAGACGGAATCCATGCTGGGTAGGATCGCCTATTTACAAGGCGACCAGGAAAGCGCACTCAAATACTATAAGCATGCTTTGGCACTGAACCCGGGAGATGAAGAGGCGCAGATGGGCATTGCCAAGTTGCTGATGCAAGAGAACAAGCCGCAGGAGGCCATGAAATATCTGCACAAGATTGTCGATTCCGAACCATTGAACGCAGAGGCCCACTACCGGCTGGCCATGGTCTGCAAGGCACTGAATTTGAAGGATGAAGAACAGCAACAGCTTCGCTACTTTCAGGAAATCAAAAAAACTCAAGATCAAGTGAAAAGTTTATATCGAGAAATGAATAAGCAGTCAAACTCGATCGATGACACTCAATCCAACGTGAATCAATAGCATTGTCGGCCAATTGCTATGCGCATCTTTCCGGTCAATCGGCAGCACCGGTTCCCCGTGCTACGTAAACCAGAGATGCTTATGCTCGTCACCTTTCCACACTGATCTGATACCAAGTGGTGGCAGACTTTCCCAACACAACTTTCCATTTATTGCCGGGCATCTTTATCGCCTCGATGGAGATACCTAATGGCTGTCCCGCACCATCGATAGTCTGAAGATGAACCATGCGAGCACCCTGAAGATGATGAAGTGTGAGTGTTCCCTTCACCTGCTCGATGAGCGTCGGTGAAACTCCCCAATTCGTCACATTTGTTCCTGCGGTATTCCACTGCTGCCCTGTATTTTCGACACGCCCACCTGCGACCAGGAGTAATTTAGAAGCCTCGGCGATGGGTTTTTCATCCATAGAGCTGAGCAAAATTGTACAAAAAATGTTATTGACGGATGCTGACAGATTGCTGACAGCCTTCCCATTCGCCTGGACAAAGCCGATCAACGCCTGGGTTCGCGGCGTATCGATGGTCACTAGCCCGGATTGCTCCGGCGAACTGTACCAGGTGAGCTGCTGCGTATCGGAGACGATGGGATCGGGCGCTGAGATTTTTGGAAAAGGCTGCGTCGGAGCGCCATTGAGCGACGAGATTCGCACTTCATCTTCAAGTGGAAGATATAGCGGAAATCCTGGGGTAAAGTAAGGTCGTTCCGTTGACGGAAGAAGCATGCTGTCAAAGACCTGCTTCTCCGTGTAGGAACGCTGCACGACCTTGCGCGCATTTTCAATGTCGCTGCGAAGAAACATCAAGGCCCCGGCGGCAAGCTCTGGCATCTTAACTGGGTCGAGGGAAATATCAAATGGATCGCCCACGTATGGTTTCCATGCAGGATCGATCTTAGGTTCAAAGGTATACCAGAAGATGCCGTCCCAATCCTGGAGTGCGCCATAGGCGGCAAGGATCGGAATACCTTCGCCAGCGTAATCGTTGGGAAAAGGATTGTTGACCTCACTTACGATGTACGGCTTGCCAGCGATGGCAGAGCGCGAAAGCTCAACCACGGTGGAGTTGAATGGGTCATTGACCATGGGAGATTTGCGAACGTACATCGCAGGATGCTCCCAATAGGTATGTCCGTCGATTACATCAAGCGATGAAGTCGCCAGCAGAATGGGATAACCACTGGTTGCATGATTATGATCGGAGGTCGCAATTACGAGCGATTTTTCTCCGAGTTCACGCTTTAGATAATTTTCCATGCCGGTAAAATAATCGCGCTGCATGTCGTTGTAGAACTCAGCTTCCGCATAGAAACGTTCTGGTGGCGCTGTTGCTGCCTGCTCTCGCCAGGCGATGAGGGGCACTAACGCATTCGCATCTACACCGGAGATGCTGCGCAGCTCTGCGATTTGTTCAGATGTTTGATGCTTGGAAAGCCACTGGTTATACATTCCCGTTAGTTCTTGCAGGTAGAAAGGCGATGGAGCGTGATACCCGATATTCAACGCATTTTCATTGTTGATCTCGACAATCGCCACGGCTGGATCGTCGGTGTACTTGAGCTTGGTATACGGGTTCCGGTGAGCAAGAAGCTGCCGCGCATACTCCTTCTGCAGTTCAATCATGCGCAGAACGAAGAGCGAGGTCCCCTTGGCGCCTTGTCGCAGAAGATGCGCATCCTGCACGCCGTCCGCAGCTTTGAATGGACGGCCCACCAGCAGATTGAAATCGATATAAATTCCGCGCTTTTCAAGCTGGCCGATAAAGAAATCCTCCCGATCCAGTTGTTCGGCATCGAGTGTACGTGTGTCCTGACGGCGGCTATCGATAAGACCGCGAGGCGTCTCCAGATCCAGAAATTGAAAACGTACACAGTTCACGCCAAAACGAGCCAGTGTCGCCGCCCAAAACGGTGCATCCTGCTTGGATGGAATTTGTCGCGAGCCTTTGCTCCAGTCCGTGATGTTGACCCCCCACAAGCGAATACGCTGGCCATCGCTGGTAGCCAGATGGCCATTTTTGACTTGAATAAATCCATGCTTGCCTGCCGGAGCATCCAGCAAAAAAGATATATCCACCGGCGAGTGGAGCAGGGCCGCACGACGGTGGTCCATAGTAAAAAGTGTCATGTCGCTGGTTGTCTGTGCATGGATCGTGTGGTCAATTCCGGCAAAGGAAAGCATAAGTGTGGCAAGGGCAAACCAATATCGCATAGATCATTCCTCTCTGCTGGAGTGTGTCGAACAAAGATGTAAATTAACCGCGAATTCTACGGTTTAATGTCTACATCCATCCATCCATCGTGGCAACTATATGCGCGTTGCCCACGACTCGAATCCGACAAAAGTATGAGTTAGCCAGCAGTCGTATCCATCGAAGAGCCAGTGAATCTAGCGGACCGGAGAGAAGATGTGGGTGGCTTTACAGATGCAGCAAGCCACGCTGCAGAGCGACAACCACGGCCTGGGTACGGTCACTTACATTCAGTCGTCGAAGGATTACACTGACGTGGCATTTGACCGTTGCTTCCGTAATGCCCAGTTCCGCGGCGATCTCGTTATTGCTCTTACCTCCGACCAGAAGCGCCAGCACTTGGCGTTCCCTCGAACTTAGGTCGGCATCTGGAGTCCGCGAAGCAAGCGCTAGTTTTATCGGCTGTGGAAGGAACCGCCCGCCCGCATGGACGCGTCGAAGAGCATCGATCAAGGCCTCGTGCGGCATGCCTTTAATCATGTATCCTTGCGCACCGGCAGCGAGCGCCTGGTGGATATCTTCATCCCCCTCATAGGTGGTGAGCACGACAAAGCGAGCTTGCGCATGCCTGCTCCGAATCGTTCGGATAGCATTCACCCCGCTCATGCCAGGCAGGCGCAGATCCATCAGCGTAATATCAGGTCGATACTGGTCAAACAGCTTCACCGCCTCTTCTCCGCTGCCTGTTTGTGCGACTGCCGTCATGTCTGGCGTTGCATTGATAATTGCTGCGATACCCACGCGCATCAGCGGATGGTCATCGACAACAAGCACCTTGACCTTTTTCGTTTCTTCCATAGTTTCCACATTTCAATTCGGAATATTCCATCCCGGAGTGTTTCTTCATACGGTCATCATCATTGCTAAGTTTAACTTAGGCCAAATTCAGTTTATGCCCGATTATCTTCGGATGCCTATATTCAATGTTGCGAATAACGAGGAGCCATAAAAATCTCCAGCATCAGACTTTCGTCTGATTCGCAGCCTCCTTGGGTATATGTAGAGTGAGTATGCGTGTCTTCTCTTGTTTTTACGGCGCGTTCCAAATGCATTGTTGTTGGGCAACTTTTCGCGGTTGCAGCGGATATTGTTGATAGCAGGAACATGCTGTGAGCATGTGAGGAAGATGCACAATTACGCCATACGCACGCGAACCGGGAGCGACTCGAATCATGCTGGAGGATGATGGCTTAGGCCCCCTGCTTACTAGACGCGATCTACTCGCTCAGGCTGCTCGAGGAGTAGCACTGGTTTCCGCATCGCCATATCTTGCTCAAGCCCGAGATCTACTTTCTTATGATAATTTCTCTCCTAGAACGCGGGACAGCTTCGACTTTGGCTGGAAATTTGTGAAAGATGATGTACCTGGCGCACAACTCCCAAGCTTCATAGTCTCAAACTGGCGTGATGTTGACTTGCCGCATGATTGGAGCATTGAGGGACCGTTTGGAGAAAAAGAGCCGGCCAGTAGTGCGGGCGCCTATTTGCCAACCGGTGTGGGCTGGTACAGAAAGAAATTCCGTCTGTCCGAGGCGTATAGAAATAAGGTAGTCGTGCTGGAGTTTGATGGCGTCTATCAAAATAACGAGGTGTGGATCAACGGCCACTACCTTGGCCTGCGCCCTTACGGATATATTCCGTTCGCATACGAACTGACGCCCCATCTTCATTTCGGTGGTGAGAATGTAATCGCCGTGCGAGTGGACAATTCCCGCCAGACGAACTGCCGCTGGTATTCGGGTTCTGGGATTTACAGGCATACTTGGCTTCTTTCTACATATCCGCTCCGTGTCGCCTATTGGGGAACATTTGTCACGTATCCCCGCATAGCGAAGGAGTCGGCCACAATTGAGGTTAAAACCAGGATCGCAAATAGTCTTAAGTCCAATTCCCAGTGTTTGTTGGCGACCAGCATTCTCGACAAAGACGGAAATACTGTACAGGCGCAGGAAACATCTCAGGAGGTATCAGCCAATGGAGAATATGAATTTATTCAACAGATGGTAATCGGCAAGCCCAACCTGTGGTCGTCTGCCAACCCCTATCTTTATAAGGTTCGCAGTACGGTGCATGAATCCGGTCGCGTTGTGGATGGATATGACACTCCAATCGGTATACGCGAAGCGGTCTTCGACGCCAATCGTGGATTTCTGCTGAATGGAGAACATATTAAATTATACGGCGTGTGCATTCACCATGAAGCAGGCAGTGTTGGCGCTGCCGTTCCCGAGCGCGTATGGGAACGCCGTCTGGAAATTCTGCGCGAAATGGGATGCAATGCAATACGGACCAGCCACAATCCATACGCGGCGGAATTTCTAGACCTTTGCGACCGGATGGGTTTCCTCGTGATGGCCGAGGCATTCGATGAATGGAAGGTCCAGAAGGGACAGATTCGTTACGGTTATAGCCTTTATTTCGACGAGTGGCACGAGCGAGACCTGAAGAACTTCCTTCATCGCGACCGGAACCATCCTTCAATCGTTCTGTGGAGCGCGGGCAATGAGATCGGCGACCAGGCCGCTCCCGATGGTGCGGAAACTCTGCGGGGATTGCTCAAGATATTTCACGCAGAAGACCCGACGCGGCCCGTGACTGCGGCTTGTGATCGCATCGCCTCCGATCCTCTCTCGAATCGCGCAAGACCGGAGTTTATCTCTTTGCTCGATATCGTTGGCTATAACTATGTAGACCGCTGGCGCGATCGAGCGGAGAAGTATTACAGCATCGACCGTGCGGCATTTCCGCAGCGGCGCTTTATTGGCACAGAAAGTGGCGGGATGGGCAGTATTCGCGGCGACTATAGCAGCTTGTTCACGAGCGGTGCGTCGGCAACCCCAGCACGGTTCCTATTCCAAGAGAACCGAAGAATCGACGTAGAAGAACTGTGGCAGTTTGTAAGTACCTACGATTATGTTGCAGGCGACTTTATGTGGACCGGCATCGACTATCTGGGCGAAGCATTCTGGCCCATGAAAGGCGCATCCGCAGGAGTGCTGGATACCTGCTGTTTCAAAAAAGACGGCTTCTATTTCTATAAAAGCCAGTGGACGCAAAAACCGATGGTCCATCTGTTTCCACACTGGAATTGGAAGGGCAAGGAAGGACAGATCATCCCAGTAACTTGCTACACCAATTGCGATACCGTCGAACTTTTTCTGAATGGCAGGTCTCTCGGAATAAAAGGCTATGAGTTTCCTCGCCTAGGAATGGAGGGTAGGTACGGAAACTATCCACCACGAGCAAAGGTCCTGCGGACCACCGCTGACCTGCATCTGACATGGGACGTGCCCTATGAGGCGGGGACCCTCAGAGCTGTCGCGACCAAAGACGGAAACATTGTCGATACGGTGGAAGTTTCGACAGCGGGAGAACCGGTAGGAATATCTCTGTCGGTAGATCGCCGAAAGATTACCGCTGACCGGCGCGATGTTGCACATGTCGTGGTCGAGGTTCGGGACGAACAGGGACGTATCGTGCCGATTGCAGAGAATGAAATTACGTTCGATCTTCAAGGCGAGGGCAAGCTGATTGGTGTGGACAATGGAGACCCGCAAAGTCACGCGAGTTATAAGACAAATCGCCGAAAGGTTTTCAACGGATTGTGTTTGGCGATTGTTCAATCGACTGCCATCGCCGGTCAGATCAGGATAACGGCATCGTCTCCAACTCTTCGCTCGGACAGTCTGACGATTACTACAGGGTATATGGCGTGAAGAAAGGAAATTTCTATGGTTAACAAACCCGCACCGGTAATCGCTAGCGCATCTCTCACCATCAAAGATCGAGATAGAAAACATGCATGATGACAAGGGCATCAACGCTGGCAGAGATCAATTCGAGTGGTACACTTCACACACTTGAAGTTCAGTAATGTCCAGATGCATCTTTCCGGCCGTTTCTCATCGATTGTTCGTCCCACAAATCCCATGAAGAGAGCGGCGCAGTGCATAGACGCGCGATGGCTGTTAGAAAGCGCTTTTCGATTTGCGCTCTTTCTTCTTGTGTTGATCGCACAATATAGCATCCATGCCGAGATACCATTCCAGCCGCAGTACACGCGGCGGACCTGGCACATTCAGGACGGCCTGCCGGAAGAGACCATTCAAGCGATCCAGCAGACCAGCGACGGCTATCTCTGGATCGGCACCACCGGCGGCCTTGTGCGCTTCGATGGTTCCCGTTTTGTTCATTTCCTAAAACCCCAGCGCCGTGTAGCGCTCACGAATGACAGTACCTTTTGCATCCTGGTTGCGCGCGATGGCAGCCTGTGGCTCGGCACGGAAGGGGAGGGGCTGCTGCACTTCCAGAATGGCGTCGTCCGTGCATACACAGCGGCGGATGGTCTCACAGACGGATTCGTACGCAGTGTCATTGAAGACAGCCAGGGACACATCTGGGTGGGCACAGATAATGGCTTGTTTCGTGTGATACGCGGCAAGATTGAAGCCGTGGACACATCTCCGTACGCACCACTCGCTGTACACGGAATCTTCGAGGACCGGCAACATCGGATATGGGTGGGTGGCTCCACGCTGCTGGTCTTCAGCCCTGGAGGCAGAAGCCCTGAAAGCATCCAGCAATATAAACTGCCTGGGGCCTTTAGCCAAAACCGCGTCAAATGTATTTATCAAACCAGCGACGGAACCATCTGGGTAGGCACAGTCGGCGGTTTGGACCGTCTGGTGGGCAATGACTTTCACCCTGTTCCTGAAATTTCCGGCACTGTGCGTACTCTCCGGCAAACTACGGATGGAACACTTTGGATTGGCACAATCGGGCATGGCCTGTTCACCTATACGAATGGCGTCTTTGTTCGTATGGGCAGCAAAGGTCTACTCCCCAGCAAGACCGTGCTGAGCATCTTTGAAGATAGTGCACAGCAGGTTTGGATTGGGACCCAGGACGGTCTGGTTTGTCTTAGCCAGACACCCGTCAGCGTAACGCCGCTTCCGGGCGGCTCCGATCCCGATTACGAAACTATCTCGCACGATCCCAACGGAACGATATGGGCGGTGGCTTCCAGTGTCTACGCCATCCGCGATGGGGTAGCACGCCCTTACCAGTTCGCCAGTATGCCGCATGTTCCAGTACGCAATGTTTTTCGCGACCGCTTTGGAACGTTATGGATCGGCACCGACGGCAGTGGCGCGTATCATCTGACACCTTCGGGCGCGATCCACTATTCGGCGCCACAGCGCCTGGTGAATAACTTCGTCCGCGCATTTCTGCAGGCCCGGGATGGAAGCATGTGGATCGCGACCGATGAAGGGGTCAGCCGTATCAGCGGATACCATGTCCAGAACTTCCACGTCCGCGATGGCCTGGCCTACTTCAGTACGCGCGCGCTGATGGAGGGCCGTGATGACGGCATCTGGATCGGCACCGACCACGGCCTTAGCCACTGGCGCTCAGGCACGTTTCTCCACGATGCAGCGACAGAAGGTTTGCGCAAAGAAAAAGTCTGGTCGATCCTCCAGGACCACAACGGCGACATCTGGTTTGGTACGCGCGACCACGGCCTTTTCCGTTACAGTTCCGGCAAACTAATGCAGTACACTACTGCACAAGGACTGGCCAGCAATAATATCTATCAGATTCTCGAAGACAGGCAGGAAAATCTCTGGTTGAGCGGGCCAAACACGATTTCCTCGTTCCGCCTTTCTCGAATCAATGCAGGTTCCTTTCAGCAAGCGCCTTTTCTTGGAGTCACAGTTTACGAAATGCCCTACAGCGCGGATGGTGCGCAAATGTATGGCGGGCGCCAGCCTTCCGGTTGCCTTGGGTCCGACGGTGGTGTCTGGTTCCCCAGCAATAAGGGGGCTGTTCATATTATGTCAATGCATCGGCCAGTTTATGCCGCGCCGAGGCTTTTGATTACCAGTGCGGTCTCCGACGGACGCGAGGTTTCTTTTGACTCACCTCTGACGCTTCCGGCGGACTCTTCCCGCCTTGAGATTGCCTTCGCCCCTTTGATGCTTCGCCCGCAAGAGGGTATACGTTTCCGCTATCGTCTGGAAAATTTTGATCCTGGCTGGACCTATGCGCACGCCAACCGCGAGGCCACCTATACCAACTTACCCGCCGGAAAATATACATTTCATGTCGTTGCTTTTGAAGTGAACCATCCAGAGATTACCTCTGAAATCTCATTGGGCATTACAAAACGCACATATTTCTACTACACATGGTGGTTTCTCGGCATCTGTTTATTCAGTTTATTTTTATTGATTGCTGGTATCTATCGGTCGCGTATGCGCATGGTGCGTCTGCGCTTCAATGCCGTACTGGAAGAGCGCAGCCGCCTGGCACGCGAGATGCACGACACCGTCATTCAGGGCTGCACCAGCGTCTCCGCATTGCTGGAGGCCGTTTCCAGTTTGCAAAAAGAAAAGAACGGACTTGAGGAAGATCTACTGGACTATGCACGCACGCAGGTGCGCACCACGATTGACGAGGCTCGCCAGGCCGTCTGGAATCTGCGGCACGATGACGAACCCATGGAGGACTTTACGCATGCTATTACAGCCATTGGGGAACACATTGGCAAAGAATTTGGTCTCCATGTGGAGTGCGCGACTACAGGGCGGCCGCTTCCTATCCAGGGATCGACCGCGCGGGAGTTGCTGATGGTGGTGCGCGAGGCGCTCTACAATGCCGCCCTGCACGGGCATCCCAGATGCATTATGATTGCGCTCGCTTACAGCCGCGATGAAATGCTCCTTAGCATTGCCGATGACGGGTCAGGCTTCAATCCTACGGCCCCAAATAACGATGGAAAGCAGCACTATGGCATCGCGGGCATGCGGGAACGCATAGAGCGCGTTCATGGGAACATAGAACTGACCAGCAGAGAGGGGAAAGGAACGACCATCCTGGTTCGCCTCAGACGCACGTATCTGCTGGCTACATCTGCGAAGGCTGCGATGAAGAAAAAATATGAGCGTGCTTAGAAAATATTTCACAATCCAAATAAATACGGCTTGCTCCTACTTTTGTCTGATTCGTCTTCACATCCAATTGCCTATAGTAGCGAGTGGCCAAGCAGAGCGCATTTACAAGCTGCGCTGGATTGGTAATTTTATTCCGGTGAGGTGGTCTCTTGCGTTTCTCGATTGTTGCGCGCACAGGCCCTATTGCGATTTTACTTTCTTGCTTCCTGGCATACGGCCAGCAACCAGCCGTAGGTGGATCGTCGCAATACGCCATCGGAGCAGACGTTTCCTTTTTGCCACAGGCCGAACAGCAGGGAATAATCTTCAAGGAAAATGGCGTAGCCAAACCAGCGCTCGAAATCCTGCACGATCACAGTTACAACTGGGTCCGGCTTCGCATCTTTCACGCCCCGACCACGCTGCCAAATAACCTGGAGTACACCATCGCCGCCGCAAAGCGGGCCAAGGCAATGGGCTTTAAGCTGCTGCTCGATTTTCACTACTCCGATAGCTGGGCCGATCCCCACCAACAGCCGACTCCGCAGGCATGGCAAGGTCTCACTCATGTGCAGCTCGTCGACGCAGTGTTTGCCTATACGCGGGACACAATCGCAGCCTTTCGCAAGGCTGGCGTTCTGCCGGACATGGTTCAGGTTGGCAATGAAGTGACACACGGAATGCTATGGCCCGATGGCAAATTGCCGGAGAACTGGGACAACTTTGCCGACCTTCTGCAGGCAGGCATCAACGGCGTCGATGCGGGACGAGGCAATCTGGCCCGCCCGCTGATTATGGTGCACATCGACCGTGGCGGAGACATCGCCGGAACAAAGTATTTTTTCGATCGGCTTACCAGTTACAAAATCCGCTTCGATGTTATTGGTCAGTCTTACTACCCATGGTGGCAGGGCAGCCTGAACGATCTGCGCGCCAACCTACAATTTATGGCCGCCTATAACAAGGACATTTATGTTGTCGAAACCGCCTACAACTGGAAACCAGGAAACTATCTAACACACGCTGGGCCGTTTCCAGAAACGCCAAATGGGCAACATAATTTTCTCGACGAATTGAATCGCGTTGTGATGGCCACGCCCAATGGGCATGGCAAGGGCATCTTCTGGTGGGAACCTGCCGTAGGTGGACCCCTTGCAGCGCGTGGCTTCTTCGATGCCAACGGCAATGTCCTTCCCGTGATCGATGTGTTTGATCCCTTTGCGCGCCACTAGACTTCATCGACAACTCTTGAGACCTACGGCATGTCGAATGCTTTGTTCCGGGCCGCTGGAATTGTATGAACAGCTTCAACATCCTCGAGGTGGCTTTTGTATTGTATTTTGAGTTCTCGTCCATTCCGTTCCTGTGTGTGCCTGCTGGTCGGCGTGGGCTTGTATTTATGCCCCTTGTATGGACAAGGCGCTTCCACTATTTTCATCAATGCCAGTGCCCCAGTTACCACGCCCTTGCCAGTACAGGCCGCTCTCGGGATATCGAAACGTCTCGATGGCGAGACGCTTACCGTAAATTCTCAATATTTGGTATTGAACGGCAAGCCCTGGCTCCCGGTGATGGGTGAATTCCACTACTCGCGCTACCCGCAGCAGGAGTGGGAGCCGGAACTTTTAAAAATGAAGGCCGCCGGGGTCGAAATCGTTTCCACCTATGTTTTCTGGATACATCATGAAGAAATCGAAGGCCAGTTTGACTGGAGGGGTCAACGCGATTTGCGTCGCTTCGTCGAACTGTGCGCAAAGCATGGCCTCTATGTCTATCCGAGAATCGGGCCATGGGCGCATGGTGAAGTACGCAATGGCGGTCTTCCAGATTGGGTGGTACAGCGCAGCCCAACGCGCCGCAACGACCCGATTTATCTCGCCGAAGTCCAGACTTTCTATTCGCAAATTGGAGTGCAGCTCAAAGGTCTGCTATGGAAAGATGGAGGCCCTGTAATCGGTATTCAGTTGGAAAATGAATACCACGAATCGGGCCCGGGCGCTGGCGCCGTGCATATTGAGAAATTGAAGCAACTCGCAATTGCTGCTGGCATGGATGTTCCACTCTACACCGTCACAGGCTGGGACGGGGCCGCGGTTCCGCTCCAAGCGGTGCTGCCGGTCTTTGGTGGATATCCCGCCGCTCCCTGGGACCGTTCCTCTGGCCAGTTGCCCCCAAGCGAGGTTTATACATTTCGCTTTGAAAATCGCGTCTCCGGGAACATGGGGACCATCGGCGGTCACGGTCGGAACTCCGCCGAGGTCTATCGGAACACCCCGTTTCTGACGGCTGAAGTCGGCGCTGGCATCGAAGACACTTATTTTCGGCGTCCCGTCATTCAGCCCGATGATGTCGCAGCCATGGCGCCTGTGATGCTGGGTTCAGGAGTCAACTTATTGGGATTTTATATGTTTCACGGTGGGCGTAATCCCGATGGGCATCGCAGCACTCTTGAAGAGTCGCAGCGCACAGGCTATCCCACGGATGTGCCCATCAGATCCTATGACTTTCAAGCGCCGCTCGGAGAGTTTGGAGAAGAACGCGAATCTCTCAACCGATTGAAGCTGGTCGATTATTTTCTAAATGATTTTGGCAGTTTGCTGGCTCCCATGCGGGTCTACCCACCTAGCACACGGCCGTCCGGTCCAGCCGATTTTTCCGTCGCAAGAGTCTCTGCGCGCGCAGATGGCGAACACGCTTTTATCTTTTTCAATAATTACGTTCGAAACGCAACGATGCCCAACCGAAAAAATTTTCAGGTCCACCTGAAACTGCGCGATGAAATATTTAATGTTCCCAGCGGTCTTATCAATATGCCAACAGGAGCTTATGGCATTTGGCCCGTCGACTTGGATATTGGTGGCTACAAACTCATCTACAGTACTGCGCAGCTCTTTAAGCAATTCAAAAAAGGCAGCGACTCGTATTACTTCTTTTTTGAAATTCCAGGGATCGCTCCGGAATTTGCCTTGGACACGGCAAAGCTGCCACAGCCTGTAAGCAAAGGCATCTCCACACAAGTGCGGGATGGCGTGACTTACTTCAAAGTGACCGATGACGTACATCTACAGGAGATCGCGCTGGGGGGAACAACGCATCGTGTCCATCTGATAGTGATGCCGCGCTCTCAGGCCGAGGACTTGTGGAATGTAGATGGATCGAATCGCCTGCTGCTTACAAGCGCCCAGTTCTTTTCTGACGCAGGGCGGCTGTATTTGCGTTCGGATGGAGATCCCAATTTCACCTTCTCGATCTTCGGAAAAGAACGGGAGTCAATCCAGGCGAAAGTCCCTCTTCAACGGCGAGAGGCCAGCCTCTTCACTGAATATAAAGCGCATCTCACGCCAGTTTCCTTCCACACGGTTCCGATCCAGATACAAAAATCCGTGAAGAGTAGACCGTTGCAATATGCATCTCTTGGGAAGTGGGGCAAGCAATCTGTGCCGTTGGCCCCGGACGATAAGGACTTTCAGCAGGCCGGCATCTGGCGGATCAACTTGCCCACGCGCTGGCCCAACGATCTCAGCAATGTTTTTCTCCAAATCGATTATTGTGGAGATGTTGCGCGGCTCTATAGCGGGAATCGCCTTCTCGACGACAATTTTTGGGACGGCGCTGTATGGCAGCTCGGCCTGAAGGAGATAAGGTATCAAGCTCCTGGAGATATGTTGAGATTATCTATTCTCCCACTTCCAACCAGCTACCCCATGCACATTGAAGATGCCGGCATTCGCTCACCTGCTGCCGAGGCCCCGCTCGTCGATCTGAAAGATATAAAACTAGTTCCCCAGTATCAGCTTGTCTTGCAACTGCCAAAATAAACCGGAGACTTTTTTGGTCTCGGGTTTATTGTTCTGGCCAATTTTTAAGTCTTTGAAAAGATCGGTCGGGGGAGAGGATTTGAACCTCCGACCCCCTGGTCCCGAAACTGGAGGGTGGGAGCCAAAACCATTGCAGTTCAATCATATAGAGCTGTTTCGGCTCTGTTGACATCCTCGATACGTGTGTGTTGAAGTCGGCAGGAATCGGGTTAAGCTGAAGCTGCTCTGGCTCTTCGCAGTCACTATGGCTGAGGGTGGACTGGTGCGGTTTGCCCGGCTGGCTTTGCAAGTCAGTCAGGCTGTTTTGCCCGCGCAACGCACGAAGTTCAGCAAGCGACAGTTTACGCAGCCGCAGTTGCTGGCCGTGCTTTGCCTGATGCGTTACGAGGACTGGACCTTTCGCGAGGCTGAAGTCCGTTTGGGGGAGCATGCAGAATTGCGATTCGCCCTCGAACTGAGTTCCGTTCCCGACTACACCACGCTGTATCGCTTTCTGGCCCGACTTGATCCGGCCGATGTGGCGCGTGTGATGAACGAGATCGTACGGCGCATGCCAGGGAGGTGGCGAAGTCCTGCCACGGTAGCCATTGATGCTACCGGCTTGGCACAGGCTGCGGTGAGCAGCTATTTTATCCGCCGCGTGGAGCACTTCGGCCAGAAGCAGCGCACTTGAAAACACTGGCTGAAATGGCTCGCTGTGATCGATGTGGAACGGCAGATCATCCTGGCTCAATGGGCTCGTCAAACGCCATGGAACGACTGTGCCACGCTGCCTACTTTGGTGGGCCAGGCGCAAAGTATCATCCCGGCCAAACGCCGCTCCAGTTGCAGTGCATCCGGCGTGCGCCTCCAGATGCGGGAGAACTTCCCCACTGAACAATATGGAAAACGCTGCTTGATCGAAAGCGTCTTCTCGGCAGTAAAACGCAAACTCTCTTGCCGGGCTCCCGGCAGAACTCTGCACACGCAATCCCGCCAAGCTCTCCTGCTCGGCTTGGCCTTCAACCTATACCGCCTCCGGCTGCCTGCTTTCCGATTGCCATAGAAAGGATGTCAACAGAGCCACCATCGCTTTACAACAATTGGAGGACAACTGTCAGACCTTCAGCGGCGACAGTTCCTGCAGCCACTCGCGGAACTCTTCGCCCAGATCGTCGCGCTTCAAGGCAAATTCCACCGTGGCCTTCAAAAAGCCCAGCTTGTCGCCGGCATCGTATCGTCTGCCCTCAAAGCTGAAGCCGTAGACTTTTTCATGCTCCAGAAGGCTGCGGATGCCGTCGGTCAATTGCAGCTCTCCGCCAGCACCCAACGGTGTTTTCTCCAACAGTTCAAAGATGCGCGGCGTCAGAATGTAGCGTCCGATGATGGCGTTCTTGGAAGGCGCCTCGGACATTTTCGGTTTCTCCACCAGGTTTTTCACTTCCAGCACGCGCGGATTCTTTGCCATCGGCTTGCCGTCGATGACGCCGTAGGCGGAGATACCAGGGCCATCCACCACCTGCGTTGCGAGAATGGAAGATTGCACATCGTCGAAGACGTCGATCATCTGTTTCAGGCACGGCGTCGTCGCGTCGATCACGTCATCCGGCAGAATTACAGCGAAGGGTTCGTCGCCGACCAGGTCACGGGCCATCAATACTGCGTGGCCCAGGCCCATGGCTTCTTTCTGGCGGATGTAGGCCACACGGCCCAGGTTTGAAATCTGGCGCGCCATGGCCAGCAGGTCATATTTGCCGCGCGACTCCAACTGGCTCTCGAGCTCCACGCTGATGTCGAAATGATCTTCGATAACGGTTTTGCCGCGTCCGGTGACAATGATGATCTGCTCGCAACCAGCCGCGACTGCCTCTTCGACACCATATTGAATGATGGGTTTATCGACGACCGGCAGCATCTCCTTGGGAATGGCTTTGGTGGCGGGTAAAAAACGTGTACCCAGGCCAGCAGCGGGGAAAACAGCTTTGCGAATTTTGATCTTAGCCATGGTGAATTACATTCTCCCTATAAAAATAGAAATTTTCCAGGCCAGTATTGTATCGGCAATGGGAACCAAAGGCACAAAGCGGTAGAGCACCGGCTAGTATAAGCAGTCTTTGCAATTTTCAGGAACTGCGTTCTTCTTTAATACAACTGAGATGGCAGATGCCATCCTAGTCGTTGTATCGCACGAGATGGTCATAGCACTGGCGAGCTGTCTCCCAGCATGGCACGGCGCACGATGGGCAGCGGAACTCCACCTTGCAGCAGGAAATCGTTATGGAATTTCTCCAGCGAAAACGCCGCGCCCTCTTTTTGCTGTAGATCGTGACGAAGATTCAGGATCATCAACTTGCCCAGCGTGTAGTAAAGATAAGTTGGGTCGCTGGTTCCGCGCTTGGTTTCCACCAGTCCGTTGGCGCGCGTCTGATAGCCCTCTTTGTTGAAGAAGTCCACCGCCTGGTCCATCGTCATCTGGCCGGTGTGCATTTTGATGCCGACCACAAAACGGGCATCGCGCAGCAGCGCGTCATCGAGTTGGCCCAGCCGGATCAGCTTCGTCTCGCGCGCATCTTTCGCGCCCCAGCCCGGCTGCCCATAGCCTTCGTCGAGCATCATCTGCTCGCAATAGTGCGCCCAGCCTTCCACGTTGGAGGAAGAGTACAGCATCTTGCGAACCCGCGAGTGGATCTGCGGCATAAAAAGAAACTGCACGTAGTGGCCGGGATAGGCCTCATGCACAGACGTGCTAACGATGGTGCCGATGTTGAAGGCCGCCATGCTTTCGGAAATTTCTTGCGGCGTTTCATCGGATCTGGGCACGGTCACGTTGAAATACGCCTTGTGCGAGCCTTTCTCATACGCGCCCGGCGAGTCCATGGACGCAAAGGTCGTCGCGCGCATAAACGGCGGAGTGTCTTCGAGCGTCGGCTGCACGTCCGAAGGGATGCTGACGATCTGTTTGGTGCGGATGAACTGGATCAGATTGTTAAAGGTCAGTTGAAATTTACCCAGCAATTGGTCCGGCGCGGGATGGTCCGCCTGCAATTCCGCCAGCAACTCCATCGGCGTTTTATTTGGATCGAGTTCATGCGCCACCTGACGGAACTGGTCCTGATTTTTGTGCATGTCCGCGTAGGCGATCTCCAGTAGCCGGTCCAGTGGAATGTCGATCATTTCGTCGTCGCGCAGCTTTGCGCTAAAGGTGGCTGCCCCAATGCGAAAGTCCCCATTCGACTTAGGCAGGAGATCGGTCTTTACCCACGATTGATAGCTGGTCAACGCCTGAATTACCGCTCGGTTGGAGGCATGAAACTGGGCCAGCAGCTTTGGGTCTTTCACGCCGGTAAAGGCGGCAGGAATGTCTTTCTGGAAAAAGCTAATAATTCCGGGAAGCTGTTCCAGCGCAATCTCGGTGTAAATCTTCGGCGGATTCACCAGGTTCGCGCGGGCGGCTTCGAGCGCTTCCGGCATCTGTTTTTCGCGCTCGATGAGTGCGGCCAGACGCACGTCTGCAGGCGCATAGTTGCGCTCGATAATCGTGAAGGCGCTGTTGGTGATGCCGCTCGAATACCAATCCGGGTCTTTCTGCCAGGGGCGAATAGTTTCCAATGTCAGCAATTGGCTGCGGATATTGCCCAGCAGAAATTCTCGGTCTCCTGCATCCAACTGGTCCAGGCGCGCGGACGGGAAGGCCGCGACCTTCTGCTCATAGGTGTGGAGCGCGGCGGCCTGCCGATTGAGGCTGGCCCGCGAGTAATTTTCGAGCTTTCTGTCGTACTGGTGCAGGCCCGCGCTAGTGCCATCGGTTGGGTTGAACGGCAGATATACCTGGTCGAAGTAGGCATCGACAAGGTGTGTCCATGCAGGATTATTTCGTGGGTTGGTTGGAGTCATCTTACTTTGGGCATTCATAAGGGTTGTACTTGCAAAAACAATGCTGGCCACAGCTAGCCAACGCGAAAAATAAAATTTCATGCCAGTCCCCATCGATCGAAATAGCGAAAGCGCAGTATAGCGCGAAGCGATAGGCGAGAGTGCTGCGGATTTGTGTCGACCGATTCCAACAGAAAACTTTTGACAGAAACACCCTACAGTCCGACACTGGATGGCAGTGTGGAGGAGGAACTCCGATGAAATATCTTGCAAGTGTATTGACGATCATGGCCGGGATGGCGCTCATGCCGGCAGGCTTCGCACAGATGTCGGGCGGTGGCGCGAAAAAGCCGATGGCCAGCCCTCCGGCGACGGCCACCGTGGAACTGAATGGCAAGACGGTCAGCATCGCGTACAACACGCCGTCGATGCGCGGACGCAAAATCTTCGGCGGCCTGGTCCCCTATGGCAAAGTGTGGCGCACCGGCGCGAACCCGGCCACGACGCTGAAGACCGAAGCGAACCTGAAGATCGGGGCCGCGACTGTTCCGGCTGGCACGTATACGCTGTTCACCATTCCATCGGAAACCGTGTGGAAGCTCATCATCAACAAGCAGACCGGACAGTGGGGCTTGCATTACGAGGAAGCGCAGGACCTGGCTCGTGTGGATATGAAAAAGAGCACACTGCCCGCGCCGCAGGAAAAAATGAGCATCAGTTTTGAGAACACGCAGGGCAACAAAACGCAGCTCCATGTGCGCTGGGACACGACGGACGTTTGGGTCCCGGTAGTCGCACAATAGCCTCAAAGTGCCTGAAAAGTGCAGCAAAAATTGACAGCACCCTGTCAATATGACAGGGTGCTGTCAAGATAACATTTACTCTAAGTGAATTGAAGAATCCAGAGAATACTGGCTTGGGTTGCATCGCCATCATCTTCTGGATTCTTCGCTGCGCTCAGAATGACTCACTCTATTTTTTGAAAATCAGTATTTGTGAATTTGTCTTAACCTGCCCGCGCTTACCTGCTGGTTTCCATCGCCAGTTTCGCTGGCGTTGAAGTGGCCAGTGCCTCGATCAGCCCGCACATCTCATCGAGAATTTCGGCAGGCTGGGTGGCCTTGACCGGGAAACGCAGCACGCCCTGCGGTGTGAACTGCGCGCCGCGTTTGGCGTTGCGCGCCACCATCAGCATCAGCTTTTCCGGGTCGATGCTGGCCGTCTCCGTGAAGCGGACGCTGACCATCTGGCCTTTGCGGTCCATTTGTGCGACGCCGGTCTGCTCGCACAACAGCCGCAGGCGTCCGGCGGCCATCAACTGCCGCACCGGCTCCGGCATAGGGCCGTAGCGGTCTAAAATTTCAGCAATGATGTCTTCGATGGCCGTTTCATTTTCCGCGCTGGCGATGCGTTTATACATACGCAGCCGCTGGTTTTCTTCCTCGATGTAACTCGAATCGATGCGCAGCGAGATGCCGAGATTGAGCTGCACGGAGGGCCGCTCGGCCTGGTCTTCGCCTTTCAGTTCGCGGACGGCCTGTTCGAGCATCGTGGTGTAGAGTTCAAAGCCGACGGCCTCAATGTGGCCGCTCTGTTCGCCACCGAGCATGTTGCCGGCGCCGCGCAGTTCCAAGTCAAGCGCCGCGATTTTGAAGCCCGCGCCGAGATCGGAAAATTCCTTCAGCGCGGCCAGCCTGCGCCGCGCAATCTCGGTCAGTTCCTTGTCGGGCGGAATCAGCAGATAGGAATAGGCGCGGCGATTGGAGCGGCCCACGCGCCCGCGCAACTGATACAACTCGGACAGGCCGTGGCGGTCGGCGCGATTGATGAGAATGGTGTTCGCCAGCGGAATGTCGAGGCCGTTTTCGATGATGGTGGTCGCCACCAGCACGTCGTACTCGTGATGCATGAAGGCGAGCATGACGCGCTCCAGTTCTGTCTCGCCCATTTGTCCGTGGCCGACGACGATGCGCGCGGCGGGGACAAGCTCCTGCAAACGCGCGGCAACATCGTAGATATTTTCCACGCGGTTGTGGACGAAATAAATCTGGCCGCCGCGCTCCAGCTCCACCTCCATCGCGGAGCGGATAAGCTTCTCGTCATACTTGGCGACGACGGTTTGGATGGCCATGCGGTCTTTGGGCGGCGTCTCGATCACGCTCATATCGCGCAGGCCGACCAGCGACATGTGCAGCGTGCGCGGAATGGGCGTGGCCGACATGGCGAGCACGTCGATCTCGCGGCGCATCTGCTTCAGTCGCTCCTTGTGGCGCACGCCGAAGCGCTGTTCCTCATCGACGACGAGCAGGCCGAGGTCCTGAAACTTCAGATCTTTTGAGAGCAGGCGATGCGTGCCGATCAGAACATCGACCCGGCCCTGCTCGACTTTTTCAAGAATCTGCTTCTGTTCTTTCGGCGTGCGGAAGCGCGAGATCATTTCGATGTGCACAGGGAAGGCGGCGAAGCGTTTTTTGAAGGTCTCAAAATGCTGGAAGCAGAGCACCGTGGTGGGCGTCAGCACGGCGACCTGCTTGCTGTCCTGCACCGCCTTGAAGGCGGCGCGCATGGCGACCTCCGTTTTGCCATAGCCGACATCGCCGACCAGCAGGCGGTCCATCGGCATGGAGGACTCCATGTCGCGCTTGATGTCGGTGATCGACGATATCTGGTCGTCGGTCTCGTTGAAGTCGAAGGCGTCCTCAAACTCGCGTTGAAATTGATTGTCCGGTGAAAAGGGATTGCCCTGCGCCGCCTTGCGGAGGGCGTAGAGCTTCAACAATTCATCGGCCATGTCCGCCATGGCCTTTTTGACTTTGGCCTTGGTGCGCGCCCACTGCGCGCTGCCCAGCCGGTGCAGCACGGGAGCAGGCCCAGTGTCTGTGGAGCGATATTTCTGGATCAGGTCGAGCCGCGTGAGCGGGACATACAACCGCGCGCCTTCGGCAAATTCCAGAATCATGAACTCGATGTGCATGCCATCCTGATCGACCTCTTTCAGGCCGAGATAACGCGCGATGCCGTGTTCGACGTGGACAACATAGTCGCCGACGGCGAGATCGCGAAAGTCGGAGATGAAGGCGGCGGTGTTCGACTTGGATTTGCGCTGCACGGGCCGCGCGGTCACGTCGGCCTCATCGGAGAGATCGTTCGCGCCGAAGAGGACCAGCCGCGCTTCCTCTAAAAAAACTCCGTTGGCAATCTCCGTCCGCACAATGACGGGCGCGCGCATATCTCCGCGCAGATAGCTGGTCTCGTCGTACATGGTCTCGCTGCCGGAGTGGGCGCTGCGGCTGCCGATGCGGTAGGCGATGCCGTACTCCTGCAAAATGCTGGCGAGACGCTCGACCTCTCCCTGATTGGCGGCGGCCAGCAGCGTACGCATCTCCTGCGCGGCCAGCGAGCGCAGTTGTTCGACCAGCGCGGGAATCGATCCATGCAGGCGGAGGGTGGGTCGCGTGGGAATTTCCACTTCGCTGAGCGAGGTGGTGTCGGTGTCGAGCACATCGAGCGCGCCGAGCTGGTCGAGATCCAGCCCCGGCGTTTCCACATGGCGCATCTGCCACTCCCACGGCGACAGATAAAGATCGGTGGGAGTGAACAGCGTGTCCATGCCGCTGCGTTCGTGGCGCTGCGTCACCTTGTTCCACCAGCGGTCGAGCTGGTTCTGCACCATGCCTGGCTCTTCGACAAAGATGCGGTACTTGGGGACGAGATCGAAGACCGTGTGCCGCGCGCCCGCCGAGGCCGCTGCAAAAAGCTCCCAGCCGGGAAAGACGTTCGTGCCTTCGGCTTCGATGGCCTCCTGCACGGCATCGCCTTCGCCAGCGAGACGCTGACTGCTCAGCCGCGCGTGCACGCGCGCCAGCAGCGCGTTGGTCATAGGAGTTTCCGTTAGCGGCAGCAGGACGGCCTCATCGACGGGCGCGGAGGAGCGCTGCGTTTCGGGATCGAACTTCCGCATCGACTCGATTTCATCGCCTAAGAATTCGATGCGCAGCGGGCCATCCATCTCCGGCGGATAGATGTCGAAGATGCCGCCGCGCAGCGCGTACTGGCCGCGCATTTCGACCATATCGACCGGCTGATAGCCGACGCTGGCGAGGTGCGCGACCAGCGTTTCGGGGTCGGTCTCTTCGCCGCGCCGCAGCGTGCAGGTGAGGTTGGCGTAGTGCTCGGCGGAGAAGACGCGATAACAGGCCGACTCGATGGGCAGGAGGATGAGCCGCGCGGCGCCGCGGGCAATCTTCCACAGCGTGACGGCGCGCTGCTCCTGAATGTCTGGGTGCGGGGAAAGATTTTCAAAGGGAAGGACATCGTGCGCGGGCAGGCGCACGACGGCGTTTCGGTCGAGTTCGCCGGTGAGGTCGCAGGCGGCCTGCACGGCGAGTTGGAGGGCCTCCGCGGCGCGATTGTCGGAGACGACGACGAAGACGGGCGCTTTGGCGGTGCGCGCCAGCAGCGGCAGATAGAGGGCGCGCGCGGTGGCGGTGAGGCCGGAGACGCGGCGACGGCCAACGCCAGCGACCAGCGGCTGGCGGATGCGGTCGAGTGAGACGGACTTGTCGAGGTCCGCGAAAAATTCCCGGACGAAGGGAAGGATCATGTGCGTGGGCCTAGCGGATTTCTAAAACGTTTGCTTCTTTGGATGCATGCTCCTGGGCGCGTTCGGCGACTTGAATCGCAATTTGGTAAAAGGGGCGGGCGCGCTCGGAGAGTTCGCCAGCCAGCGCAATCGGCAGGCCGCGGTCGCCGCCGTAACGAATCTCCGGGTCGAGCGCGACGGAGCCGAGGTAGGCGAGTTGATACTCCCGCGCGGTGCGTTCGACGCCGCCCTTCGAGAAGACGTCGATTTCGTGATGGCAGTGCGGGCAGGTGAAGAAGCTCATGTTCTCGACAATGCCGAGCACATCGACATTCACCTGACGAAACATTTCAATGGCCTTGCGGGCGTCCTGGAGCGAAACATCGGAGGGCGTCGAGACGATGATGGCGCCGGTGAGCGGGACGGTCTGCACCAGCGAGATGACGACATCGCCGGTCCCCGGCGGCAGATCGACGACGAGGTAATCGAGTTCGCCCCACGCCACCTGTTGCAAAAACTGGCGGATGATCTGGTGGAGCATGGGGCCGCGCATGACCATCGGCTTGTCGCCGGGCGAGATGGCGCCGACGGAGATGAGTTTGACGCCATGGGCCTCGAGTGGTT
>DAHUZH010000300.1 GCA_027306695.1 Acidobacteriaceae bacterium
GGACTCATTTGCTCGCCGCATGCGATGGGCGAAAGGACATTCGTCAGGAACATTTGCAGGCCGATGATCTCCGTCATAAGTGCGTCGGCACTCACCGATTTATTGTGCAGTGTCGCCTCGCGTAGCAACACATCCCGCGCCCATTCGCGAAGGTTCTGTCCGCGCGCTTCCGCAGTCTTCAATAACGCCTGCTCCTCGGCTGGAGTGAAGCGCGTCGCAATGCTTTGCGTGCGAGCTTCGCGACCTTTGCTCTGCCGCAACCGGTTATCGAATTGCAATAAATCCGTGGACATTAACTCCCTCCAAAAATCGGTTCGGGAAGCATGGTTCCGAATGGAACCGGAAATCAAGGCAGCGCCGATAAACTCCGTAGTTTCTGCACGATCCCAAATGGAACCGAAACGGTTCCAAACGCAACCCTTTCAGGGGTGGAGTGTCGAAATAAACCCGGTGCGCAGCACCGTCTGTACTCCACCACGGATTCCGATGGAGTTCATGCTTTCTGAACCCGCAGCGGTTCACTGGACTCCATTCCCGGCAACAGGCTTCTTCGGAGCATGTTCAACCGCATCGGAAACGGCGGCTCTACGGACACGAAGAGTCGGCGCGACATGAGATGCCTGCGCAGTCTTCAGGAACTCCTGAAAATCGCGGTCTTTCACGAAGACATAGTTGAGAGCTTTATCCACCACATCGTCCGCCGATGCGTGGATGAAAGCGGCATACTGATCGATCTGGATTGCAGTGGTTTCCTCCAGGCGGATGGAAGCGCTGACGTGGCGGCTTGGGTTGACTTCGAGCAAGGGCATAGCGGGTTCCTTTCATGCGGGAATTGCGTTGCGATAAGGT
>DAHUZH010000301.1 GCA_027306695.1 Acidobacteriaceae bacterium
CCCGGCACCGAGGCGCCGCGCCCGAGCCTGCTTCGACGGACCGGCTCAATCGGCCCGCCGTCGCTCGAAGATGCTGGGTCCGGGCGTGACCCGGCTGGAGGCGGTGATCGCCACGGCGGCGATGGACGAGGTGCGCTGCTGGTACCGATTGATGTCGCGGGAAGGCCTGAAGGCGGAGGCACCTGCCGAATCGAGATCGAGCGGTTCGATGCGAAGACCCGCTTCAGCGGTCGGCCGGGACCGCGGACGATAAAGGTGATCTGAGGGCCGCGGGGCAGTGCGATCCGGAGCAGCGCTCCGGGCTGAGCTGAAATGGCGAACCGTCAAAATCGCTCGTTCCGCGGGCCGCCGGAATCCGTACCAAATCCGTGCCAACCTGGACCTCTTCCAGGTCATTTTTGGAGGATTCACCCGGGCCCAGGCACGCGCTAACCTCTTGATGTTTTTACACTTTCAGTCACGTGAAGGCAGGCTCAGCGGCGTTCGGGACGTAGGTGTCGCAGGTTCAAATCCTGTCACCCCGACCAATAATTCAAGGCTTACGCCCAGAATCCGGGTCCCCTGGATCGCATCCGCCAATTGGGGACTCACGACGGACTCAACCCACCTGTTCCCGTGTCAGATCGTCACCCACGGACTACAAAGCGTTTCAGGCGCAGGCCCTGCAAGGCAGGCGAGCGTAGAGGCCTTCCGGCAGACCGTGGAGGCATTCTTCCCAAAGCTCGCCTGCGGCATGGGTGGCATCACCGGCGAAAGCCTGAAAGCGCTCGGCATTCCAACTGTCCTGTGGAACCGTTGTGATGGGGCCGGGAATGGAACCCACCAATATTGATCGGAGTTCTTCGA
>DAHUZH010000302.1 GCA_027306695.1 Acidobacteriaceae bacterium
ACACAGTGATCACGGCAGCGACCGAGAGCCTTCATAAAACTCGGCCCGCTGCATGAGACAGGCGACAACTATCTTGAGTGCGCCGGCGAAACCGGCGAGGAGCAAAGGGTGCAAGTCCCTGACAACAAAGATGTAGCGAATCCTGTTGGCCCCGAGTCATGCGTGCCGTACCGCGAGGTTCGGTGCGAAGCGTTGACAGGGGGGTGCATAGGCCAGCCATTGAGCCACGATAGAGTTGATATCCCGGGTGCTGACGCTGTTCAAGTAGCGGAAGGCCTCATGTCCGAGCGCGTCATCGCAAGCGCTTGGATGATCCGGCGTGGTCGTAGACCCTGGCATGTGCGCACGCTCCTCGAGCGGGAACCGGGAGATCTCCAGTCTGACCGTCGGTGCCAATACCGGCCGACGGTCCGCATCGGGAAGGCGAGGAGCCGAAGCCGATGATGTACAGACGGGAGAAGTCAGACTCCGCCATAGTAGCGACGAAGCCTGCGAACAAGGCCGCGAAATCGGCTGCGGAGTGGGTGGAGCCAAGGGCGGGGACCAAAGGGAACGCGGGCCATCCACACACGCGACGGACGCAGAGCCGGGAACGCGTGTCACAGGGGCTGGAACGCGTGCGCAACGCTGCACGGCAGCGGAAGAAGGAGAAGTTCACCGCACTGCTGCACCATATCACCGTCGATCGATTGAGGTGCGCGTTCCTGACGCTTAACCCGACTTCGCGGATTCGCCCCCGGATTTGAGCGCGGTCGGCCGCCAGGATGACGGCCATTCAGGCACTTGCGCGCGGGCCAGGGCCGGAAGTGGCTGTAGTGAAGACCTTGGTGCTGGTCGGGACG
>DAHUZH010000303.1 GCA_027306695.1 Acidobacteriaceae bacterium
CCCGATAATTTACGTGCTCGAGGAACATCCCGAGTTCGCTGCGATATTCAGGCCGGTATTCGAAGCACACGACGAAGGGTTAGTGCGCCTTGCAGTTACCACGGTAACGCTCGCCGAGGTACTGATCGGTCCGTTGGGCGCGCGCGACGAAGTCCTCGCCGAACGCTACCGGGCCACGCTCAAATCGTGGTTCGTGGTGGACTTGGATGCGGAGATTGCAGAGAGTGCGGCTCGGCTTCGCGCCGCTTGCAGGTTGAAGCTCGCGGATGCGGTCCAAGCGGCAAGCGCGCTAGCAGTTGGCGCCGACGCGCTGGTGACGCACGACCGTGATTTCTCGGCCCTGCACGACCTACGCGTCCTGGGCGTCGAGACCAAGAACTCCTGCGAGTGACCGGCAACTGGTAATCCCGCGAAGCCTCGGGACGTAGGTGTCGCAGGTTCAAATCCTGTCACCCCGACCACCGTTTCTCGGTTTTTCCCGGGATTTTCTCGCGAACATCGGATCCATCGGTCGCGCCAGTTGCGCAATCGGTGGCAGATCGGTGGCATTTGCCCCCCTTTTGGGCGGCGCGTTTAAACTGGAGTTCCCCTTAAGCTCGAGCGCAATTTTCTCGTGAATCAGCGGGTTGCGATCGCACCGGCTGCCGGCGCCCTGGCTACACGGTGATCCGCTGCAGCAGCTGCAGCGCCCGCTGTTGAGTGGCGTTCGCGGTGGTGACCATCGGGAAGGCGGGCGAAGGGGTCTTCGCCGAGCGCGCCACGCAGGTATTGCGCACGATGGTGCCCAGGTCCTCGAGCAGGGTGCGGAAGCTGTGTGCCGGCGT
>DAHUZH010000304.1 GCA_027306695.1 Acidobacteriaceae bacterium
CCTTCACGCAGCACATTGGGAACGCATGGCCAAAACAACATCGATATCCGTTCGGAAGCCGCCCGCCAGAAAGACCAAGCCCAGAAAACCCGCCGCCGAACATGGCGCCAGTCTGCGCACTGCCTTTCACCAGGTGAGAGAGCTGATCGTGCATGGCCGCCTGTCGCCGGGCATGTGGATTGTCGAAGCCGACCTGGCCAAGCACCTGGGCATGAGCCGCACTCCGGTGCGCTCGGCGCTGCACTGGCTGCAACGCGAAGGCTACGTGCTGGAGCACAAGAACGTCAGCAAGTCGCGCATGATCGTCGCCCCACTGACCAAGGAGGACGCCGCCGAGCTGTACTCGATCGTAGGGCATATTGAGGGTCTGGCCGGGTTGCAGACGGTGAAGCTGCCCAAGGAACAGCGCATGGAGATCGTGCGCACGCTGCGCAAGCTGAACGCCGGGCTGAAGGAGATCACCCGCACCCGGGCGGTGAAGTCGGCGGAGATCTTCGAGCTGGACACCACCTTCCACAACACCATTGTGGAGGCCGGAGCGGGGCCGCGGCTGCTGGTCTTGTACAACGCCATCAAGCCGCAGACGGAGCGCTACTGGCGGCTCTACGCCAGCTCCATCATCAACGATTTGCAGCAGAGTGTGGACGAGCACGAAGAGATCATCGAGGCCATCGTGCAGACCGATGCCGCCCGCACCGAACGCGCGCTCCAGCTCAACTGGGAACGGGGCGCCGAACGCCTCGCCAGCGTCATCGAACTGTTCGGCGAACGCGGCAACTGGTGAGCG
>DAHUZH010000305.1 GCA_027306695.1 Acidobacteriaceae bacterium
GGCTGTTTTATCTGGTCTGCGTTAGCGCAGTCGGCGCGTTCAACCTCTTCAACAGCATTCTTGCCGGAATCGCGGTATTCATCGGTGGCTACGCCTTCGGCCATTGGGTGACGAACAGCGATCCGGCGTTTCTTCGCATTCTCGCCAAGTCTGAGAAATACAAACCGCGCTATGACGCCGCCAAGCAGAGCATTCCGCGCGTGGAGGTGGTGTGATGTTCCGCATCGACAAAGCCATCAAGCCGTGGAAAGAGGCGGCATCGCTCAACGACCATATCAACCTCTATGGTTTCTGGAACGAGACTTCCTTTCTTACAAAGTCCGGCGACCTCGGCATGGTGTTGCGCGTTCGGGGCGTGGACTACGAGAGTCTGGATTCCGGGGAGCAGGAGTACGCGGTCAAGCGGCTGGAAGCCGCGCTCAAAGCGTTCGGTCCCGGCTTTCACGTCTATCAATATCTTTTCAAATCGAACCGTCCGGAGATTCCGTTTCGCAGATATGACGACCCCATTGTGGAAGCCGCCATCGACCAGCGGCGGCAGTTTTTCGAGGCGAAACGCGATCATCTTTATCAGGTTGAAATTTTCTACTGCGTCGTGCTCGAAGGCGCACGGTCGAAGACCGGCGTGGCTCCGGCGTTCGTCCGTCTATTCCACGATTCCGCAGGGGCCATCGACGAGCTGAAGGCGCAATTTACCAACGGCAGCATGAAGACCTTGCTGCGCTCGCAGATTGAACATGACCTTGCACGGCTGGAACAGCGTGCCCAGGCTTTCACCCGCCAGCT
>DAHUZH010000306.1 GCA_027306695.1 Acidobacteriaceae bacterium
AAGTCCTTGCCGTCAAACCAGCGCGGCGACATCGTCCAGCTGTACTTGTCGTCGAAGTCACGCTTGGCGGGGCGCGGAATCGTGTGCTGGTTCCACGGGTGCCTGCGGTCCACCGGGTTGCCCAGCGGGTCGTGCGTGACGAACATCTCCTTGTCCTCCCAGTCCTCGTAGTACGAGTGACCGAGCAGGATCCTGATGCCCAGGTTGATGTCCACCAGGCTGGTGGTGCGCAGCTCGCCGTCGACCACCACACCGGGCGTGACGAACATCTTGCGGCCCCAGTCGGCCATGTTCTGGTAGGTGAAGTCGCAGTACTCCGGGTTGTTCAGGCTGCCCCAGCAGCCGAGCAGCACCCGTCGCCGGCCGACTTCCTCATACCCGGGCAGCGCCTCGTAGAAGAAGTCGAACAGGTCGTCGTGCATCGGCACGACGCGCTTCATGAACTCCACGTAGCGCATCAGCCGGGTCAGGTAGTCGGTGAACAGCTGAACCGTCGCCACCGTGCCGACGCCGCCCGGGTAGAGCGTGGACGGGTGCACGTGGCGGCCTTCCATCAGGCAGAACATCTCCCGGGTGGACCGGCTGACCTGCAGCGCCTCGCGGTAGAACTCGCCTTCCAGCGGGTTCAGCGAGCGCATGATGTCGCCGATGGTGCGGTAGCCGTGGTCGGCCGCGTGCGGCGCCTCGGTGTGGTTGGCCTGCTCCAGCACGCCGGGGTTGGTCTCGGCCACCATCTTCTCGCAGAAGTCCACCCCGACCAGGTTCTCCTGGAAGATGTTGTGG
>DAHUZH010000307.1 GCA_027306695.1 Acidobacteriaceae bacterium
CACCCGGTGGGCATCGCATTTCACTTCGTCTCTCTCAGTGCGCGGCTGCTCTTTCTGCTGCTGCTGGTCTGGATTGCGGTCGAAGGCGTGGGCCGGCAGGGGTGGGAGGGGTGGCTGGCGCTGCCCGCCGTGGCGCTGGTCGGCATCGCGCAGTTTCAGGCTGAGTTGGCCGTCCTGCACCTCCGCACGGTCTGGTTTCCCTTCGGCACGCAGGTCTCGCTCGGCCAAATCGCGGCTTTGCTGCTGGTGGCGGTGATCGCCGTCCTGCTGCTGCGCCGCGCGCTGCTCTCGGTGCGGCGGCAGCGGGAAACGGCATTGGACATCAAGCAGGCGCAGGAGGTGCAGCGGGTGCTTATCCCCGCAGACCTGCCGCATATTCCCGGCCTGACCATCGAAAGCGAATACCGCCCGGCCCGCGAAGTCGGCGGCGACTTCTTCCAGATCATTCCTCACTCGACGGACGGCAGCGTGCTGATCGTCACCGGCGATGTAACGGGCAAGGGCCTGCAGGCCGGAATGCTGGTGGCGCTGATCGTCGGCGCGATTCGCAGCACGTCGGAACTGAATGCGGACCCGCTGTTCGTTCTCGAAGCGTTGAACCGCCGCCTTCTCGGCCGCGGCAGCGCGTACGCCACAGGCCTCGCGCTGCGCATCGCGCCGGACGGAGCCTGCACGCTGGCGAACGCCGGCCATCTGCCGCCGTATCTCAACGACAAAGAAATCGCCATGGAAGGCGCAATGCCGCTGGGGATGATCGAGCAGGCGGAGTTTT
>DAHUZH010000308.1 GCA_027306695.1 Acidobacteriaceae bacterium
TCCGGCCATGATGGCGAGGGTCTGGGGCAGGAAGGTCAGGCCCGCCTCGAGCGGGGTGAGCCCGCGCACCGTCTGCAGGTACAGGGTCTGGAAGTACCAGACCGAGAACACCGCGGCGCCGACCCCCAGGGAGACCAGATTCGCTCCCGTGATCGAGCGCGACGCGAACAGCCGGAGCGGCACCAGCGGATGGGCCACCCGCGCCTCCAGCAGGACGAAGAGCGCGAGCAGCGCGAGCCCCGCCCCGAAGGCCGTCAGCACCTCGGCGGAGCCCCACCCGGCGTCCTGGCTTCGGGCGATGCCCCAGGTGATCGCCACCAGCCCGGCGGTGACGGAGAGGGCTCCGCCGAGGTCGAGCTGGCGGCGCGAGCGGCGCGCGCCGTACGTCTCGACGACGGTGAGGGCGCTGAGGACCAGCACCACCGCTGCGATGGGCACGTTGATGAAGAAGATCCACCTCCAGGTGAGGAGCTGGGTGATCACGCCGCCCAGCAGCGCGCCTGAGGCACCGCCCGCCGCCGCGACGGCGCTCCACACCCCGAGGGCCCGGGCGCGCGACCTCCCCTCCGGGTAGGTGACCAGCAGGATGGTCAGGGTCGCGGGGGTGAGCACGGCGCCGCCCAGCCCCTGGAGGGCTCGCGCGGCAACCAGCTCCCACTGCGTCGAGGCCAGGCCGTCGGCCAGGCTCGCGAGGAGGAAGAGGCCGAGCCCGAGCAGCAGCAGGCGCCGCCTCCCGAAGATGTCGGCGGCCCGCCCACCGAAGAGCAGGAAC
>DAHUZH010000309.1 GCA_027306695.1 Acidobacteriaceae bacterium
GATCGAGAAGGAGCGTTACCGATGGAGCGTATACCGAGGAAGATTTACACGTACGAGTTCAAGCTGGAAGCGATCCGGCTTGTGGAGTCCGGCCAGAGCGTCGCGGCAGCGGCACGGTCGCTTGGCGTTGTTGAACAGACGCTGTGGCGCTGGGTGCAGGATCAGAAGGCGGGGAAGTTGAAGGCGAACGGTCGCGGGTCGAAGCTGACCGCTGAGCAGGTCGAGATCCGGCAGTTGCGGGCCGAAAATGCCCGTTTGAAGATGGAGCGCGACATCCTGGGAAAAGCCACGGCGTACTTTGCGAAAGGCCAGAAGTGAAGTACGCCTTTGTTGATCGACATCGTTGGGTCTGGCCGGTTCGTGTGCAGTGCAGGGTGCTGAGGGTCAGCTTCACGGGCTATCACCAGCATCGGGTGCGTCGTCGTCGCGTAAGCTCACGCCGGCACCTGACGGATGCGGCCTTGCTGGCGCACATTCGCGCGATTCATGCCGAGTTGCGCGGCGCTTATGGCTGGCCGCGCATGTGGCGGGAACTGCTCCGGCGCGGCGTGCGCGTGGGCAAGGAGCGGGTGCGGCGGCTGATGCAGGGGCACGGCATCCGGGCGCGCGGCAAGCGGCGATTCCGCGTGACCACCACCGACAGCAAGCACCAACTGCCAATTGCGCCGAACCTGCTTGCACGCAACTTCACGGTCGACATGCCCAACCGCACGTGGGCCGGCGACGTGACCTATATCGCCACCGAGGAAGGCTGGCTGTACCTGGCG
>DAHUZH010000030.1 GCA_027306695.1 Acidobacteriaceae bacterium
CAATCGAGGCGGACAAAGCTGGCGAAGTGAGAGGTCCAGATGCAACAATCGTCCAGCCGTCCGCGGGATCGAGCGTCGTCACCTCCTCGCGATGCACAACGATGCGCGGCTCGGCGGCAATCGCTTCGGCCACACGGCGCGAAAACTCCACGCGGTCCACGGCTAGCGCGTGGCCAGCAGGCACGGCGCTCGCGTCGGCAGCCTGAAGCAAAAAAGATCCGGCTCGACGCATCTCCTGTTTTAATAGCCACGGCGCAGTGTGTTCGCTTTCGGATTTCAATGAATTAGAGCAGACCAACTCGGCGAAGTCCGCGGTCTGGTGGGCTTCGGTCGAGCGTGTAGGACGCATTTCGTAGAGATCGACAGAACATCCGCGCCGCGCAGCCTGCAAGGCCGCTTCGGGCCCGGCAAGCCCAGCGCCTAGAACGCGGATGCGTGGAGTTGTTTGTGTCATAGAGAAGAGCAAGCTCGATCTTCCACTATGGTAACGGCTGGAGAGCGAGGCCGGTGCGGCATGCGTGGATACGATTGCGGCCCATGTGAAGAGTAGTCTAGAGGGAAAGGCTTGTGGCATCGTGATTGGATGATTTCTATTGCGCGCAGCGCGACAGGCCCGCCTTTTTTGTGCTGATGATAATTTTTTCAAACCATGCTGCTCTATAGTCTGGGCCTGCTGGCCGTTATTATTCTCGCGTCGCCGTACTGGCTGCTCCGCATGGTGTGGAGCGGACGCTATCACGATGGTCTGGGACAGCGGCTCGGTGCTGTGCCGCGCGGGCTTCGCGAATTCCTTGGCAAGGAAACTACAGGCCAGCGGTCTACGATCTGGGTGCATGCGGTTTCCGTCGGCGAGGTGATGGCCGCGAGTCGTCTGGTCGAGCTACTGGATGGGATCGACCCTGCGCTGCCTGTGGTCATTTCGACGACGACATGTACCGGCCAGCAGTTGGCGCACGATCGGTTCAATAAAAATTTGCAGTCGGGACAGACGCGGGTCTTTTATTACCCGCTCGATTTTGCATGGATCGTGCGCCGCTATCTGCGCGTGTTGCGTCCGCGCGTTTTGATATTGGTCGAGAGCGAACTGTGGCCGCGCATGCTGGTCGAGGCGCGCCGGGCTGGAACTCCTGTCGTTGTGGTGAATGGGCGCATCTCCGACCGGTCGCTGCCCCGGTATCGCGCGTTGCGCTGGCTTTGGCGACTATTGCTTCGCAGGCTGACGCTGGTGTTGGCGCAGAGCGAGCAGGACCGGACGCGCTTCCTCTCCATCGGCGTGCCGGCCAATGCGGTTGAAGTCGCTGGCAATCTGAAATATGACGTGCACGCCGCCGGAGGGTCGCCGATGACCCAAATGCTTCGCGCAAATCTTCCGGCGCAGGCGAAGGTCTTCGTCGCAGGCAGCACGATGGAGGGTGAGGAGAACTATCTTCTCGATGCCTTCCGCGAACTGCTCCCACAGTTCCCATGTCTTATTTTGATTCTTGCGCCGCGTCATCCAGAACGGTTTCGCGCGGTGGAAGAATTAGTCCAGAAAAAAAAGTTCTTTCCGGTTCGCAAGTCGGAGTGGATGCAACAGCCACGTCCCATTGCGCCGGGTAGAGTTTTTCTGCTGGACTCGTTGGGCGAACTGGCGTCCGTCTATTCGCTGGCTTCGGTGGCCTTTGTGGGAGGAAGTTTGATTTCCGCAGGCGGCCACAATCCACTGGAGCCCGCGCAATTTTCTGTGCCGATCGTAATGGGGCCGCACACGGAAAATTTTCGTGGCATGGTGGCCGCATTGCTGGCGAGGGAAGCGATGCGAGTGACGCCGCCGGAACGGCTAGCTGCTGTGTTGCGCGAGTTGCTGCTGTCGCCCGAAGCCGTGGAGATGGGCCAGCGAGCGCGGACGGTATTTGAAGAAGAAGCAGGCGCGACCGAACGGTGCTTGGCTGCCATTCAGAAAGTTCTTGCAAACCAGCAACCTGTGCGCGAGGGGGAGCAGCCGCGATGAAGACACATGAAAAGTCGCTGGCGTGGAGAGCTGCATTTCCGCTTCTGATGCCGTTCGCGCTGCTGTATGCCATGGTGGTGCGGTTCAAGAATGCGGCCTATCATCAGCGTTTATTGCGGCCAGCGCGTTTGTCTTGGCCAGTCCTCAGCGTGGGAAATCTTTCGGTTGGCGGTACGGGAAAGACCCCGGTCGTGTTGTTGCTGTCGCGCTTGCTGAGCGAACTCGGCTGGGCCGTGGATGTATTGAGTCGCGGTTATAGACGCAGCAGCACGGCCACGAGAAAGGTGGATATAAAAGGCGCTCCAGAAGAGTTTGGCGATGAGCCATCGCTGATGGCGCGGCACGGTGTTGCCGTTTATGTGGGAACAGACCGATATCTGGCGGGAAAATTGGCGGAGCAGAATGAAGCTAGCACGCCTCGCCTGCATATTCTGGACGATGGGTTCCAGCATCGCAGACTGGCGCGCGCAGTGGACATTGTCCTGCTGCAGCGTGGCGATCTGAAAGACGACATGCTGCCGGCAGGACGCTTGCGAGAGCCGCTGTCTGCGCTGGAGCGCACGGACATCTGCATTCTCCGATTAGAGGATGCGGACATTGCAGAACGAGTGTTGCGGCTGATGCGCCAGAGCGATCCGGCACGCATCTGGCTGGTGGAGCGCCGCACCGTGCTGCCTGCGCCGTGGAGTTCAACCCAGAAGGCATTCGCATTTTGCGCGATTGGCGATCCGCAAGGATTTTTTCAGGGGCTGCGTGCGGCTGGCGCGCAGTTGGTTGGAGAGATTGTCTTTCGAGACCACCATGCGTACACGCATCAGGATGTGGCGCGGCTGAAGGCGGCGGCACGCAGATGCGGGGCAAAGTTTTTCGTGACGACAGAAAAGGACAATGTGCGTCTGCCGCAGGCTTTGCGCGCGGAACTGGAAAGCGAATCGCCGCTGGTGATTGCCGGCCTGGAAATTTCTCTCCGCGAGGAAGCACGCTCCATTGCTCTACTTGAGTCGTTGATTGCGGACCGGCTTCAAGCTGGCGCGCGCAACGTGCGATGATGGATGCTTGCCATCGCAATCACAAAATCTGCGCATTCTCATCGTCCGGCTGGGCGCCATGGGAGATGTACTGCATGCGCTGCCAGCCGTGACCGCATTGCGCGCGGCGCTGGAGGCGTCCCAGTGTACAAGCTGGATCGGCTGGGCCATCGAGCCGCAGTGGACGCCGCTGTTGAGTGCATTTGCAAACTCGCAAATGCAGACGCGAGGCCCGCAAATGCCGGTCGTGGACATGCTGCATTTGGTCCCCGCGAAGCGGTGGGCCAGTCGTCCGCTTTCACCTTTGACGCTGCGCGAGATTCGAGACCTGCGCCGCGCGCTCCGGGCGCAGCACTATGATGTGTGCATCGATTTGCAGGGCGCGATCCGCTCCGCGTGGGTGGGGCGCATGGCGGCCAGTCCGCGCATGATCGGCGAGGCGCATCCGCGCGAACCAATAGCCCGCTGGCTCTTTCGCGAACGGGTCGAAACTGCGGGAGTGCATGTGATCGAGCAGGCGCGCGAAGTGGTCGAGGTTGTGCTCGGCGCACAACTGCCGTACCAGGCACCGGCGCTGCCAATCGATCCACAAGCGGAACAGGAATTGGATCGCTGGTTGGCGGAGCACGGCATGGAACAAGGGACCGGGCGATTTGTTTTGGTGAATCCCGGCGCGGGGTGGGGGGCCAAGCGCTGGCCAGCCGAGCGCTATGCGGCCCTGGCCGCACAATTCGCGCAGATGGGGTATGCGACGGTGGTGAACGTAGGGCCGGGCGAATCGCAACTGGCGGAAACGATCTGTGCTGGACCACACGCACGGGCCTTTGCCATGCATGCGAGTATCGGACAACTCATCGCATGTACCCGGAGGGCCAGCTTGTTCATCGGTGGTGATACGGGCCCGCTGCATCTGGCGGCAGCACTGCAAATTCCCGTCGTCGGCATTTATGGGCCGACGGACCCCGCGCGCAACGGCCCTTTTGGCAGACGCACGCGCGTGTTGCGGCATCCCGCGAGCAAGCGGGATCACAGCCGAAGAAGCGAAACAGAAGCTGGGCTATTGACGATTACGGTGGACAATGTTTTTGAGGCCGCGCAGCAGCTATTGCGGGAGGTATCGGGGTCCGCATGAGTCCAGCAAACTCCAATCAGAATTTCTATCAGCGATGGAAACGGATTTCGCGGCGGATTCGCGTGCCGCTGGGTTTTCTGTTCGTCGTTCTTTATTTCTGGCTGGCGCGACCTGCTCCTTATTCCCTGCTGGCCAGCTTGGCGTTGGTAGTGCCGGGAATTCTTCTGCGCGGTTATGCCTCCGGTTACGTCAAAAAAAATGCGGAGCTGACGACGACCGGGCCGTATGCTTATACCCGCAATCCACTGTATCTCGGCTCAATTCTGATCGCGTTCGGTTTCGCGCTGGCGGCGCGGAACCTGTGGATTGCAGTTGCGTTGGTGCTGCTGTTTGGTGTGATTTATGGGCCGGTGATTGTGGGCGAAGAGGAATATCTGCGCGCGCATTTTGATGGGTACGAGGCCTACGCCAAACGTGTGCCGCGGTTGCTGCCCCGGCTGCGCGTGGAACGCGGCGAGACGGGCGGCGAATTTTCTTTTGGGCTATATCGCAAGCATCGCGAGTACAATTCGCTTTTGGGTTCCTTCTGCATTTATCTTGTCCTGATCGTCCTAACATTTCTGTGGCATCGATAGTTCTAGCAGGGCTGCTTGATTATTTGAGGGTCTCATTGGGAGCGAATGAAGCGTAATTTCGCAGAGATATTTTTTCTTGGCTTTCTGGCGCTGGTTCTTATGCCGGCAACAGCACGCGCCCAGTCGCCTGCACTTGCTCCGCCGAACCCGCAATTTCTGCTGCCATCCAAACAGACCCTGAACTACGCCGTGGACTGGCGTGTGTTTCCCGCCGGAACGGCAACATTTCACCTAAACGCAGAGGGGTCGAATGAACATGTGACCGCGACGGCGGCCTCCATTGGCACGGTGAACCTGCTGTTTCCAGTGGCCGACCGATACGACAGCGTGTTCGATTTGCACTCGGGATGCTCGTTTGAATATCGCAAGCAGATCCAGGAAGGGCTGCGGCGACTGACGGGCCTGATGCAGTTGGACAACGCCCACCACCAGCAGATATTGAGCGAGAAAAATCTCGTCACCGGGACCTCGAAGAAGCAGACTTCGCCAATTCCGGCTTGCGTGACTGATGTTTTGTCCGGGATTTTCTATGTGGCCACGCAGCCGCTCCAGATTGGGCACGATCTTCGCTTCCCACTCGCAGACGGAGGAAAGGTTGTGAGCGTCACGATGAAGGTGGAGGCGAAGGAACCGGTCGTCACGCCTGCGGGAACTTTTTCCGCCATCCGCGTGCAGCCGACCGCCGATGCTGGCGTGGTGAAGAACCGCGGCAGCATCTGGATCTGGTACACCGACGACGCACGCCATCTTCCGGTGCAGGTGCGCGCGCATCTTTTCTGGGGCACAATCACCATGCGCCTGACCAGCGTCAGCAACAAGTAAACCATCCGCTAAAAAATGGAAGCTGCGCCCCCGATCAGTGCGCCGATGGAATACCGATTGGCATGACAGGTTGAATGCTCGTTCCGTTCAGCAGGAAGCTGCTGGGTCCCAGCGTATCCGTGCGGTAGACATGCACATGCGCGCCTGCGAGTGCATCCAGCACGGACATGCGGGGATGTCCAAAGGGATTGTGCCGGCCAACAGAAATGACGGCATACGTTGGATGCACGGCGGCGAGAAATGCGGGCGTCGTCGAGGTATTGCTGCCGTGGTGGCCGACTTTTAGCAGCCCCGCCGCGAGCGGTTCGGTGTCTACCATTTGTTCTTCTACGGGGGCCTCCGCATCGCCTTCCAGTAGGACCGCTGTTTTTTTATACCGGAGCCGCATGACGAGAGAGTCGTCGTTCGAGGCGCTCTGGCCGGGCTGATACTTCGCTGCTGGCGCAAGAATCCGCACATGCGCGCCGCCAAAGTCAAAGCGCTCTCCGGCAGTCATCGATTGCATGGGAATGTTTTCCTGATGGGCGAGGGCCATCAACGCGCGATATTCGGGAACCATGGGATTATGGCCTACCCAAAGCACCTTCGGATGAAAATTCTGGAGCACTGCGGGCATGCCGCCCATGTGGTCGCTATGGGCGTGCGTCAGCGCGACCGCATCCAGGCGGCGAATGTGCCGCCACCAGAGATACTGCGAGACAACGTCCTCGCCGACATCGAATTGTGAGTCGGTGGATTGCGGGCCACCGATGGGGCCTCCCGCATCGACCAGCATGGTCTTCCCGTCCGGCGTGACGACCAGTAGAGAATCTCCCTGTCCAACGTCGAGCGCCGTCACTTCCAATACGCCGCGATGGAAGGCCGTGGCCTGCGGCCACAGCACAAGCAGAGAGCCAACAAAAACTGCGGTGAGCGCTGCCCATCGCCAGCGGGCGGACTTGCGGACTATCCAGAGCGCGGCAATCCAGGCTGCCGCAAAGCAAAAGAAAGACCACTCCGGCGGGTCGGGCGTGCGCAGGCCGGAGGCGGAAAAATTTCCGAACAGATGAATCAGCCAAGAGATGGCATGGAGCAGCAGTGCTGTCAACGATCCACCGGGGACCGCCAGCGCGGGATGGATGCAACCCAGAAGAAATGTAAGCAGCGCCAGCGGCAGCAGAAACGCCAGCAGCGGCAGGCCGAGCAGGTTTGCGGGAAGCGCGATCAGCGTGATGCGATGGAAATAGACGGCCATCGGCAGCACCGTGGCTAGTTCCACGATCAGGGCAACAATCATTGCCTCTGCGAAGCGAAGCACCCAGCGCGCCACTCCGAATGGCAGACGCCATGCCCACTTGGTTCCAACCAAAGGCCGCAGGCTGGCCGTGTACATCCGCAGCGCGACGCGCATCTGCGCCACACGCGGCGGCAGAAATTGGTCGAGCGAGATCTGACGCGGAAGGCGTACGCCCCGTAGATAAGGCGATAGCGTTGCTTCGATCAGCGGCGCGGCCACACCGGCAATCACCAGCACGGCAAGAAACGTCATCTGAAAGCTGGAATCGAATAGCGCAGTCGGATTGTGGACGAGCACGCCGATAGCGGCAATCCCGATTGCGTTCAACGCAGCGCATTCGCGATAGAGAATGCGACTGAGGAGATAGACCGCGCTTAGCCATAAGGCACGCTGCACGGGAGGCGCGAAGCCGGTGAGAAATGCGTAGAGCAGCGCGAGCGCCAGCGCAACCAGTGTGGCCGCCAGCGGATTGAGACGCATTTTCCGCGCCAGCCAGAAGAGAAGTCCAACCACAATCGTGATGTGCAGGCCGGAGACGACCAGCAAGTGAAACGATCCTGTGCGTTCAAACGCGCTGCGCATGCTATGTCGCAGGCGCGTCCGGTCGCCGAACAACATGGCGCTCAGCACGCTGCTGTCCTGCGAGGTCAAGCGCAGCCATGGTGGGAGCCACTTGTAGGACGCGCTGATGTTCGTGATCCGATCAAGGCGAGCAGCCGCCCATGCCTGTGCGGCGGATGCCAGACACGCGAGCGATGCATGCCCCGGCGTGGCGGCCGCATGGATGCTGGTTGCATCGGTGCTGCCCAGCACCGCGATGCCGTGCTGTGCGAGATAGGCCGGATAGTCCCAAGCGCCGGGACCGAGATAGCGCTCCGGCGCGTGGAAGCGCAGCGTGACGTGCAGCCGCTCTCCACAATGTAGCTGCGGCAATGCTTCTCCCGGGCGCGCGTAAAGATTTAATCGCAACCCGCCGGCGACGGCCGTCTGCCAATCTCGTTCGGCGGTAAATTCCTCAACATGGTCGAGCGCGAGATCGACTTGCTGCGTCTGTTCGCTCTCTTCGCGCGAACTATAGGGAAGGCCGCGCGTCTCTTCGCGTGACGTGTGGAGAGCGGTTACAGTCCCGGTCACTTCGCGCTGAAGTCCATCGGCAAGCTGAAATAATGCTGGCGTCGCCGGATGCGCGGGAGCCACAAGCGCGCAGAATTGTCCCGCCGCAAACCAGAGCAGAAGCAAAGGCAGAAAAAGCATTCGCGCTGCGTGGCGCATGACGGCCAGTGTCAGCGCGGCGGCCAGCAACGCGGCCAGGAGCGCGACAAGCGGCGGATGCCAGACCCAATGCACATCCAGAATGCCGAGCGCAAATCCTGCGGCTGCCAGCAACATTGGTGCGCTCGCCAACGATAAAGGTTCGCGGGCCAGCCGATGCCGTGTGGCGCGCAAGGGCGCAGGTTGATATCCGCGCGCCGGACGCGCGGGTAGAGATGTCTCCGTCGGGGGTACGGGGAGGGCCATGAGTCAGTCCGCGAACTTAGCGCTGAAGTGTGGCGATGGTCTCCAGATGGTGCGTTTGCGGAAACATATCGACAAACTGCAATCGTTGAAGGCGGTAGCCGGATTGTACCAATGCGGCAAGGTCGCGGCCCAATGTCGCCGGATCGCAGGAGACATATATGATACGCCGCGCGTTGCAGCGGGCGAGCAGATCGCAAGCCTCCACTCCCCCCACACCGGCGCGGGGAGGGTCGAGCAGGATGAGATCGGGCGCATCTTCTCCACGCTTTACCGCCTGTTGCAGAAAGTGCAGCGTCGTGGAACTGACTGTTTGGGCATTCGTGCCCTGTAGATTTTTGCGAAGGTCCTTGCACGCCGACCGGCTGGACTCGACGGCGACCACGCGCTCGAAACGCTGTGTAAGAGCGAGCGAAAAGAGTCCGACGCCCGCGTACAGTTCCCATGCGCAGTGGCCGCTTTCATCCCCCACGACTGCCGCAACAAACGTATCGAGCAGAGTGCAATTCACCTGGAAAAACGATCCCAGACTGACGGTATATTCTCTTCCAGCCACGCGATATAGCAGACTTTTCTGGCCCCATTGCAACAAGGGCCAGCCTGTATGCGACGTTTCTTTTTCCTGTGCAAATACTGCCGCGCCATGGAGCTGCGGGATTTCCTTCTGGAGCTTTTGCAGAAATTCCACATAGGAGTTCTGTTGGAACCGTGTTTGGGGATGCACCCACATCGTCATTAGAAATGCAGACTGGTCGTGGTTGGTGAAGATTTCCATCTCCTGCATATCCAAAGGAACAGCATTGATCTGGCCCAATTCGCAAATAACAGCAATGCAGCGTTCCAGCAATGGTGCGGCGATGGGGCAACGGTCGATCACGACCATACGGTGAGATTTTTCTTGCCGATAACCGAGCGCAAACTCCGGCTTGCTCTGTACGCGCAAACGGACGCGATTGCGATATCCCAAAGCCTCGCCGCTGATTGCGGAGATGGGCGGCAGAGCGCGGACACCCGCGCGAGTGAGGCTTTCCACGAGCATCGCCCGCTTCATTTCCACTTGATGCGAATAGACGCTGTGCTGCAATTGGCAGCCGCCGCAGGTCCCGAAAAACGGACATGGAGGGTCGACGCGGAACTCCGATGCGCGCTCAATCTGCTGCGCTTCGCCCACGCAATAGCCGCGATGTTCTTCCGTAATTTTCGCTTCGACAATTTCCTGCGGCAGCGTGAATGGAACGAACACACGCATGCCGCCAAGCGCACCAGACCCTTCGGGAATCCGTGCCAGGCCATGGCCGCCGTAGATGACTTTTTCAATGGAGAGCTTCACTGCTGGCCCATGTAGAACAGGCTTAATCGAGGAACATTGTTCTGCTGAAATAAACAACGCCGAAGGAACTGCTGCTCAATCTGCCGGATTTGTGCGGTCTGCAAGCGGCTGCGGTAAGGGGCCAGTTCTCGCGCGGACTGCTCGCGCAGGATAAGCAAATTTTCCGGCGGCAGGAACGTTTGCAGGGTGGAAAATAGTTGATCTTCCAGCACCAGTAGATGTTGTTCGAGTGACTCCAGGGAAAGAGACTTATCTTTTTCTACGCCGTCGCTATCCAGCGACCCAGCAAGCTCAGCCAATCGATTTGCAGTATCAGAGAACATGGCCTGTGCGTCCGTGGGGATGGTCGCCGCCAGGAGTTGTTCCGCCGCTGTACGCAGATAGCTCACAATGCGCGCCGCTTCAAATCCGCTCTCTTCCGGCGAAGAGGATTGCTTGCGGTTTGCACCGGTCGCGGCCTCGTGCATGTCCTCCACCGCACGCAGAACTTCCTGCGCGCAATAGGCCAGGCCGTTGATGCGTCGCGTGCGATTTTTGGCCCGGCGAGCTTCATATTTATCGAAGGTTGCATCGATGCCCGCAAGCACGGCTTCCAGCGGAAAGCCGGCCTCCTGCCAGGTCGCAATCAAAGACCAGTCGAGCGTCGAAAGCATCAACAACGTTCCGCGCCGCCGCTGGAAATGCTCTTCAATCTCCGTGTAGTAATTGAAATAGTTCTGCAAAATGGCGGCTCAGGCCTCGTGGGGTTTCAGCGCTTTGTGCGGGCGCTGGCGCGTGCTCGACGCCTGGTTGCGCTCATAGATGATGCGCAGCCCTTCCAGTGTCAGCATATCGTCCACGCTGGAAATGTATTTCGATTCGTCGGCAATCAGGTGGGCCAAACCCCCGGTGGCGACGCACTTCGTTTCTGCGCCGAGCTTGACGATCATGCGTTCCAGAATGCCATCGACCAATCCGATGTGCCCGTAGAAGAGACCGATTTGCAGGTTGTCCACGGTGTTCGTGCCGATTACTTTTGGCGGACGCTTGATTTCAACGCGCGGCAACCGCGCAGCCCGCGCGAACAGCGCCTCTGCGGAAACGTTCAGACCGGGGGCGATGGCGCCGCCCAGAAATTCTCCTTTATGAGAGACCACATCAAAATTTGTCGCTGTGCCAAAATCGACAACGATACATGGCCCGCCGTATTTCTCAAATGCGCCTACGCAATTCGCCACCCGGTCCGCGCCAACTTCGCCGGGATTGTCGGCCAGGATGGGCAGCCCCGTTTTGATGCCGGGCTCGATAAACAATGGTTTCTGCCCGAAGTATCGTTCGCAAAACTGGTTCAATATCCAGTCGATGGGAGGCACAACGGAGGCGACCACAATGCCGCGAATCGCTTTGCTCTCGACGCCTTCACTTTGGAGAAGGTTGCGGACCAATATGCCATATTCGTCGGCGGTCTGCGGATTGCGCGTGCTGATTCGCCAGGTAGCGCGCAGGTCGCCGGTGTGCCCGTCCGCTTGCAGCGGGTAAAGGCCAATGACGGTATTTGTATTGTTCACGTTCAGCACAAGCAGCATGCGTCCTCAATCTTTTGCCGGTTTTTCGCGCACTCCGCCAGAGAGTACAGTGCGAATTCCTTCGCCGGTCTGCACGCACAGAAAGCCCCGCGTATCCAGGCCTGCCGTGACGCCAGTGTACCCTCCCGCTTCTTCCACCGTGACCCGCTTGCCGCGAATCCAGGTGGATTTTTCCTCGATGCGCCGCAAAATGCTTCGGGTCGCTTGCGCGAGGTTGTCGGGACGCAGCAGTCCGGTCATTTCGGTATGCATGGTTTGCAGCAGCGCGATCAGCAGGTCTTCGCGAGAGGTCAGTCGGTCCAATTCCATGCGGATAGATGTGGCCGTGGTCCGCAACTCCGATGGAAAGCGGCTGTGGTTGACGTTGATGCCGATGCCGATTACGGCGTAGCGCACTCGGGTCGCTTCCGCATTCATTTCGGTCAGGATGCCGCCGAATTTGCGGTCCTCAAACATCAGATCGTTGGGCCAGCGGATATCTGTAACCAATGCAGTTATATTTGCAATGGCCTGCTGTGCGGCAAGTCCTGTCGCGAGCGAAAGCCACAATGCGTCCGCTGGCGTCATCTGCGGCCGCAGCAGAATGCTGACGTACAGACCGGCGTGGGGTTCAGAGTGCCAGGCGTGGTCGCTGCGGCCGCGCCCCGCCGTCTGTTCATCCGCAACATAGACGCTTCCGTGCGGCGCGCCGTTTGCCGCTTCCTGCATCGCGTAGGTGTTGGTGGAATCGATGGTCGGAAACAGGTGCAGCTTGCCAGCGAAGATCGTCCCTTCGAGGGCTGAATGCAAGTCGACGGCATCGAACAAATCTGTCATGGGCACAAAAAAGTTAAAAAATTTCTCCGGTGATGCGCATGCTCAGGTCGATGGCTGGGACCGAGTGAGTGAGCGCGCCGACGGAGATGAAATTCACGCCGGTCTGCGCATATTTGCGCACGGTTTCGAGAGTCATGCCGCCGGAGGCTTCGATGGGAATCTTCGCGGAATGCTTGCGCGCAATTTTGACAGCGTGCTTCGCTTCCGCGGGCGTCATATTATCGAGCAGCAGCGAGTCTGCGCCGCCAGCCAGCGCTGCTTCGAGTTCTTCGATGGAGCGCACCTCCACCTGGATTTTCTGGCCGGGTTTGCGCAGCTTCATGGCGCGCGCCAGGACTTTTGCAACGCCGCCGCCGAGAGAAATATGGTTGTTCTTGATCAACACGCCATCGGCCAGGTCCATGCGGTGGTTCTGCCCGCCGCCGCAGCTCACCGCGTATTTGTCCAGCAAGCGCAGGCCGGGGACGGTTTTCCGCGTGTCGAGAATGGCAACACCTGTGCCCTTCACCGCGTCTACATATTTGCGCGTCTCCGTCGCAATGCCGCACATGCGCTGCAGCAGGTTCAGCGTCACGCGCTCGCAGGCCAGGATGATCCGCGCATTGCCACGAATCACCGCGACGGCCTGCCCTTTGCGCACGCGCACGCCGTCGAACATCTCTGGATGGTGGACGACTTCAAAGCGTTGCGAAGGACCTGCATCGAGCTTGCGAAACACTTCCAGAATGCGCGGAATCGCCTCCCATCCGGCAAGGACGCAGTCCTGCTTGGCGAGGATCGTAGCCGAGGCGGGCAGCTTCGGGTCGAGTGTCAGCTCCGTGGTGGCGTCGTGCGTGGCATGGTCTTCGATCAGCGCTTGTTCCAGAATGGCGGTGACGCGCTTTGTTTTCCAGTCCATCGCTTATCGGCTCTCCACCGTGTCGAGGGATTCCAGCGCTGCACGCGTTTTTTCGATCAAAACGGTCAACTCATCGGCGCGGGTCCGCAGTCCTTCGACGATTTTGGCAGGCGCTTTGACGAGGAAACCGTCATTTTGCAACTGCGACTGTTTCGATTCCATTTCTTTCTCGTATTTGGCCAGGTCTTTGGTCAGACGTTCGCGCTCGGCGGGAATGTCGATGGACTTTACGTAGTCAATATAAATATCGGTTGGGCCAGCAACGTACCAGGCAAGATTCGCGTATTTCCCTCGTAAATCACGGTATACGAATTTAACATCTTCTATTGTGGACACCTTTGCAAGTCTTTGAAGTATGTCGCGATTGTTCTCTACGATCGAATACCCATCCCACATCACAATTTTGACAGGAACGGAAACCTTTTCTTCTATATCAAGCTCCTTTCTGCGTGCACGTATGGCAACAACGATGAATATCAGATTAACCATCTGATACTCTGCACGCGGGTCGACCAAAGCCGTGTTGAGTATGGGGTAGCTTGCCAAAGCAATGGATTCCACAGGCGGTTTATTGTCGTAGAAGGCATGCCAGATTTCTTCGGTTAGAAATGGCATGAAAGGCGAGAGTAAGCGAAGCGCAGCTTCAAAAACGCTGAATAAAGTGGTGAGTGCGGCTTTCGTTGCAGCTTTATCGCCGGTCTCGCTGAAGTTCAGCCGTATTTTGACAATCTCCAAATACCAGTCGCAGAACTCACCCCAAAAGAATTGATAAATAAGATTTGCCGCATCATCGAATCGGTAATTGGCGAGCGCCAGATGTACCTTCTCGGCTGTTGTATTCAATCGCGAGACGATCCAGCGTGCTTCCAGCGGGGCGTCGTCCGGTAGCCGCAGCGCCTGATCGAGATTTCGTAGGTCAACTTCAATCCCAACCTCCTTCGCCCGGTCCATCTGCATGAAAATGAAGCGCGCGGCGTTCCAAATCTTGTTCGCAAACGCGCGATAACCTTCCGTGCGGGCCTCGCTGAACGCGATGTCCGTTCCCGGCGAGGCCATCGAGGCCAGGGTAAAGCGCACCGCATCCGTCCCGAAGCGCTGGATGATATCGATGGGGTCGATGACATTGCCCTTGGTCTTCGACATCTTCTGACGGTCGGCATCGCGCACCAGCGCATGGATGTAGACTTCGCGAAACGGGACCGCGTCTTTCAATGTCCGCTGCGAGCCGTCCGGCATCGGCACGTCCAGCATGAAGTGGCAGCCGAGCATAATCATCCGCGCTACCCAGAAGAAAAGGATGTCGAATCCTGTGACCAGCAATTGCGTGGGATAGAAGGCGGTTAAATCCGGCGTCCGCTGCGGCCAGCCGAAGACGGTGAATGGCAGCAGGCCGGAAGAGAACCATGTATCGAGTACGTCGGTTTCCTGCGTGAGTTTGGCGCTGCCGCAATGCGAGCAGACAGCAGGCGTTTCCCGCGCAACCGTAATTTCTTTGCAGTCCGCGCAGTGCCACGCGGGGATGCGGTGGCCCCACCAAAGCTGGCGTGAGATGCACCAATCGTGAATGTTGCGCATCCACTCGAAATAGGTCTTCTTGTACTGCTCCGGCGTAAATTGGATTGCGCCGCTTTCGACCGCCTCGATGGCCTTGTCCGCGAGCGGCTGGATTTTGATGAACCATTGCGTCGAAAGGCGCGGCTCGACGACCGTTTTGCAGCGGTCGCACTTGCCGATGGAGTTGACGTGATCTTTCACTGCGACGAGCAGGCCCTGCGCTTCGAGGTCGGCGAGAATTTTTTTGCGTGCGACATAGCGATCGAGACCTGCATAGATGCCCGCTTCGGCATTCATGTGCGCGGTCTCATCCATCACGATGATAGGCGTTAGCTTGTGCCGCTGCGCGATGGCGAAATCGTTGGGATCGTGCGCGGGTGTCACCTTGACTGCACCGGTCCCGAATTCCGGGTTGGCCCACTCGTCGGGCAGGATGGGAATCACGCGGTCCGTCAAAGGCAGGCGCAGTTTTTTGCCCTGTAGATGCATGTGGCGCGCGTCGGTGGGATTCACAACGACCGCGACATCTCCCAGCATGGTCTCCGGCCGCGTCGTCGCAATCGTAATGCCGCCACTGCCGTCGGCCAGCGGGTAGCGAATCTCATAGAGCTTACCTTGCTGCTCCTCATGCACCACTTCCAGATCGCTGATGGCGGTCTGGCAGCGCGGACACCAGTTCACGATATACGCGCCGCGATAGATGAGGCCCTGCTCATGCAGGCGAACGAATGCTTCTCTCACGGCCACAGACAGTCGCTCATCCATGGTGAAGTATTCGCGCGACCAATCGACGCTCGCGCCCAGGCGCTTCATCTGGTCGAGGATTGCGCCGCCGTATTCCTTCTTCCACTCCCACACGCGCCCGACGAAGGCATCGCGACCAAGTTGCTGGCGGGTCGTGCCTTCGTTCACCAATTGGCGCTCGACCATCATCTGCGTGGCAATGCCGGCGTGGTCGGTGCCGGGGACCCATAGAGACAGATCGCCGCGCATACGATGCCAGCGGGTAAGAATGTCCATCTCCGTCTGGTTGAGCATGTGGCCCATGTGCAGACGGCCGGTGACGTTGGGCGGTGGCAACAGAATGACAAATGGATTTTTGACGGCAGAGGCCGGCGTTGGCACGTCAAACAGGCGCTCGCGCACCCAGTATTCGGCCCATTTATCCTCAATGGCGGTGGGATCGTAGGCTTTAGGAAGTTCGCGGGGCATGGATTCGGAAGGACTGGACACAAAATCATCCAGCCAAATTTCACGATAGCACAGGCGGCCTGTGCTATCGGTTACGGGTTATCGGTGTCTTATTTTGCCTGGAACAGCAGAGGCGCGAAATGACTCAGGTTGTCGCGCCAGACGGGCCACTCATGCATGCCCGGCGTTTCGATGGCGGTCACGGGAATATTTCTTGCGCGCAGCCAGGCAACCAAGTCGCGGTTCAGCGTGATGAGTGGCGTCTTGCCGACATAGCGGTCATTGGTTCCGCAGGCAATCCACAGCAGCCGCAGTTTTGCCGCGTCCTTGGCGTTGAGGTTGGGAAAGTCCTGCGCGAAGTCCGGGTCGAGTCCACCGGCGCTGAACGATCCGATCCAGGCAAACATGTCGATGTGGTTCAGCCCGGTCAGCAGGCTCTCCGCGCCGCCCATGGAGAGGCCAGCAATGGCGCGGTCTCCCCGCTTAGTGGAGACGCGATATGCCGACTGCACCTGTGGCAGCACCTCCGTCAGCAGTGCCTGCGTAAAGCGGTCGTAATTTTTCTTGCGCAAGGTGGCATCATCGAGACCGGGATGCGGACCCAGGACAATCTCCGGCGCGCCGTAGCCGAGCGTCATTACGACGATCATTGGCTTGGCCTTGCCCTGGGCGATCAGGTTGTCGAGGATGACATTGGCCCGGCCCAGCGCGGTCCAGCCACGCGCATCATCGCTATAACCGTGCAGCAGATAGAGCACAGGATATTTGGCGTGCGCGTGCGGATCGTAGCCCGGCGGCGTGTACACAAAAAAATCCCGCTGGTCGCCGACGATTGCAGATTTGTAAAAGTGGTGATGCACGATGCCGTGCGGAACATCCTGCACGTCCCAGAGCTGCGGCGCGGAGCCGGGAACTTCAAAAGCATTCGATGGCCCGCGGAGGTTAGGGTTAATGTGCGAATTGGCCGGATCGAGCAGCGGCACGCCGTCTGCGATGAAGTGATAGCTGTAAATCTCCGGCTGTAACGGGCCGACCGTGAGGCTCCACAAACCCTGAGAGTCTTTCATCATCGGCAAGGGATGGGCGGTTCCTTCCAGGCCCAACAGGACGTGGGTCGCTCCCGGGTCAAAGAAATAAAACGTGACCTGGCGATCCGCGTGGATGTGAGGCGTGGGCGGCATGGACGGCCGCTGGGCGGTTGCGTACAGTCCGGTTGCAATCAGAAAGCAAGAAAAGCGCCGAAGGAAGCGCCGAAGGATTGGAATAGACGTTGCGCCTGAGTGTGCCATCACGGTATCTCAATATACACAAGGGGCGAGAATCCGTGTCGCACCAGAAAGAATCGCAGCCGGATGTTGGTTTGTGGATCGCAGGCCCTACAAACAACAACGGCGACGACGAAGCACCGCCGTGAGTGTTGCAGGTTTTTTTGAATTAGAAACTCTGGAAGACCCTGGAATTTTTCTCCTCAGATGTTAAAGCCCCACTGATTTCCAAAACTTACGGACGGGCTGAAGCCCGTCCCTTCCATGCGATTGAACTTCTGGATAAATTTTTAGAACGGATTCAGCTTGCGAAGTCCCTTCTTCTTTTTGTGTTTACTGGAAGACTCCTCGCTGCCATTGAATTTCGGGTTCTTCTTTTTCTTGCCGTGGGCGGTTGTTGTCTGGTTTGCAACATTGACGGGCTGGCCGCCGTGCGGCACATCATTGATCTGGTTCGGAGCGTCGGCTGCTTTCTGCGTAGCGGGCAGAGGCGTGTTGTCTTTCGGGGCGACGGTTGGCAACCCGCCATTGTCGCTCTTTGCCGAAGGCCATACAGCGGGCTGTCCACTTGCGTTGGCTGGTGGCAGTTGGTCCGCAGCAGGTGGCGTACCAGCCGGTTGGGTGGGGGCAGCGTTCGAGTCCGATCGCGGTGGGGCCTGATCGGCGTTCGTCGTGGGGGTCTGTCCATTGTTGGAATTGGCGACGGTGCCGTTCATGTTCGTATCGCCGTTGGAAAGATCGTTCAATTGCAAACTGTTCGACCCGGAAGCATTCGATGGCTGACCGGCTCCAGAAGCATTGGTGGAATTCGCAGCTGGCGCCGTGCCCTGCAGTGTGCCAATTGCATTGACGTCATTGGAACCGCCGGGAATGTTGGGAGCAGGTTTGCCATCGGGTTTAGCGGCCCATTGCACGTCGGCCATGGCCTCTTTCACCACTGCGGGGGCTATGATCTGGGTGGGATCGACGAGGCTGGGCTCTCCAACGCGCGCCGCCTGCACGACAGAAGGCCGGGCGGTAATCAGCAGGACGGCCTTGTATTTAAGATTTACCGGAGCACGGCTCTGTTCCATTGCGGAGCTTTCCGCCACTTCCTGCTGGGTCGGTTCCGGGACGGGCTGATTCATGGCCTCCAGCCGGTCGCGTGCATCGTCGACGTGCGGGGCCATCGGATATTCCAGAATGACGCGGTCATAGGCATGGGCGGCGCGGCCGGTATACAGCTTCATCAGACGGGCCTTGGCATCGGGGGGTAGGCGCATCTTTTCAATGTTTTTTGCCTGCGCTTCATAAGCGTCCCCGATGTCGAGCAGCGTTTCATCCATGCGGCTGTATAGGGGAAATGTATCGACGACGGACTGCAGGCGGGCAATGGAGGCCGCGTAGTTCATCCGCGTCTCATAAAAATTGCCAATGGCGAACTCGTGGTCGCCGAGGACCTCCTGCACTTCGCGCAGACGCTGCTTGGCCTGAGGAATCAGGCTGGAATCTGGGTACTGCAGGACCATCACGCGGTATTCTTCTTCGGCGCGGACAGCATTGGTGGGGTCGCGGTCCGGTTTTTCCATCTGCTTATAATAGATGTCGGCCACCTTCATCTGCGCTTCGGCGGCCTCCGGCTTGTCGGGAAAGAACGTGATGAAGTCCTTGTACTCCTCTTCCGCCTGCTGCATGGCGGCGGTGCCGCCCTCCTTGTACCAGGTATCGCCGATGGCCAGCTTGGCGCGCATGGAATACTCGGAATCTGGATAAGTATTCAGCAGGGTCTGCAGATCAAGCCGGGCGATGTCGTACTTGCCCTTCTTCAGGGCAATCATGGCGCGGTCGAATAGCGCCTTGTCGGGCTGGCTGGAGGTGACGCTGGCCAGCGCATCGTCCTTTTGCGAAAGCTGTTTGTGCTTGCGGAAGATTCCGGCATGGGCCATGCCGCCGCCGAGAACAAGCAGGGCGCAGAGAGCAGCACAGCGTTTCCAAGGATGGTTCTGGGAATAATTTATGGTACGACTCATAATGACTTCACCTTAGCAGACTTTTTCGCTTGCCTGTGCGCCGGGGGAAGCAGTCTGCGATTCTTCCGCGGGGCAGAATGGTTAACGTTTCGGGTTGACTCGCCTGCGGCAACGCGCGCGGCTTGCAATAAAGTCCGTGCATTTTCTTCCGCGTGCCCATTGCCGAAGACCGCATTGCCCGCCACCAGCAGGTCGGCCCCAGCTTCGACGACCCGCGCGACCGTCTCCATGGCCACGCCGCCGTCCACTTCCACGCGATAGTGCAGTCCCATTTCCTCGCGCAGCGCGCACAGGTGCCGGACCTTATCCAGCGTAAATGGAATAAACTTCTGGCCGCCAAATCCCGGATTGACGCTCATGACCAGGACATGATGCACCATGGGCAGAATGTCGATCAGCAGGTTGACGCGCGTCGCCGGATTGATGACCACCGCCGGCTGCATACCGTGCTGCGCGATCAGTTCCAGCGAGCGGTGCAGATGGCGGCACGCTTCGTAATGCACGCTCACCCAGTTCGCGCCCGCGTCGGCCAGCGCGGGAATAAACTCATCCGGGTCCTCAATCATCAAATGGCAGTCGAGCGGCAGCCTGGTCGCTTTACGCAGAGACGCCACGACTGGCGGACCGATCGTAATGTTCGGCACAAAATGGCCGTCCATCACATCCACATGGATGACGGTCCCGCCACCGCGCTCCGCAGCCTGGATTTGCTCGGCCAGGCGCGCAAAGTCGGCGGAAAGAATTGAAGGTGCCAGCTCCACCACGATGGTTTCAGTCTATCAGCGGAGGCGGTGTCGCGCTTGCGTCCTCCTATAGTTCAAGACGCATCCGGCGTTTCAGGGTGAGCAGGGAAGTTGGCCGCCATGCTGTACCAGGGTCCATCCTTTGGAGATGGCCAGGGCCTGTTCCCGGCAAGGCAGCAGAAAATAAACCGGATGCGGTGCAAATGGGTCGCCAACGTTGCTGCCCGGCACGAGTCCGACCACAGGATAGTGGCTTTGGAGATCGGACGGCAGCCAGCTCTGCCCAGCCAGTGCGGACGCGGGCACATCGTCGAGGACGATGGCGTCAAATTGTTCCTGGTCGATCTCGGCGCGGATGGCCGCCAGCAGCGGTTGACGAATCTGGGGATCGTTGGGGCGCAGCGCGTCGTGCAGCGCGGCGGAGTCGGGATGCGAGGACTTGCCCGCTGCCACTGCAAGATATGGATTGGAGGGCAGAAATACATCGCCGGGAAATGTGCGCAGCCACGCGGACAATTTTTCCCGCGAGGCAATCAGGTCGCGATGGGGAACCTGGTCGTGCGGATTGTAGATCCAACAGACCAGCGGGATGCACGCCGCCGCCAATAGAAGAATACGGGCGCGTTCGCGACAGGAATCTCGCGCCAGCGAGGCGTCCAGCCGCCCGAAGGAGATGCCGAACACGATGGCGAGCACGGCATACACGGGCATGGGCGTGTTGGCCGTCGCGCCGCCATGGGCCTGCAAAAACCAGCAGAGCGCGAAGGTGGAAATTCCAGCCAGCAGGTAAAAGCGCGTCGTCGAACTGCGGATATCAGGACGCGCGCGACTCCACGCCAGCGCAATCACGAGCAGCGTGATGCCGAATGGCGCCAGCATCTCCGAAGGAATGAAAAATACCGCCGGACGCAGCAGCAAGTCGGAGTTTGCGTGGGGAACGGTAAATGCATAGAACCAGAACCAGCCGTGGGTGGCATGGTCCAGCAGCCGCACGCTGATGCCCATCATCAGCAGGAAACTTCCCAGCCCGACCAGCACGCGGCGTGGACGTTTCCAGTCATAGCACAGCATTACCAGCGCCACCGGAAAGATGGTTTGCTTGGCCAGGAAAGCAAGCGTCCAGGCGAGAGCGGCGAGAATGGGATGCAACCGGCGCGTGCAAAGCAACGCGAGCAGCAGCAGCAGAACATAAAGCGCGTCCAGGCGTCCGAGGTCGAACCATTCGCGGGTCCACGGATACGCCGCCGCATATAAAGCTGCACCGAAGAGCGCGGCCAGATGCCTGCGGGTTTTCGTCCCGCGCGTGTCGAATAGGACCAGAACGTAAATGACCGCCAGCGAAGCGCAGGTGCTCAGCAGAGAAATCAGTCGTAGCGGCAGAAAGCTGGGACCGAGCAGGCGGACGGCCCATCCAGAAACGTAGTAATAAACGGGCGCATACATGTACGGAATAAAGCTGAAGTTGGGCCGCACATAGATGGGCAGGTGATGGGCCACGCGGATGGCGGCCAGCAGCATGGGACCTTCCAGTTGCTCCAGCGGAACCGGACTATGCAGCCGCTTCAGGCTGGTGATGAAAAACAGAATGATCGGCGTGAGCGCGAGGAAGGCCGCTGCCACTTCCAGCCGGGAACACCAGCGCGAAATGGCGGCGAGGCGTGAAGGCATTGCAGGCGAGAAACTGGACCCACTCACGCGGAGTAACTTTCTCTGGAGGAAAGCGGCGTGCAGAGCGGCTCCCGCGACGGAGAATGCAGTTTGTTATTTGCCCGCTTTGTCATACTTCTCCAGCCATTGCATTTCGTCGCGTACCTTGATGTAACCGTGCCATGGATTGTTCGCCAGACCGTGGCCTTCGCCGGGAAACACCAGAAAAACATGCGGAACGTTTTCCGTTTGCAAGGCGCGCTCCAGCAGATAGCCCTGCTCGGCGGCGACGCGAATGTCGGCCCCACCGATCACGTCATGCACCGGCGTCTTCACCTTATCGAACTGAAACAGCGCGGCCTCGCTTTGATAGCGGGCCGGCTGCTGCCATGGGAGTCCGCCCAGAATCCACGCATCGTCGTAGGGCATATCGTCATTGCCCCAGTTGGATGCATGTTCGACGGCCCCCGCGCCGGAGACCGCCGAGCGGAAGCGTGTCGTTTGCGTGATGAGCCAGTCGGTCATGTATCCGCCGTAACTGTAGCCGCCCACGGCGAGATGGTTCGGGTCGGCAACGCCGTCAGCGACGAGCTTGTCCACGCCGGCAAGAATATCTTTTCCGGGGAGTGACACGATTTCCGGTCGAATCTCCAGCTCGAACTGGTCGCCATAACCGCTGGAACCGCGATAATTCGGGCGAAAGACGAGCCAGTTATTGTCCGCCGCTAGAATGGCCCAGTCGTACCAGTCCGCGCCGAAGCGGTTGCCATCGGCATCGCCCGGCCCGCCGTGGATCAGCGTAAACATGCGCAGATGCTTCTGGCCGAACTTTCCCGGCGGATAGAGCAGCACGCCTTGCACAGGCGTGCCGTCCGGGGACTTCCAGTTGTAAACGGACCACTGGGGCAGTGCGCGTTCGGTAAAGAGTTTGTTGAACTGCGTGATTGGTTTGGACTGCGCTAGGTGCGCGGCGTCTTCGGCGATGTAGACTTCTCCGGGTTCGTCAATGGCGGAGTGGGTGAAGAGAATTTTTGGAGTCTTACTAGCCGTGACGATTGCGCCGTACGTTCCCGCGATGCCAGACAGTTTGTTCGCCTTCGGGCCGGTCACATCGTAGAGTTGCGTCTGCGTGCCGGTCTCGCCCGCTCCAAGCAGGCCGCCATGGTTGGCCACCGCATAGCGTTCCCAGCTTCCGCCGTAGTCGCTGCCGAGGCGCGTCAACTTGCCGCTGGCTACGTCGATGCCGTACAACCGGCCCTGCACGTCCTCATAGGCATGCTCTGCCGATCCTGAAGCAGCACCCACGTTAAAGTAGAGCGTTTCGCTGTTCCGGCCCCAGCGAAGATTGCTTTCATAGCCTTCATTATGGGTCAGCCTGCGCGGGGTCGCGCCGGTCGCATTCGCGGAAACCAGATAGATTTCATAGTCCGCCGGGTTTTCCTGACGATTGATGACAGAACGGCTCTCAAAGGCCAGCGTGCTGCCATCGGGCGAAGCGACCAACTCCTCGATGGCCAATGGACTCTGCGCGATCACGACGGCATGGGTGGGCAGCGGCAGTTTTTTTCTCGCATCGGGCTTGTCGTTCGCGGCGGAGGCCAGCAGATGCTTCGGTTGCGGAATGGCATCGGTGATCGGCAATCGAAGAATGTCATCGCCGCGCCGCTGCTTGCGCCAGCGAACCGTGTCTTTCCAGGTCTGCTTCTCAGCTTTGTCCGCGTCCGGGGAGATGGGCTGCTGCGTGGCGACAAAAATCGACTTGCCGTCGCCGGACCAGGTGTAGGCGTCCACGCTCAGCGGCTCGCGATACAGCGGAAATGCATCGCCGCCATCGACCGGCAGAATCCACACGCGCTCCGCTGCATCTTTAGCTGCCTGTCCTTCGTCGATCAATGGACGGTTCGAGCGGAATGCAATGTATTTTCCGTCCGGCGAATAATGCGGATTGCTGTCGTGCCCGGTTGAGCTGAGCGGCGTGACGGAATTGTCCTTCGCATGCCACATCCATAAATCTGTGCGGAAGCGGTTCTGTTTCCAGTCGGCGCGAGCGGTCCCAATCACCGCTGAGCTGCCGTCTGGGGCGAGCGCCAGACCGCGAATCTCAATGTAACTGAAGAACTCATCCAGACTGATGGGAGGTTTGGCCCCGGACGATCTGTTGCTTTGGGCTGCGAAAGGCTGCGCGGACAGCGAGACAACGCCCAGGGACAAAAGACCGAGGCTGAGGAAGTGGAGATACGGAAGCCTTTTGCGAATTTTCATAAGAGTGGAAAAAATCGTATCACAGCGCGGGAAAATCTCCAGAAGACGCTGGCAAGGCGGAATCGCCGGAAGCGTCTGGCAGTTCTTTTTGCCCGCAAAAGACGCGGGAGATGCCGCGTAGAACGCGCGAGAGGGGAAACGCGGGGCCGCCGTCTGGATCGTGGGTTTTGGCCTCCTCGCGAAAGAAGATTTCTCCCGTGCGCCGGGTAGGGGGACGATAATACCAGCGCGCCAGCAGCGAAAGATGCTCCGCCAACTCATCGGCGGTAAATTTGGTGGCGCGCGACTCGGTTTCCAGTTCGTCGAGCACAGCCCGAAGCCGCTGTTCCAGTCGTCCTCGCGTCAGCGGTTTGGTTGTTGATGATGTAGGTGCGTTTGGATTGGCCTCCGCGCTCCCGGTTTGCGGTGGAGCTTCCAGCGGCGTTGGTTCCAGCAGCGTGGGGTGCGCGAACAGAGAAGTGGACCCCGCGCGCTCATTGGGATGGCGCATGCCTTCGACGGAGTAGAAACACGGGCCTGCAATTCTGCCCGAACGGACGAGAAAGATGGCGACATCGCTGGCTTCCGTCCGCAATGGACGATTGGACATTTTTTCCGCTCGCGATGGCGTGGAAGACGTCTGCACGCCGACATGCGAAACCGCCGGCTGCACGACGAGCGCGTCCAACTCCGCCAACGGACGCACCAGCGGGGCGGCCTGCTGCGCGACGGTCTTCATTTTCTGGATGCGCTGATGCAGGCGGGCCGCTGTTTCAAAGTCCAGCGCCGTAGAGGCGGCCTCGCGCTCTTTCTCCAACTGCGCAATCGTCGATGCGCCGCGCGAGGCAAGATATTCGCGGACACGCTGCGCTTCCTCGGCATAGCGCTCGTCGGAGCAGCCCTTGAAACACGGTGCCAGGCACATCTTCATCTCGGAGTAGACGCAGCCGGGAAATGCCGGGTCGGGATTTAGCTCTTCCGTGCAGCGCCGCAATTCAAAAAAATTCAGCGAGTCGTCGAGGAAACGCTCCGCCGGTGTCCGCGAAGGAAACGGTCCATAGGTCGAGGCCAACGCGCGCTGCGTCACGCGGTTGGTGACATACACGCGGGGATAGGCGTTTTCCGAGGCCATCCGCAACAGGGCAGGTTTGCGTAGATGGAGATGCTCGCGCACTCGTTCGCCGCAGTAGGTGCGCACCGCCTGGAGCAGCAGCAGCGCGGTGGCAAACTCCGAACCAACTTCAGAGTAAGCAAGGCGCGCCGCGCGTCCGCCAAGATGCAGCCGCTTGGTCCCGGCAAATGCGGGAGCGAGCAGCCGATGCATGCGCCGCCGCAGGTCCGCGGTCTTCGAGATATACGGTTCGCTCTGCGGGTCCGGCCCGAAGAGCGCGAAGACTGCTGGCCGCCCGGGCATCTCATCCAGCCACGGCTGCAAGGCATCTTCGGGGATGGTCAGCGAATGTTCAAACACACGCCGATTGTAGTCGTTTCGATATACCAAATGGCAGCACTGGAACTTGTGGCTAAAGCGCTAACAGATGGTGTAGTTATTTGTGAAAGGGAGTCATTCTGAACGGAGGTCGCCGCAGGTAGCTGCGGCGACTGATCGATGTGAAGAATCCAGAGAATACTGGCTTGGGTTGCGACGCCATCGTCCTCTGGATTTTTCGCTTCGCTCAGAATGACTCCTCCGTCTTTAACAACTACAGCATCTGTAATTCGGCTATTAAAGATGCTACTGCGTCGGTTTCAAACTGCCCGAACTGGATTTGCTGGGGGATGGATTGGCTGGTGCGCTTGCCGCAGCATTCGACGGTGCGGATTCGCTGGAGGTTTTTGTTTCGCTGGAACTGGCGCTGATGTTTTCCGCTTTGCTCTCCGACGCGCTTTCGGATTTGCCGTCCGTCTTATTCTCTTTATCGCCGGAAGATGCAGACTTGCCGCCCGACTTTGCGTAGTCGTTGATGTACCAGCCCGCGCCTTTGAACTGAATGGCTGGAGCGGAGATGACGCGCTCCAGTTCTCCGCCACATTTTGGACAAATCTTTTCTTGTGGCGCGCTGAAACTCTGGATCTTTTCCATGCGCTGGCGGCACTGCTTGCATTCGTATTCGTAGAGCGGCATGTAGGAGGTCCCTCGTTCGTCGGTGGTGCAAAAGAGCTTACTTCAGTTTTACCAGCCGGACGCTGGTAATCGCTTCGAGCGTGCTCAAAGATTCGAGCGCTTTATGGATCTGCGTCGGGGCGGTTTCCGCATCGACATGCACCAGCGCCAGCGCTTCGCGCCGTCCACCGCTGTGGTTGGCTTCCGCGCGGCCCAGTGCAAAGTTGGCGATGTTGATGGCAAATTCACCCAGGATCGTGCCGATGCGGCCAATCACGCCGGGTACGTCCTGGTTGCGGATGAACAGCAGCGTTCCGTCGAGTGGCGCTTCAATATCGATGCCGTCGCAAGCCAGCAGGCGCGGCGATTTGCCATGCAGCACCGTTCCGCTCACCGTCATATCGCGCTGCGCGGTGTGGAGCGTCAGCTTCAGCACGCTGCCCGCGCCACCGGATACAGCTTCATTTTTTTGTTCGTGGACGTGGACCCCCTGCTCCTTGGCGACGGCGGAAGCGTTAATGCGGTTCACATGTTCGGAGCTGCCGAGGATGCCGCACAGCGCGGCATTGCGAATCAACTCCGTGCGCATCTCTGCCAGGCGACCGGAATAGCTGAGGTGGACGCTTTCCACGCTGGCGCCGAAGGTCGCGGCAAGAAATTTTCCCAATCGTTCGCCAAGTTCGATGTAGGGCGCGAGCGCGGTGTATTCCTCATACGAAAGAGAGGGGAAGTTCACCGCGTTCTGCACTACGCCGGTAGTGAGATAGGCGCGCACCTGCTCGGCAATCTGGATGCCGACCGCCTCCTGCGCTTCCGCAGTCGAACCTGCGATGTGCGGTGTCAGGATCACATTTTCGAGGCCGAAAAACGGCGAGTCTTTCAAGGGCTCCTTGCGGAAGACATCGAGCGCAGCGCCGCCGACGTGGCCGCTTCGCAGCGCCTCTGCAAGCGCTTCTTCCACGATCAATTCACCGCGAGCGCAGTTGACGATGCGCACACCTTTTTTCATGGTGGCGAGTGTCGTCGCGTTCACCATGCCTTCGGTCTCCGGTGTCAACCCGACGTGCAGCGTCAGGTAATCGGCCTGGCGAAAGACTTCATCGAGCGGGGCCAGCCGCACGCCATGTTCGCGCGCAATCGCCGCCGAGACAAATGGATCGTGGCCGATCAACTCCATGCCGAAGCCACGCGCGCGGCGCGCCACTTCCAGACCGACGCGGCCCAGTCCGACGATGCCCAGCGTTTTGCCGCGCAACTCCGCGCCTTGCAGAGATTTTTTTTCCCAGCGCCCGGCATGCATGGTGCTGTTGGCGCGCGGAACCATGCGGGCCAGCGCCACCATCAGCCCCAGCGTCAGCTCGGCGACGGCCACGGCGTTGGCGCCGGGAGTGTTCATCACCACAATGCCGTTGCGGGTCGCGGCCTCCGCGTCGATGTTATCGACGCCCACGCCGGCGCGCCCGATGACGCGCAGCTTCGGCGCGTTTTCGAGCAGCGCCGCGTCCACCTGAACGGCGGAACGAACGATCAACGCATCGGCATCGGCCAGTTCGGCGGGAAGGCTGTTCTTGATCCGGTCGTGCGTGACGACGTTCCAGTCGGGCGCATTGGCAAACACGGCCAGCGTGGCCGGAGAAACTTTTTCGGCAAGAACAACTTTCATGATTGCATTCCGTAAGCGACAGTTTGAATAAAAGAGAAATTTTCAGAGAGCATCGTGGTGGGTCATTCATCCACTACAAAAATTTGTCATCCCGACCGGACCCTGAGCACAGCCAAGGGGAAGTGGAGGGACCTGTGGTTTCACGACGACCCGACACAAAGAGTACATCCGCACAGAAATTCTTCTATCTACCGGCCATCGCCGCCTCCACGCGAGCCGTGGAGGACGCGGCATGGCTGCGCTCTGCAAATACGCGCTGCGCGGCGGTGAGCGCATCCCCCAGCGCGAATTTGGATGCCGGCAGCGAATCGGCTGTGACTTGTTCGATTGCCCCTAGCAATGCGAGCGTGTCCAAAGGATCGAAGAAGCCGAGATGCGCGATGCGGAAGAGTTGGCCCTTCATCTCGCCCTGCCCATTGGTGACGATGGCGCCAAAGCGCGACTTCAACTCCTTCACGATGACGCCGGAATCCACGCCTTGCGGCGGCAGCACAGCAGTCACCGCGGCGGCGGGCGCAGATGGCGCGAACAGGCGCATGCCAAGCGCCGGAACGGCAGCGCGAGTCATGGCTGCACAAGTCTCGGCATTCTCAACCAGCGAGGCGCGTCCGCGCGCCAGATCGCCACCCTCCTGCGCGGCAATATAATCGAGCGCCGCTCCTAATGCGGCAATCAGCGCGACGCCGGGCGTGTAGGCGGACTCGCCCTTGGAGGCGGCTTTGCGTTCCTTGCGAAGGTCGAAGTAGTAGCGCGGGTTTTTCGTGGTCTCCATGCGCTGCCATGCCCGCTCGCTGGCCGCCAGATACGCAAGACCCGGAGGAATCATCACCGCTTTTTGCGATCCGCCAATCAGCACATCGACACCCCAGGCATCCATGTCGAGGTGGGTCGTGCCCAGGCCGGTGATTGCATCGACGACCAACACCGCTCCGCTCCCTGTCGAACGCAACAGTTCAGCCACGGCCCGCACATCATGGCGCACGCCGGTCGAGGTCTCGGTCGCTTGCATGTACACAGCGCGAGTATCCTCGCGCAGCGCGGCGCGCACGGCTTCCATCGAAAATGTTTCGCCATAGGGCGCGCTCACTACGTCCGGCTGGCAGCCGAAGGCCTTGGCCAGCGCCGTCCAGCGCTCGCCGAACTTGCCAGCGGTCAGCACCAGCACCCGGTCGCCCGGAGAAGTGAGGTTCGCCACCGACGCTTCCATCGCCCCTGTGCCGGAGCTGGTCAACAGCACGACATCGTTTTGCGTACCGACAAATGTACGGAGCTGGCCGAGCACGCGCTGATAGAGCGCGCGGAACTCTGGCGTACGGTGGTGCAGGTCGGCGGCCGCCATGGCAAACTGTGCGGCGGGCAGCAAAGGAGTGGGTCCGGGAGTGAAAAGGCGAGTTTTGCGGAACATGCATTGATTTTACTGAACCTGCACCGGACGCGCCGGGCTTTTATACTGAAAGGATTGGACTTTTCTTTTTTGGCATTTGAAGTGGAGATTGCGATGGGCTTGACGGAAAAAGTGCACGAAGACATGGTGGCGGCGATGAAGGCGCGGGACGCCGATCGCCTTTCGACGCTGCGCATGATGAAGACCGCGCTCAAGAATAAAGAGATCGACAAGCGCGCGCCGCTCACCGATGCCGAGGGCGCGCAGATTCTTGTGACCATGGTGAAGCAGCGGCGCGACTCCATCGAGCAGTTCACCAAGGGCAATCGCCTGGAACTGGCCGAGAAAGAGGCCGCCGAAATCGTCATCATCGAAAGCTATATGCCGAAGGCCGCCGGAGAAGCGGAGATTCGCGGCATGGTGGATGCGGCGATTGCCGAAATGGCTGCGGCAGGTCAGCGCCCAACCGCGAAGGATATGGGCAACGTGATGAAGGCGGTGCAGGCGAAGATCCAGGCCGCCGGTCTGCGCGCCGATGGTAAGCAGGTCAGCGAACTGGTGAAGGCCGCGCTGGCGCAGTCGTAAACCATTTCCAAAAATTCCGGCGAGTCTTGCTATAGAGAGAAAGGCCGTCATTCTGACCCTGAGCTTGTCGAAGGGGAAGAATCTATGCATTGGCTTTCCTCTGAAATACAGAGGTCCTTCGCTCCGCTCAGGATGACGAATTGTTCGGAACCCGCACTACACCCAGTAGGATGAAAATGCTTTAGCCGCGTTCTTTAGCGGCCCGCTCGCCCAGAGCTTTTTCCGGCATCACCACGACGATGGTTCCCTCTGGAATAAAGCCTTCCAGCAGAGAGATTTTTCCCGCCTTCACAATGCCGCGCAGCGGACGCACCGGCGTTGCAGTAGAAGTAGCATTCGGCCCGACCTGTGGCGTTCCCGCGCTCTTTGCTTCAGGCTTGCGTCGCATTCCCTGGTCCATCGCCAGATTGGCCAGCTCGTCCGCCCGTTTGTTTTTGCCGCGCAGAACGTGCTCGATCTGGAAGCCTTCGAGCTGCGCGATTTTGCGCGTTGCTTCGTCATACAGTGGACGCAGATCCGGGCTTTGCACGCGATACTGGCCACGGATTTGTTTCACCATCAATTCCGAATCCGAGACGATGCGCAGGCGCATCAGCCTATGGGCCAGGGCGTAGTCCAGTGCGGCCAGCATGCCGGAGTATTCGGCTACATTGTTGGTGCGCATGCCGATGAATTCGCTCAGCTCGGCCAGCACGCTGCCGTCTTCTGCCTGGATGAGAACGCCATAGCCAGCCGGGCCGGGATTGCCGCGCGAGCCTCCGTCGGTAAAGGCCGTGGCCCAGCCAGCCGTTTTGGACGTGTTCGATCTTGGGCTTGAAAACAAAGGAACTTGCGGGCTGTCAGATGGAGGGTTGGATGCGAAGGCCATTGGCCCCAGTTTAGTGCAATCGCGCGCCTGGCGCGAAAGAGAAACCCGCGCGCTGGCTCACGTTTCCAAAAATCCAGCGTCGTATAGATGGAGAGACCGATATGGAGTTGCGACGATTTGCCATACTGCCCCGCGAGACACTCCCTTCCCCACGTACTTTACCGGTAGCTCCGCGCATACAATCGAAGACAAGAATGTACGCGGACAGTGCAGCACGGGTGCAAGACGCCGAACTGATCCGGGAGGCGCAAAAAGGATCGCGAGAGGCGTTCGACGTTCTGGTGCGCCAGTACGATCAGGCGGTGCTGCGTCTGGCGCTGCATCTTACCGGCTCCGAGCAGGACGCCCAGGACATTCATCAGGAAGCGTTTTTGAAGGCCTATCGCCATATTGGCAGCTTCCGCTTTGAATGCTCCTTCTATACGTGGATTTATCGGATCGTCACCAATCTTTGTTTGGACCATCTGCGCCGCCGCAAGACGCGCCGCGAAGACTCCGCGGTGATGATCGACGCTTCCGGTGAAGAGCACGACACCATGACGAACGTCTCCGACGAGCGCGCCATGGCGAACCCGGACCGCGAACTGGAACGAAAAATACTGGGAGAACATATCCAGACGGCATTGGAAACACTCACGCCGCGCGAGCGGACGGTGTTTGAATTGAAGCACTACCATGGTCTGCGGTTGCGGACCATTGGCGAAATGTTGAACACAACGGAAGAAACGGCGAAAAATACGCTGTTCCGTGCCACGCGCAAGTTGCGTACGCAGCTCGCGGAACTGCGGTAGGTAAGAGAATGTGCGTTAAAAATTTGAGGAGCAGGCCATGAAATGCGAACTCGCACAGCAGCACATTGTGCAATATATTTACGGCGAACTGGCCGACGAAGGCTGTCACAACCTGGAGCAGCATGTCGCGGGGTGTGAGCGTTGCCGCAATGAACTCCGGGTGTATGAGGCGCTCCGCCACGCCATGTCGCTGGCGCCGGTCGAGGAGCCGTCCGCCAATCTCCTTGCCCACAGCCGCGTGCGGCTGGATGAGGCACTCGACCAGCTTCCGCCGCCAAGCCTGGGAATGCGTCTGGAAACGGGCCTCTTCGGGTTCTTCGCTCAACTGCGCGCCGCGCCGGGCATGGCAGTCGCATTGGCCGTTCTGGGACTCGGAATTGGCGCAACGGCTGGCCATTATTGGAAACATGCAGTCCCAGGGCAACCGATTTCGCAGGCTGAACAAGCAGTTCCGCTAGGCGTTACGACTGCGGCCCCTGCCATTTTCAGCGTGAGCGGAATCGTGCAGCACCCCAACACCAAAATGGTCGAGGTCCACTTCAATCAGATGGTCCCCGCCACGGTGGAAGGCCCGATGGACGACCCCGAGGTGCAGAAGCTGCTGTTGATGGCCACGCAGAACACCGGTGATCCCGACGTGCGGAACGATTCGGTCGGTCTGCTGGCGGAGCAGTGCAAGGCTGGCCATTACTGTGAAGGTGGGCCGGTGCGGACGGCGCTGATGGTGGCACTACGCTATGATCGCGACCCCAGCGTGCGGCTGAAAGCGCTGGAAGGTCTGGAGCCGTATGTTGCGCAGGACGTGCATGTCCGCGACGCCATTCTGGAGTCGCTGATGCACGATCCCAGCCAGCCCATACGCAGCCATGCCCTGCGAATGCTGGAGCCGGTGCAGGCCGACAGCAGCGTGCGCGTAGTGTTGCAGACCTTGGCCACGCGGGACGACAATCCCGAAATGCGCGAAGCCTCTCTGAAGGTCTTACAGGCCATTCCAGAGACGGAATAGTCGGGCTGGCCCAGGAGCATTTGGAGACTGGCGGACAAAATGCCGTTTTGCTGCCAGGTTAGGCTACGTACGAGTAGACCTCCGAGCTAAACTTACGAGTCGTAAGGCGTCTTGTGCCTTCCATGAGAGGAATGGTCTGGATGCTGTACTGGATTTTTGTTCAATGAGCCTGCGATTTTTCTTTTGGAATGCCGTCTGCCTGACGTTGCTGGCGCTGCCATTGGCCGTGCGGACGTATGCCCTTGCGCCTGCGGGCAGCATTGCCAGTTTCCACCACGATGGCGAGGGGTATCTCGGAGTGGATTTTGAGAACCTCAGCACCCAGCAAAGGGCCAAACTGCGCATTGCGTCGAATGAAGGGGTGGCCATTGCAGCGGTTGATCACGATGCGCCAGCGGGAAAAGCGGGGCTGCGCGGTAACGATGTGATCGTGAAGCTGAACGGAAAAAGGGCGCAGCATGCTGAGGATTTGCGGGAAGTTTTGCATAAAATGTCTCCCGGACAGACGGTGACTCTCAATGTCCTGCGAGATGGTCAACCGCTGGAATTCAAGGTGGTTCTGGCAGACCGAAAAATCGTGGAGCAACAGGCTTGGTCGCAGCATTACACGGTTCCCGATCCGCAGGCCCCCAAACAGACAGCAGCGCAGACCTCCAGCCAGTCTGTGCCTCAAGCTGCATCTCAGGCCCCAGCTCAGACCCTAGGCCAGACCGGCTTCTTCTCCTCCATGCCCGCCGAGATTGGCAAGACCTTCAGCTCCAACGGAGGGCTGATGAGTTTGATTCCGTATACCGCCCCATACACTGGAATCACAGTCGATATACTCACGCAGCAACTGGCAGGCTATTTTGGGTTGAAGGGCAAGACCGGACTGCTGGTGAAAAGCATCGATCCGAACAGTCCGGGTTCGCGCTCCGGGGTGCTGGCTGGGGACGTGATTTGCAAGGCGGATGATCTGCCGATGACTTCTCGCAGCCGGTGGAGTCATGCGCTTCGGGAAAATCGGCATGAAGCGGTCAAGCTCCAGATATTGCGCGACAGGAAGCCAGTGACTTTGATTCTGACCCTGGCCGCCAGCAAATCCTGAACTTGATTTCCATCGCCAAGCTGGATCGTGCTGCGGAGGATATCAACAGAGCCAGCCTGGGTTTCATCGATACATGTCATTTCTGAGCGGAGTCCGACGCGCGTCGCCGTAGCGACCTCAGGATGAAAAATTTATAAGTTCAAGCATTTATAAAACAAGCTCTACAAGGATAGACGGATAAGTCCCGCTGTCCCATCCATGCGCGGCTGTGATTCAATGAAACAAGAGATGAGCGCCCCACGCAGTTCCCCCTTGACTCGTCGTTCCAAAGCCGCCGCCCGCAGAGTGCGGGAGCTGGCCTCGATCGGCCACGCCTTGGCGTCGACCAGCCATCCCTACATGGCGCACATCGTTCCCATGCGCCGCTGCAATCTTTCCTGCACCTACTGCAATGAATACGACGATGTCTCCGAGCCGGTCCCGCTGCCGGAAATGCTGCATCGCATCGACGACCTGGCGCGGCTGGGAACCAGTGTCGTTACCATCTCCGGCGGCGAGCCGTTGCTGCACCCTGAACTCGACCAGATCATCACGCGCATCCGCCACCATGGCCGCATCGCCGGCATGATTACCAATGGTTATCTGCTGATGCCGGACCGCATCGCGCGGCTGAACCGGGCCGGACTCGACCACATGCAGATTTCCATCGACAACGTGCAGCCGGATGAA
>DAHUZH010000310.1 GCA_027306695.1 Acidobacteriaceae bacterium
GGAGGAAACAGGTTATTGTTCGACGGCCAAATTTTCGCTTACGGCGGCAAGGACACTCTCAAGCAGCGCCAATTGCTACAGTTCATCAAGTCGCGCTTCAAAAAATTTATCGTCACTTACGATTTGGATGCGCACGAGGAAATTGATCCCATCCTTCGCAGTATGGCTCTCGTCAGGGACAAGGACTACTTCGCTATCGGGCGAGAGAGTTCGGGCAGGAAGTGCATCGAAGGGCTCCTACCGGACTCAGTGTTCCAATCGGTGTATTCTTCGAACGTTGACCTTGTTCAGAAGCTCTCCTCTGGCGTCTCCAAGGATGTAAAAGGTGCGAAATCATCACTGAAAAAACTGTATATCGACGAGTTTAAAAGGACTGTTTTGCCGGAATCGGACGGGTTCAAAGGGTTCTATGGACTGGCGAGAAAAATTAACAAGATGATCGCCAACTAATCGGACGCGGCGAAGATTCCTTTCGCTGGTTGACGCGGCTCCTGTCCCTTGATATTCTTGTGAAGTTTGGCGAGCGACGGTAGTGTGCCTGTGGGAGGCGCCGTCCAGTTCCGCTGGCAGTCAACGGCGGATTGCATCGGTTTCAGTTTTCGGAACAGCGGATTCGATACTCGTCCTTTGCACCTGCGACACCGGCCACCCTGGCGGGCTATGCGGGGCAGAACAGCGAAACGGAGCGGGCAAGCAGTTGGAGCCGGTCACCGTCGTTGTTTCAGTCAGACTAAAAGAATTTGGGTTC
>DAHUZH010000311.1 GCA_027306695.1 Acidobacteriaceae bacterium
CTGCCGGACGCCCTCGGTGCTGATATTTCTGGATCGATGGACACGGCATCGGCTGCGGTCCGCGATCTGGAAACAATGGAAGCGGGGCAGGCTGCGGTTCGCTCGGCTACACGCACATGGAGTGAGTGACGCTCTGGCCGCGAAAACAGCCGGGAGTCCTCATGGCCCATGGCGGATCGCCAACAGTCCGGCCATGGGCATCGCTTTTCCTATCGCCTACTTCGACTTGCTGGGTCTTCCCAGGCTGTTCGCTGGAACATAGCTCAATCTACCGAACCGCCGTATGCGGACCCGCATGTACGGTGGTGTGGGAGGGGAGGAGCCGCGAGGCTTCCCCCTATCCCGATTTTTCGTGACTCTTCTGCAACACTACGACGATCAAAATCTGAATGTCGGATCGACATCCTTGAATCATCTTCTGCGGCAGAGGCATCCTACCCTTACATAGTCGTCCCTGAATAATTCAGATTTCTGTTGGAGCGAGTGTCTGTAGGCTTTCGAAGCATTGCCAGGCGGCGAAAAAAAGTGCGCAAAGAATCCTGTACTGGTTCAGAATCATGCGGAGGTTGTGGCCGCAGCCGCAGAGCACTGCGTGCATGGCGTCTCCGAGTTGGCCGCGGAGCCAGTTGCGGCGCAGCCGGCCGTCGTTTTTCATGTGGCCGATCATCGGCTCGATGGCGCTGCGGCGGCGGATGTCTCGCTTCAGTCGCCGACTGAGATTGCCTCGCATCTTTGGACGGTAC
>DAHUZH010000312.1 GCA_027306695.1 Acidobacteriaceae bacterium
ATGAATCGCTTTATTGAGCGCGTGGATTTTGAACGCGCGCCGGTGCCGATGTCGCGGCGGATGCGCATTCTTTACATGACGCAGGCCGGTGTGTCGCCGCCGACCTTTGTGCTGTTTACGGACCGCGACGTGAAGCTGCATTTTTCCTACGAGCGATTTCTGGAGAACCAGATTCGCGCCGCCTTCGGCTTTGAAGGTTCGCCGATCCGTTTCAAAATTCGCGCGCGGAAGCCACGCTCGCAGAGGTAGATCTGATTTACGGATAATGTAATTTGGGAAAAGTCTGTCATTCTGAGCGCAGCGAAGAATCCAGAGGGTGACAGCGTCGCTTGTCAGACTGATATTCTCTGGATTCTTCACTCCGCTACGCGGAGCCTGCCCTGAGCGTAGCCGAAAGGTTCAGAATGACTCATTGACCTATGTCACACTAACTGGAAATCCGCACTAATCTGCTGGCGCTGCCACCAAGCGTCGAATTGCGCCAGCGAGCGCTCGCATTGCAGCTTATGCCGCTCGCGCTTGTCGCGAATTTTGCGGCGCAGTTCTTCTTCCAGCGGCTGCAATAGATCGAACATGATGTTGGCGGGTTGAAAATGTTTGGGGTCCGCGTGGGTGATGTAATGCACCAGCGATCCCAGACCGGTCGCGCGTGGGATGGCTTCCGGCTGCGCGCCATGCGCCAGCGCGGCGGCGTAGATGCCGGCTAGCATTCCGGTGGCGATGGATTCCGTGTA
>DAHUZH010000313.1:0-477 GCA_027306695.1 Acidobacteriaceae bacterium
TCTTCGGGTCGAACCCGGAGACGCTGGCCGAGGCCGCACGGCTTGTGGAGGAGACGGGCTTTGATCTGGTGGATCTGAACCTGGGCTGCCCGGCCAAGCGCGTGGTGGCGTGCAACGGCGGCAGCGGTCTGCTGCGCGACCTGCCGCTGATCGGGAAGATTTTTGAGGAAGTGCGCGCGGCGGTGAAGATTCCCTTTACGGTGAAGATTCGCATGGGCTGGAACGATGACCACATTGTGTGCGTTCCGCTGGCGAAGATGGCCGAGGAGAGCGGGCTGAATGCGATTGCGCTGCACGCCCGCACGCGCGAGCAGGGCTACAGCGGGCAGGCGCGCTGGGAGTTTATTGCGGCGATGAAAGATGCGGTGAAGATTCCGGTGATTGGCAACGGGGATATTCGCACACCGGAAGATGCCTGCGCGATGATAGCGGCAAGCGGTTGCGATGGCGTGATGATCGGGCGCGCGGCTCCGGCGA
>DAHUZH010000313.1:487-734 GCA_027306695.1 Acidobacteriaceae bacterium
CGGATCGGTACCGGATGATCCGGACGTATTTTGAAATGCTGCTGGCCGAGGATATTGAGGATGCGCGCGCGGCCAAGCACGCCGAGGGGAAGATGAAGCAGTTTGCGTCGTGGTTTACGCATGGAGTCCCGGGCGGAGCGGTGCTGCGCAAGGGGATTTATGAGTCGAAGACGGGCGAGGCGATTCTGGCTGAGGTGGAGCGATTCTTTGAGTCGCGGCTTGCGGGGGAGACGCCGGCGGAGGCGGA
>DAHUZH010000314.1 GCA_027306695.1 Acidobacteriaceae bacterium
CCAAGGCCTATATCGAGCTCGGCGAGCCGCGCTACCGCGAGGCAATCGTCAACGGCTGGAAGTTCCTCGACGAGCAGAGCTACGCCACCGGCGGCTGGGGGCCGAACGAGCTGCTGATCGCGCCCGGGACCGGCGCGCTCTACTCGAGCCTGACCCACACCGCGGATCACTTCGAGACGCCGTGCGGGACCTACGCGACCATGAAGCTCGCCCGCTATCTGCTGCGCTTCACGGGCGATGCGCGCTACGGCGACGGGCTCGAGCGCATCATGTGGAACGGGCTGCTCGCGGTCCGCCCGCCGGACTCCAACGGCAATTCGCCGTATTATTCGAGCTACAACCCGGACGCGAAGAAAGTCTTTTATCCGCAGAAGTGGCCGTGCTGCTCCGGCACGCTGGTCCAGGGCGTGGCCGACTACGTGCGCAACGTCTATTTTCATTCGCCCGGCTCGCTCTACGTGAACCTGTTTACGCCCTCGCAGGTCCGCTGGCGCAGCGGCGGACGGGCGGTGGCCCTCACACAGCACACCGATTACCCGGCTGGCGAGTCAGTGACGCTGCAGGTCGCAACGGCCGCGCCGGCGGCGTTCGCGCTCATGGTCCGCGTCCCCGGCTGGCTCGCCGCCGAGCCCGAGATCCGCATCAACGGCCGGCGCGTGTCCGGGGCAGCCGCGCCGGGCACGTTCACCGCGCTCAGGCGCACCTGGCGCGAC
>DAHUZH010000315.1 GCA_027306695.1 Acidobacteriaceae bacterium
CCTTCGGCTCGCGGCCTGAGCATGCCCAATGAGTTCGGACTGGGTAAAAAGCGGTCTCTGCATCCTTGCCGGTCTTGTATGGGCGCCGATCGCTTTGCGGTTTGCGCCGAACACGCCCGTCGGACTTGCAGTTGTCCTTGTCCCATTTGGAGGGCTCAGTCTGACCGGTGCCTTCTTCTACGTACGCGGTCGATGGAAAGATCTGCTTTAGTCAATGCGGCCTAGAAAGGACGCTTACCGTGCAAATGGCACGGAATGGGTACCGGAGCGGCGGTTTTAAACGCAGACTCGAGGCTTCCGCGTGTGCGGAAAGCCTGCGTTTTACGGCATTTGGTGATGGTCGGGGTGACAGGATTTGAACCTGCGACACCGACGCCTTCTTCCGCTCTCTTCCACGAGTCTATTCGACCGTCTTATTGATCTTGCTGCTCTTCGGCTGGTAAGAAGCCTTCTGGCGTCGTCCGGCCGACGCGACCGGACTCAGTGAACTCTTTACGCGCCGGTGCAATTCCTATTCCGACGATTTTCAAACCGGTCGATCTCGGCGATTTTCGAGGTGCCGTGAGCAGCTTCGGCTGAGGGTTTGAGGGTCAGATCGGCCTGGGATTCTTGGCCGAGCCGATTACGGCCCCCTGTGATAGGTCGATGTGTTGCGCGATCTGCAGGCAGCTTATGAGTCCGCCGATTCGACTGGGTCCACGGCAT
>DAHUZH010000316.1 GCA_027306695.1 Acidobacteriaceae bacterium
AATCAAACGGTCTCCATGGGACCGGGACATATTCTGACGGCCGTCGGAGAGATCGGAGGCATGTCGCATTTTCCTGGCGACAAGAAAAAATCCCCCCATTACCTTCTTCTTGTCAGCCATTACGTCATGCTCTGGCAGAAAGCCCGTCCGGAGGACTACCCCCTCGTCATTAAATGATCCTTTGGGGACTCCGTGTGGGGGAGCGAAGTCGAGTGACGGTTCGATCCTCCCTGCACTTTTCCATGTTGCCATGGACAATCGATCTCCGTATAATCTCAAGGTCCATTCTCCCTGGCTCGGGTGGCGGAACAGGCAGACGCAGCGGACTCAAAATCCGCCGACCTCACGGTCATAGGAGTTCGATTCTCCTCCCGAGCACCAATAAACACGCCCATCTCAGATGCCACCCCGATCAATCGGGCCTCCCCCCATGGGCCCATTTCGGGAATCCGCTTCTTCTCGGTTCCCGTGATATATTTTTGAAAACAAGAGAGAACAAAAGCGTTTTCACCGGGCGTTCGAATAAGAAAGAACACCGGGGACCATCATGGGCTCCCTCCTGACGGGGGGGGCCGACGAACGGGGCACGCGTCGTATCCCTTCCCTCCAGGCGTCTGGATTCCCGGGCCTCAGGTCGGACCCCCAACGCGAATCTTTGGAAAGAAACGTGGACTAGGCGTGATGTCAAA
>DAHUZH010000317.1 GCA_027306695.1 Acidobacteriaceae bacterium
GTTACTGTGTAGCAGACCTCAGCCGAATGTCAATCTGCCAAAGTTCAATGTCGACGGCCAGACACCCCTCTTCCCAGCAAGCTGCTTCCGCTCTCCTTCATCTTTTTGAGTTGAGCATCGTTCTGAGCCCTCATCCGTCTTCCGACACTTCCAATATTCCAGCACCTCTTCCGTCATCCATCGACAAAATCCTCCTAGATAGACGAAAGAGCCACAATCAATCCATCTGCCGCTTCGGGTGTTGAGCGCGCCGGGAAAAGGAAAAGGACGAGTACGAGCACAGTACAGTAGTAGATTGGGACGCCGGCAACGAGACGCAACGGCAGCACGCAGCAAGCAGCACGCAGCACGCAGCACCCAACACCATCAACACCAGCATGGTCCAAGGACCATCATGACTCGGCCGAAAGTGGATCCTGACAAAAGGATACGGACTGCTCAAGCTTGTGATAGCTGCAAACGTAGAAAACAAAAGGTCCGTAGATCAATTGAACTTATCATTTCGAAATTTACTGTTCCTTCACTCCCCATCTCTCTCTATTGAAGCTATTCACACTTCCATTGAGGTGAGCGTGGGCTCACACCACCTTACCATCCCATCCCATACCATCCCATCCCATACCTTGCCTATCACATGACGGTTGATCTCATCCGCATCCATCCTCAAGTCGAGGTGGCTTT
>DAHUZH010000318.1 GCA_027306695.1 Acidobacteriaceae bacterium
CACCAGCCGGTGGCCCGACGGCAAGGTGAGGTGCCCACGCTGTGGGAGTGAGGTCGTCCACTTCATCGCCACCCGGCGGATCTGGCGCTGCTCTGTCCGCCATCCCCGGCAGCAATTCTCCGCCAAGGTTGGCACCATCTTCGAGGATAGTCCCATCGGCTTCGACAAGTGGCTGCCAGCGATCTGGCTGCTGACCAGCGCCAAGAACGGCATTAGCTCCTACGAACTCCACCGGTCGCTGGGGGTGTCCCAAAAGACCGCATGGTTCATGCTCCACCGTATCCGACTCGCCATGCAGACCAACACCTTTGAGAAGATCGCGGGCCAAACCGAAATCGACGAGACTTTCATCGGCGGCAAAGCTCGCAACATGCACAAGGGCAAGCGGGACGCAAGGATCAAGGGTACCGGCGGGGCTGGCAAAGTGGCCGTCATGGGGCTACTAGAGCGCCACGGGCCTGACGGGCACAGCCGGGTCCGCGCTCGGGTCGTCGAGAACGTGCGCCGCAAGACCCTGGCCCCCGAGGTCCGCGCCAACGTGATGGCCGGAGCAGAGGTCTTTAGTGACGCCCTGAGTTCCTACACCGGCCTAGACGCCGAGTATATCCACCAAGTGATCAACCACGCCGAAGCCTATGTGGACGGCAATATTCATACCAACGGCATTGAGAACTGGCTCT
>DAHUZH010000319.1 GCA_027306695.1 Acidobacteriaceae bacterium
CCAGATCAGTCGAGGAGCCATCAGCCAGCGTGTCGCCCTTGGCCACCACATCGCCCACGTTCACCAGCGGGCGTTGGTTGAGGTTGGTGTTCTGGTTGGATCGCGTGTACTTGGTCAGAGTGTAAATGTCGACGCCGGCATCGTCCGCGCTGATTTCCTTCTCGTTGACACGCACCACGATGCGGCCCGCGTCAACCTGGTCGATCACGCCACCGCGACGCGCCGCCACGGTCACGCCCGAGTCACGCGCCACGGCGCGCTCGATACCGGTACCCACGAAGGGTTTTTCGGCGCGCAGCGTCGGCACCGCCTGGCGCTGCATGTTGGCGCCCATCAGCGCGCGGTTGGCGTCATCGTGTTCGAGGAACGGCACCAGCGCCGCCGCCACCGACACCGACTGCATGGGCGAGACGTCCATGTAGTGGACGTCGACTGCGGGCACCAGCATCGGCTCGCCCTGGAAGCGACAGGACACGAAGCCCTCGCCGAAACTGCCGTCGGCATTGAGCACCGAGTTGGCCTGCGCGATCGCGAACTCGCCTTCCTCGATCGCCGAAAGGTAATCGACATGGCTGCTGACCTTGCCGTTGACCACCTTGCGGTACGGCGTCTCCAGAAAGCCGTATGAATTGGTACGCGCGTACACGGCCAGCGAATTGATCAGGCCGATATT
>DAHUZH010000031.1:0-7771 GCA_027306695.1 Acidobacteriaceae bacterium
GCTTCCCGCTGTGAACAGACGACGGGCACGAATTTCGTTCGGCGCGATTTCGACACGTTCTGCCCGAAGGCCATTGCCGGAATTGGCAGGTTGCCGGACACGGTCGCAGACCGTTCCATACCCATTCGATTGAAACGCAAGCCGCCGGGAACGGAAGTTGCCCGTTTCCGCCGCCGGGAAGTGGAACCCGAGGTCACAGCGCTTCGCGAGCAGGTTGCGGCTTGGGCAGCCGAATGGAAGGCCCGGCTTGCGGACATTAGGCCAGCCCTGCCGGAAATTCTGAGCGACCGGCAACAGGATGGCGCTGAACCGTTGCTGGCCATTGCGGATGCGGCGGGCGGGGAATGGATGGAGAGGGCGCGGGCGGCGCTGGTGCAAGTGTTACGGGGAACCGCTGCGGACGATCAATCCGTGGGAGTTCGGTTGCTCGCGGACATTCGCATGGTTTTCAACACGAGCGGACGCGAGAACCTCTCTTCCAGCGAATTGCTCCGAAACCTGGTGCAGGACGAGACACTGCCCTGGGGAGAATTTGCGGGCGGAAGGCCCCTTACGCCAATCGGACTGGCGCGTCTGCTGAAGCCGTTCGATGTCCAACCCCGAACGATTCGCACGGAGCAGGGCACGAGCAAGGGTTATGTGAAGGGGAGCTTTGACGACGCCTGGAAGCGCTATTTGCCCGCCTCCCCATTGCCAGCCGTCACACCCGTCACAGGCCGCAGAAACACTGAACAAAACGGTCATTTTCAACTCGTCACATCTTCCATTTGTGACGGCCAGCAAATTGTGCTGAAACCGGCATGAATCCTGCATTGTGACGGATGTTACGGGTTGAGCGGGAATAGGGGATGCGTGCACGCGCCTGTCTTCCCACTCTATTTGCTTGCTATAACCTAGCTAGTTAGGTATATCGTTTGGCATGAAGTGTTCTATCCACAAAGTCGAGCTGATCTGCTACTGCCCGGCGTGCCGTGGCGAGATGACAAGCCAACGGAAAGCGGAATCGTCCCGTGCGAACGGCAAGCTGGGCGGAAGGCCGAAAGGCAGCAGGTATAAACCGAAGTCCAACCGGCAAAAGAGGGAGACAACACAATGATCTACAAACGGGGAAAAACCTACTGGTACAACTTCCGGTGGTCATTGAAGAATGCGGACGGACCGAACGAGAGTTTCCGCATTGTGAAGTCCGCCCGGACGCTGAAGCGGAGGGATGCTGAGAATGCAGAGGGCGAACATCGACGGGCGCTGCGGCTGGGCGAGATTCATCCAAACGATCCGTGGCCGAAACCCGCAAGCAATGCCCCGCCTCTATTCCGTCCATTCGCCAGGGAATTTCTGCAATTCGCAAACACGCATACAAAAGCGGGAACGCACACGTTCTACAGCGTGTGCCTGGATAGGCTGCTGACGTTCGCCGCGATTGCAGATGCCCCGCTGGACGCGATTACGGGCGAAACGGTGGGCCGCTATGCACGCCACCGGAAGAGGTCGCAGGGAATGCGGTCGTCACCGTCAACGGCGATCTACGCACATTGCGGCGGGTGCTGCATCTCGCGGTGGAGTGGGGCAAGCTAGACCGTGCGCCTGCTATCCATGAGTTGCCCCAGCCTCAAGGCCGGGATCGCGTATTGAGTTTTACGGAAGAGGCGCTCTACTTGGCCAAGGCTTCCGAGAATCTGCGGGATGCGGCGATCCTGGCCGTCGATACCGGGATGCGCCCAAACAGCGAATTGTTCCCGCTGCAATGGGCCGATGTGGACTTGAAGGCGGGAGTGATTCACGTTCGGCAAGGTAAGACGGCCAGCGCACAGCGTAGCCTGCCACTGACGCCACGGGCTGCTGAGGTTCTACAGAGGCGAAAGAGAGCGGCAGAGGCGAAGCCTTCCACGTTTGTGTTTCCGGGCGCTGGCATTTCGGGGCATATCACTTCCGTGCAACATCCGCACAAGGCAGCGATAGAAGCGGCGGGGCTGGCGAGCTTCGAGTTCTATTGCTGGCGTCACACGTTCGGAACCCGCGCCGCGCAGTCTGGCATGGATCGTTTCACGCTGGCGCGTCTTATGGGGCATAGCTCGCCTTCCGTGGCGGCACGGTATTATATCCACGTCACAGAGACGCACGTTGCTGACGGGTTTGGGAAGTTCGTCGAGTACCAGACGCGCAATGTCGCAGAGGGATTTGCTACCGCGTTTCCGGCAGTGAGTGAAGCCGTCCAATAGGGCATTTTGCTGATTGTGGTACACACAACGGTATACAGAACGGTCAGAATAGGCTGTAAGTCATTGATACAGCGAGCTAGGCTTTTAGATTCTCAATCTTAAAACACGGGTTCGATTCCCGTTAGCGCTACTAGCTATTGAACGCTAAAGCCTGCTAAATCAGCAGGCTTTTTGCTTGCCAGAAAAACCTGCAGGCGCGTACTGGTGGCACAAAGCGCGTAATCTGTGGCACATCCTGTGGCACAGCCCATTTTGTCTTTTGCGCACATTTGATCGTGAGACCTACATCGAGGCAAAAGCCCTTGGAGACGGCAAAGTGATTTCCCGCAGCCTTCAAAACTGGGCGCAATTCAATCAACGATTCCCATGCTGGACGACTGTGAGCGGAACGCACATCCTGGCATTGTGAGAGTATTTTTCAGTTGTCCAGCGCCAGTCACGAGGGAAAAGGCTACGACCGGTTGTCACTCTCAAAATTGAATTAGCTCGCAACTCAAAAAAGGCGCAGAAAAATCAAATCGATTGGAGCGTCACAGAAAGTGTGTGCAAAAGTTAAGAACGCCAAAAAGCGCAGAAACTCTGCCGGAAAATTAAAGCGTGCGCAGTTTTGTCGCATCAGTGCCATCCTCGCGCTCGAAAGGAAAGCCCGTTGGAGGGTAGCGCAAAATCAGAGACGCCGGAAGAGTTCCGGCAGGGTCGTCTTCAACCCCTTGGCCACTCTTTCGATATTCACCAAAGAGACGTTTCGCACACCCCGCTCTATGCCGCTGTAATATGTCCGGTGAAGGCCGCAACGCTCCGCCGCCTCTTCCTGATTGATCTCCTGTTCCTCGCGGATGCGGCAGATAGCACGGCCAAACCGAATGCGAATATCGAGCGGCATTGGTTTTGATCTTCATGTTCCGTATCCGATGCGTACACACCCGATGAGTCACATTGATTTAGATTTTTTGACAAGCAACGATTTCAATACCGCAGAACTATCGCCTCTCTCAGAGGTTACACATGCTTGCTATCAAATCGAATGCGCCCGTGAATGACGTGGCGGGATCGTTAGAGGTGAGGCATTGGGTATTACTCACCTTCTCATTTGTGATGTCCATTGGCTTGTTCGTCTTGGCAGTATCGACACATGGATTCTTTTCTGGCCTTCTGGGTTTTATCTGTAATATCACAACCATACCGATGTGGATTTACGCTCAAAATCGCAAAGGTCGTATTGTCCTCATAGCTTTTTGCGTTGTCATTGGCGGCTATATTTTGTACAAGGACGGAGGTCATATAGATGAGCCACTCCGTCAGTTAGTTCCGCTGATGCTCATGGCTCTCTGCTATTGGGCTTATTGGTTTACGCGCGAAACCGCAAAATTCAATCATGAATTAAGTCTAGGTGATCGAATCGATGAGCTATGCGCAAAGGTGGACGCTGTGGCTGAGCGCCTAGACGAGAAGCAGAATTTGGGAGCGGATGCCCGAGACGACGAACCAACAAGCCAGCGCGACAAGTTGATACGCAAGGAGGCGTTTCAGATATGTCCACGGTACGGCGTGCAGGACGATTACACAGTTTCTGAACTCACTCGTTCCTACGACCGAATGAACAGCCGTGAGCGAATTCGCCTTCTGCGTAGAATTTACGCCCAACAAATTCTCCCGCCATACGAACTGGCCTTGAGAGCTGTCACGGATAGTGATTCCGAAGTGCGAGAATGGATGGCGCGGAATTCCCTTAAGTTAGACTACAGTGAACATATATACGGCTCTCCCGTTCAGGTTGAGAAGGAATCTACACTGTTGGGGCCAGAGGGAGAGCCGTTGACCTATACCGACACAGTCACGCAGCTACATCCTGAAAAGAACCTGATGGAGCGACTCAAGCGGGACTCGGACCCGTTCGTCCGCGCAGCGCTTTATGAAAATCATCACTTGTCCTACAAATTAAACATGGGTGTCTTTGGAGATTACGGCATCGGGGCGTTTTATGAATGTGCACCGCTCGAACGTTTGGCCATGATGCGCAACAAGAAACTAAGTCTTGAGCTTGCGAAGCGCATCCTCGATCTGCAAGACACAACATCGCTACTCGAAATGGAGGAAAGGTCCGCGCTCGCGAAAGCGTGCATAGTGAATCCACGGGTTGTTGAAAATGGCCGCCGGAGCAGGGAAATGTTTCCGGCTGGCGCAGATGGATGGGGCGGATACACCATCAGAGAAGACGCTAAGGCGATATGGGAACTCGCGGCAAAATGGCCAGCCAAGTCTCATGTGCCGTATATGGCTTTCAAGTATGTACAAGTGGAAGACGATGTGAAGGCCAGCGTGTTTCGGAACTGCAAGAACGACTTTCTCCGACAAACGATTCTCGAAAGTTGCCTGCCAGAGGACGAAAAGACCCTTAAGCTCGGACGCGCGGATGCTGATTCGACTGCGAGATCCATCGCTTATGCACGGTCTCGCCGGATGGAGCGCCATGAGATTGAGGAAGCATTGCGCCGTGAAAAGGATGACGAGGATGAATGGGTGATCGATGTACTCCTCAAAAATCCATGGTTGGGAGAAACCGCCAGTGAACTCAGCAGAGCAATGGAAGAAGCTGGAAGCAACCGTTCCGATTCGACCTCGCCCTCTGAGGCAGAAGAGACGATGAGTAACGAGGTTAGTGGACCAGCAATAAGCTCCAAGCCCAAAAAGGATGGCGTCAGATTCAGGTGGTGGTACATCCCTCTCTGGATCCTATTCCTGATCCTAGACCTGATATTCATTATCTGGCTGACACGAAAACTGTGATCTAGCAGGAATCTCCTGTCCGCGCTGCTGGCGCGGCGTTGAGAACACTGGTAAGCCGTGCGCTTGTGACAAAGGACGACCAGACCGTTCACCCAATACCTGCACCGGGCGCATCGACTTAGGTTTTGAAAGTTCTCTTGCCCTTGTTTGGCTTACTGATCCCGTAAGGCGCGATTCGCGCTATCGGATGGCTGGTTGCCGGTTTTGTTGCAAGCCGAATGTAGAACCGCCGGAGAGTGCCCCGCAATCGCATTTCCTGCCCGCTGGTGAAGCTCCAGTATTCCTGGCGGGGTTAGGTTCTCAATGAATGGCTGGCGTGCAGCGACCAGACATTTCATAAAGCACACAGCCGCTCGCTAGAACTTTCCGCACAAAGGCGTAATGTCGCCCCTGCGGTTTTACCTCACGCCGGCGTTGCCCTTGTTGCCTTTGCCAATCCTCGGCCTCATACTCACGCTGCGCCCTTTCACATTCTCGGAGGTACGCCGTGATGTTCATGCTTTCTCTCCCCTATTTTCCCCAAAACCTCTTGGCTGTTTTTAGCGAAGAGGAGGAGTAATTACTCTTGTTGATTACTTTTGAAACCTACTTACACTCCTTGACACCCCTTGACGACCTTTGATGACCCTTGATGCCTCCAAAGAATCCGAGGTAGTTTTGTGTTAGCAACGTCTACGCTTGTCTGATTTGCAATAAATCGGAATTTTCGCCGCAAGCAATTTTTGAATAATGCTCAATTGCTGCCTGGCCGGATTCCTGAAGGTTTGCGTACCACGCCGCCGTTCGCTTTGTGTGGGGTCGATACAGAAGGCGGGCAACGCCCACCAACTGCACTGTGGGAAAGGTCCGTGTTACGGGGCAAAACTATTCAAAGCCGTCGTTCTCCGCTTTCTCAACATCCCACTTCGGCACCAGCCCACGGCCTGCGGCGTCATCTTTCCGTTCGCCACCGCCACTTCCACCTGCCGCGGCAGAGTCACAATCTCTTCCGGCTTATAGATCTTCCTTGCCATTTCCTTGGCTCCTTGTGTCCAGCCTCTCTCTTATCCACTGGTACAAGATTTGCCGGGCATTCCATGAAGACTCGGTTTGTCCGTTTTGGTTGCGGTTTCACGTCTGTCATACGCCCCTCCTTTGTGCTCGCTACAATGAATGGTTGAGAGTGGTTGGTGGGACTACACGCCCCAGAGCCAACTCAGGACATTCACAGCGAGAACGGCAATACCGGTTCCGGCGGCGACACCGGCCAGTGCCTTCTTCGCGCCGGGTTCTCCATGCGCGAAGCCGTAGCCGCCGATCACTATGGCGATGAGGCTTGCGACCCGCGCAATCGTTCCGGTAAAGAGCATTTCCAGTGCGGTGAATCCGCTGTCGAAGGGTGAACCACTGCTTTGCGCGAAGACGGCGAGCGGAAAAATGAGTGGAAGAGTGGCCACAAGAATCGTCGGCCACCAGTTGAAGCGCTTCTTTTCAGGTGGAGTTTCAGGAGATTGAGTGGGCTGAGATGAAATGGGCATGTGCACCTCCAGCAGCAGCGTGAAAACTGTTGCTTTTGCCGCAACCGTAACGCTGAACGATTTGCATGTCCAAGACTTTTGTAATCAATGTTGATACTTGGCGGTTATCGCCAAAGCATCGCAGAGCGGGGATGGGAACCATGCGGCAAAGGTGGAAATCACTGGCTCTAAAAATATTTTCTTCATGACGGAAAAACTTATTTACGTGCCGATTTTTCGGTCCGTGCTGCGAGTGGTTGGGAGACTCCAATCGGAGGTTTCCGAGCAGCCGTCGGTGCGACTGCCTTCTGGCGCGGAGTGCTGCTACTACCTTCGGGTTTGGTGATAGCCAGACGAAGCTTTTCGGAAAAGTGTCGGGGCAATTCGGAGTTGTGTGGCCCATAAATGAGCACTGTCTCCAATGGAGAGACATCTGTGATTCGTATCGCCCGAACTCCAGGGGGCAATTTGTCGCAGACTCCCTCCGGCAGAAGAACCATGCCGACACCGTGACGCACCAGGTCGAATGCTTCGTTTGGCGATGTCACTTCACCAATTGTTCTGAATTGAAAGCCGCCTGCGATACATTCCGACTCCAGCAAACGAAATAAGGATGGGTGCGTGCGGTCTGCTCCATTCGAGATGATTGGCAATCCATTGAATTCAGCGATCGAAGCAGCGTGCTCAGGAGCAGTCGGCCTGTTGGCTGGAACAACTGCCATCCAGGAATCGGTTGCAATCGAGATGGATGACAGACCCGCATGGTCGATGGGCGCATAGGTAATTCCTGCATGGACCACATCGCATTCAATGGCTCTCACCATTTCGGAGGTGGGCAGGATGCGGAGACGCATTTCAAGATTGCTGAATAACTCGCGCTGCAAATCGTACGCAATCCGGCGAACCCGCGTCGAGGTGAATGGGGAGTGTCCGATCACGTAGACCAGGGACTCTTGCCTGCTGATTGCTTGTGCTCGAAGGATCGCTTTCTGCAGGTCGCTGTCCAACTGTTGGAGTATCCGATCCAGATCTATGACCAGTGCTCTGCCTGCATTCGTCAGCGAGACAAAGTGGTGATCGCGATGGAGAATTTCAAAGCCGAATTCGTCTTCACATTGCTTGACTTGTCGGCTCACCGCAGGCTGAGAAACATGCAGCCTTTCTGCCGCTTTCCTGAAGTTTTCCGCAGCGCTCCGCCTGAATTCGTCCCTTCTTGCGCCTTCAGCTTTGGCTGCTCTCCTTACATCTTCAAAGCCCCTATGCTTGAAG
>DAHUZH010000031.1:7781-33477 GCA_027306695.1 Acidobacteriaceae bacterium
GTGCAACTCGCGAGCCACAGCAAGCACATATTGGAGTTTCCGAATTGGGGGAATAGCGCACATATATCCCGCCTCCTCGCATGTCGCATTGGACGCCAGACGTGACAACTACGGTGCAATTTATTGTTACGGACAAGTTAATTCAGGAATGAGTGCCAATTCGGGATAATATCTTCCGTCTGCGGATGGATGAAAAACCGCGTTTGCAAGCGCCAAATTTCTCGATCTGGGTTCGCGAGACGCGGTCTATTTAATCCGGCGTGAACCGTCGATGAGGATGGCCGGCGGCTCATGTTTCCGATGTGGCGCGGCTCTATCGACTGGCCTTTGAGAAAGCGGAACGGGGCGCGATCTATCACGCGGTCGACGAGGAAGGCGTGTCGATGAAGTCCATCGCCGAGGCGCTGGGCCGCGGGCTGAAGGTGCCGGTTATCAGCATCAGGCCCGAGGAGGTTGAGGCACATTTTGGCTGGCTTGCCCGCTTCGCCGCACACGATATGCCCGCCTCCAGCGCGCTCACGCAACAGAAGCTGAACTGGAAGCCAACGGGGCCTAGCCTGATCGCCGACCTGGACGGCATGGACTACACGCAAGCCTGAACAAAGAGACAAACCGCCGCGTCCAGGTCAAAATCAGCACGGCCAATGAGAGAGGAATCAATATGAAGAAGACATGGTTTATCACCGGCGCTTCCCGCGGCTTCGGCCGCATCTGGGCGGAAGCTGCCTTGAAACGCGGGGATCGGGTCACCGCGACCGCCCGCAAGTTTGCCGATGTCGCCGACCTGAAGCAGCAGTTCGGGGACTCGGTCCTGTCGCTTGAGCTGGATGTCACGAATCCAGCGCAGGTGCAGCAGGTCGTTCAGCAGGCGCACGCACATTTCGGCAGGCTGGATGTTCTGGTCAACAACGCCGGTGGAAGTCTACTCGCGGCCACAGAGGAGGCAAGCGACGAGCAGATTCGCGGCCTGTTCGATACGAACTACCTTGGCATGGTCCGAGTTCTTCGAGCAGCGCTGCCTTTGCTGCGGCAGCAGGGGAGCGGTCACATTCTCGGCGTTTCGAGCGGCCTCGGCATTACGGCTATGCCGCTCATCGGCTTCTATTGCGCTACGAAGTGGGCAGTCGAAGCGCTCCACGAATCGCTGGCGCAGGAGGTGAAACCATTCGGCATCAAGGTGACGATCGTTGAGACTGGAGCCTATGCAAGCGACTTCGGCAAGTCAGCACAGATTGCCGATCCTCTCGAACCATACGCGGAGTTCCGGCAACAGTTTCTGACGCGGCTGGCCAATCTCGAACGCGGCGATCCAGAGGCGACAACCGAAGCCATCTTGAAACTCGTGGACGCGAACGATCCACCGCTGCGACTGGGGCTTGGGACAACCATTCTGCCCAGGGCGCGCGCCGCCTACGCGGAGCGCATCGCCACCTGGGAAGCATGGGAGGACGTTGCGAATGCGGCGATGGGCGAGCCAAAGAAAACAACAGAGCCGTGGATCGAACAGTTGGCCCACGGAACTCCGAAACAGCCATAAGGCTGCGGATATATTCGTTTAGTAGCAAAGAAGATGAAATGACGAATGAGAAAGTCGTCGTCATCACCGGCGGAAGTTGTTGCCTGGGCTGTTTCTGTGCCGGAGGTCCGCAATTGCGCCGATGAGTGCGTCCAGCCCAAGTGTACTTCAATAGTACAGATCAACTGTACAGGTAAACTGTATATATGTCATACTGGAATTCATGGATCGACGGCAAAAACCTTCTCAAGACGAGCGTGCATCTGCGCTTGCAGGGGAGCTTCGTGCAGTTTTCGGCAAACTCAAGCGGAAGCTCCGCGAACAGGGCGGAGCGAACGATTGGACACCCTCGCAAATCTCCGTCCTGCTTCGTCTTGAGATGGACGGCCCTGCGGCTGTGTCGAGCCTAGCACGAGCCGAGGGGATGCGTCCTCAGTCCATGAGCGCCATCATCGCATCGCTGCTGGAAGCCGGATTGGTGAGCGGCGCTCCGGACCCGAACGATAGGCGGCAAACCTTGATGTCGCTCTCCCGGAAATGCCAGAAGCTGCTCAAAGAAGGCCGTGCCGCCAGGCAGGATTGGCTCGCATCCACAATCCAGAAAAAGCTCTCCGCTCGGGATCAGCAAAAGCTTGCGGCAGCCGTAGACCTGCTCGCACGCCTCATCGAAGACTGAAGCCGTAGTGTCCAGCCACTCTCATTCCAATTCCTGTCGAGGAGAAGAATCAAATGCCCCTTTCAACACTCGATCCTACGACCGCACTCATTGTTGTTGATCTTCAAAAAGGCATTCTCAACCAGCCTTTTGTCCACCCAATCGTGGGAGTCATCGAGCGAAGCTGCGCCCTGCTGGCTGCCTTTCGTCAGCACGATCTCCCGGTCGTTCTTGTCAACGTAGCCGGGGGCGCGCTAGGTCGAACGGAGCAAACGCATCGTTTCACAACGATTCCCGAGGGATTCAGCGACCTGATTCCAGAGCTGGATCGCCAGGTCTGCGATATCGTCGTGACGAAACGGACATGGGGCGCATTTGCAAGCACTGATCTTGAAGCGCAACTCAAGTCATACAGAGTTACGCAGGTTGTTATCACTGGCGTGGCGACGGGAACCGGCGTCGAAGCTACTGCCCGACAGGCGTACGAAGCGGGATTCAACGTTACGCTTGCCCTCGATGCCATGACCGATGCGCGCCCGGAAGCGCACTCATACAGCCTCACGCACGTTTTTCCTCGCCTTGGTGAGACCGGCTCAACGCAGGACGTGCTTGATTTACTCGCGCAGAGGAGCGCATAACCATGAACTGGCTACATCTCGCATCGTACTTTTTCGGAGGCATGTTTCTGGCCAACGCTGTGCCGCACTTCGTCAGTGGCATGATGGGAAAACCCTTTCAGACGCCGTTCGCAGAACCTCCCGGGAGAAGTCTCTCGTCCTCGACCGTAAATGCCCTCTGGGGCTTCGCAAATTTGGTCATCGCTTATCTGCTGCTGCTGCGCGTCGGACACTTCGATCCGCGTTCCATCGCCTGCATCGCGCCGTTTGCGGTTGGCGTGCTTCTCATCAGCCTGTTCTCGGCACGGCATTTCGGTCAGTTTCACGGAGGCAACACTCCGGAGCGCCCATGAGGAATCCGCTCGCCCGAGCTTTCCGCTCTCTGGGTAATTTCAACTTCCGCTTGTGGACGGCAGGCGGACTGGTCTCCAACATCGGAACCTGGATGCAGCGCGTCGCACAAGACTGGATCGTGCTGACGCAACTGACACACCATGACGCGACGGCTCTCGGCATCGTCACGGGCCTGCAGTTCGCCCCGCAGTTGCTGTTGCTGCCCTGGAGCGGTTTGGCAGCGGACCGTTTCAACCAGCGCAAGCTGCTCATGCTGACGCAGGCATCCATGGGCGCGCTTGCGAGCGCTCTGGGGATTCTGACCATCTCAGGCTATGTACGGCTCTGGCATGTGTATGTCTTTGCTTTTGTCTTCGGCGCGGCTGCGGCGCTGGACGCGCCGGTGCGCCAGACCTTTGTCGGCGAGCTGGTGGGCGACGATCACCTGTCCAATGCCGTAGCGCTCAACTCGACCTCGTTCTTCGCCGGCCAGATGATCGGCCCGGCTGTGGCCGGTTTGTGCATCGCAAAGATCGGAACCGGCTGGGCATTTCTCCTGAACGGGCTGTCCTTCGGCGCTGTTCTGCTCTCCATGTATTTGCTGCGCATCCATGAGCTCAGGACGAACGCGAGAGCTTCCCGCGGTTCCGGCGGCTTCATTGAAGGACTCCGGTATGTATGGGCCAGGCCGGACCTGCGATCCATCGTAGTGATGCTTTTTCTGATCGGAACATTCGGTTTCAATTTTCCGATCTTCATCTCCACCATGGCGGTGAGTGTCTTCCACACCGATGCTGGCGGATTCGGTGTCACCGAATTCGAGCCACTGCTCAATAGTGAGCAGGCTGCGGACCTGCTGCAAATCCACCATAAGACATTGCAGAAACTGGCGAGGCGCGGAGAGATTCGCGGCACGCACATTGGGAAGCTCTGGCGCTTCCGCGCGTCGGACTTGAACGAATGGTTCGACCGGAATCAACGTGTCGGATAGCAGACAGCAATGCAACGAAAATTTGATTTTCTGAACTGCCGAACTTTGGGTGGTCGTATGGCGATATGCTTAAGGGCAGCCATCCGTGGCCTCTCAACGCAGAAGGAGAATTGCTTTGAGAAGGACACGATATCAAGACGGAAGTTTAAGGCTCAGAGAGGACTCAGGACAGAAGACCTGGGAGTACCGATGGTATGAGATTCAGATTGACGGATCGCGCAAGCGGCGAGGCGTCAATCTCGGCTCAATTCGGGACTATCCGACGGAGGCGGCTGCCATGAAGGCTGCTTCCGCTCTTCGGGCGAACATCAACATGGAAACCCCTCGCGCTCAGGTTCAGGCGATCAGTTTCGACACCCTCGTCGAACACTACCGCCTGAAAGAAATGTGCGAGGACTCGGGTAAAACATTTGCAACGCGCGAATCGTATGAGGGCTACCTCCGAAAATGGATTCTTCCGAGGTGGCAGTCGTATCGTCTGTGCGATGTGAAATCGGTAGCAGTTGAGGAGTGGCTTAAAACGCTTCCGCTAACCAACGGAAGCCGGGCCAAGATTCGCAATATGATGCACGCGATCTTCAATCACGCCATGCGGTGGGAATGGTACGACATGAATCCCATCAGCCGTGTTCGCCAGAGCGCGAAGCGGTTGCACATCCCTGTTGTCTTGAACATTGCCCAGATTCAGGCGCTGCTCAATCATCTTCGGGAGCCTGTGCGCACAATGGCGCTGGTCGATGTATCGACCGGATTGCGGATCGGCGAACTCCTCGCTTTGCAGTGGCAGGACATTGATTTCGAGAACTTCGAAATCTCAGTGACCCGCTCGATTGCATTGCAACACATTGGCGACTGCAAGACGGAAGCAAGCCGCAAGCCGGTGCCGATGGATGCCGAGATCGCCGAGTCTCTCTGGCGGTGGCGACATAACAGCGGATATCCGAAGCCGGAGGACTGGGTCTTTGCCAGTCCAGCCAAAGATGGGAAACAACCCTACTGGCCCGGCACCTTGTATCGGGCGCATCTCGCGCCTGCCGCAAAGGCCGCAGGCATACCCGGCAAGATTGGGTGGCATACATTCCGGCACACCTTCGCCACGTTGCTCAAGGCAAATGGCGAGGACATCAAGACGGTGCAGGAACTTCTCCGCCATGCAAATGTCTCGGTCACGATGAATGTTTATGCGCAGGGAGTCACCGAACTCAAGCGCAAGGCACATCATCGGATCGTGCGTATGGTCACAGGTGGGAAGGATGAAGAAGCGGAGGAAACCGCTTAATGGACGCAAACGGACGCAGGATTTTGAGAGTATTTTTCTCTAAGTATTTTGTTTTATTTGGCGTCCCCGACGGGATTTGAACCCGTGTTATCGCCGTGAAAGGGACTCTAAAAACAGTAACTGCAAGAAAACAAAGGCACCGGTGGCCACCTAAAGCGCCTGAAAACACCCTAAATCACCCTTATCGAACGCGTATCGAACGCTCGTTTTCCCGTTCATGTTGCAGTTGTTCACTCTTTGACGGCGTCACCGAAAAGGTTTTGCCCAGTGTACAGGCACCTGACACTGGCATAGCTACTGAAGTCGCCACGGAGAACGCTCAGTCCAGTGACTCATTGCCTCTTCCGCCCAGGCGGTAGATTTGTCCGTATGACAAGAGGTGCATGGATTGGGGATTTTGTATTTGTCCGTCATCGCTGGCGAGATGAATCGGAACGTATGAGCATGGACATACGCGCCCGGAACGCCTTCGGTTTCGATCTCCGGCATGTGACAAGCGACGCACTGACTTCCCGCACTGCCATCTTTGTGGTGGGTGTGCTCTTCGAGCGTGGCCGTGCGAGGGCCGTTTGGAGAAGTAGGGCCGTGACAGTCCAGACAGATTTGATTCGCAGGCTTGATGAGTTGCGCATAATTCTCCGTGCCATGTACATCGTGGCAGGAGGAGCAGGTGATGCCATGCCGGTACATGACGCTTTGCACAAAGTCGTTGCCTTGCATTCGGTTCTTGTGCGCCGTGCAGTCTGGAAAATAGTAAAAATCAGTTTGCCCGAGCGTGCAGTTTTCCAGTCTCCAGAAGTCTTGTAGTTTGAGGCCCACATGATAGCCGACCGGCCAGTCGTAATACTTTCCTTCAATGGGATTCGTCAGAGGCCGTCCTTGCGAGTGGCACTGGATGCACGTATCGGTTGCCGCCACAGAATCCATACGCGCCGGGTTCAGGATGTTGCTCCGTGTGGGATGCTCCACATGCTCACTGCCCGGGCCATGACAGCGCTCACAACCTACGTTCCATTCCGCCACCTGCTTCGTGTGGATGTTGTAATCGACGGAATGGCAGCCATCGCAGGTTGGGCCAGTGGGCCGCTGCATGTTATTCGGCGGATAGAGGTGTGCCCACCAGTCGGCCCCTTGCGAAGGAACAACGTACTTGAGCCACTTGCGATTGCCGATGTCCCACTGTACCGGCAAGGGAAAGTAGTCATCGCCAACTTTGGTAAAGTAACGCTGCTTCCAGATACTGCCGTAGACGAAAGCTACCTGGTCTTTGGTGAACGGCGCTACGTTGTTGGTCGCAAGATCGGGGACGATGGCATCCGGGTGCGTGTGCGGATCACGCACTACGTTGGCCATCGGCGTCTTCTTCCAGCGCTGATAAATATCGGCATGGCATCTGGCGCAGACCTCGGAGCCGACATAGTGGGCCGATGTCAGGGTAGAAGTCTGTTGCTGCGATTCCGCTGCAGAATGAGGACGGAGGCTGCGCACAAAGAGCGCGAGTTCCCAACTCTCCGGTCCTGAGATTCTGTGTGGACTGCCGAGGGCTGGCATGCCGCTCAGTTGGACCCCGTTTTCGATGATGTAGTGGATTTCGCCATCCGTCATGTTTTGCGTTGCTGAAGTACGTAGATCTGGGACACGCGGATACTCGTGCAAACCGATTTGTGTCCTGCCGCTGCCGTCGATTCCATGACAGATCGCGCACCGCATGAGAAAGTCCTCGCGTCCCTGTTGCAAGGCTTGGGAATCGCCGATGAAGGAGTTTTTCTTGCGGCGTTCCTGCCAGGGAATGGCCAGGTTCCGCAGGCCGCGGGACACGGCGGTCTCAATCGCCGATGGCGTGGAAGTAGCGCGGAAGCCCCGCAACATCAGGAAAGTCAGGCAAAGAACTGCAAGGGCCAGGAACACGAGGACTGTTGCGAAGATTGGCTTCCATGATCTCATCGTTGTTTTCCGAAGCCTCCAATGCGTCCTACTTCCGATCAGCTGGCCGCATAATTCTCAACAACGGGTGTCCGTTGATATTTTCAAGCGGAAAGTAGACGAGATGCGTCTGCGGATCGACGGCAACGGTGTGCGCATGAGGCATGTTGAGTGAGCCGAGCAGGGAAAGTTTCCTGTTGCGGTATTGGAAAATCGTCACTGTGCCGGACTCGGCGGAGACGTACAGCCATTTCAGGCCCGGATCGAACGTCAGCACATCGGGATCGTCGCCCACCTCATAACTCGAAAGCATCTTCATGGTGTTCAGGTCAACCACGGCAAGCGAATGGTTCTCTTCCCCGGCGATGAAGGCCACGCGGCCAGCCATATCGAGGGCGATTCCGTGAGGGTTCTCAATTCCGGGAAGTGGGTATCGGCCCAGGACTTTGTCTGTTGCCGGGTCAATGACCACGAGTTGGTTCACACCATGCACAGCCACCAGGATGTGTCCGGATACCGGATCGTAGACCGTATTTCCTGCCCCGCCACCGAGAGTAATTTTAGCGATGAGTTTATTGCTGGTTGCGTCGATGACCGCGTCCACGCCGCCATGCTCGTCGGAAACAAATACCTTCTTTTCCCTGGGAGCGTAGGCGAGACCGTCGGGGTAATCGATCGGCCCTGCTTTGCCCACAATCTTGAGTGTCTGGGTATCGACCGCGATGACCTGGTGGTCGCCTGTCGCCGATGCGAATAGGCGATGAACTTCTGGAGCGGCGAACACTCCATGCACCCGTTTGAAACCGTCGAGATTGGCGACAACCTCTCTTTTCGCAGTGTCGAAAACGACGAGCTGGTCGGCGTTCATGTGGGCGATATAAAGCCGTCCGCTCGATGGATCGAAGCTCTGGTAGTCGAACCGGACTGCCGGGCCGGGCATCGGCACATCGGCAACTAGAGCCAGCACCTTGCCGACAGGTTTCGTGGACTGCGCTAGAGCTACGAGGGAGCCGAGTGCCAGGGTTGCGGCCATGCACCTTGCGAACATTTGCAGGTTTCGACGGTTGGTCATGATGCATTCATCCCGTGCTTCGTGTAGAAAATTTCGGACACTTGTTTGTGGGCTTCATAATTTTGGTCTTCTGATCGAGGACAGTGCGTCGCCCAATACGCCGCAGTGTAAGATGCTCAACTCTATTCGTTTATAGTCGCCATCACTGAAAGCAACACTGAAGACATTCTGACGATTTCCTTACTTCGCCGTAAGGAGAACTTCAGCAAGAATTCAGGACACTCAGGCACAATTCGCCTTTATACAGGAAAGAGGGTACAAACGTGCGGCTCCTTGTCATCGAAGACGAACCGAAGGTCGGCCATGCCCTGCTGGAAGGCTTGCAGGCTGAGGGCTACGAAGTCGTCCTTGCCGAGACCGGCGAGGAGGGATTTTTCCTTGCCAGCAACCGATCGTTTGATTTAATCGTCCTGGATGTGATGCTGCCGGGACGCGATGGATTGGAGGTATTGGCTGCACTCCGCAAGCAGAACATGACGGCCCAAGTCCTGATTCTCACTGCGAAGGACGCGATTGAGGACCGCGTAGCTGGATTGGATGCTGGAGCGGACGACTATCTGGTCAAACCCTTCGCGTTTCCAGAATTGAGTGCCCGCATTCGCGCGCTGTTACGCAGGGGTAAGTCGGAGCCAGCGGCATCTCTCAGAATTGGCACTCTTGAGATCGATCCCGTGCCCCGGACAGTGTTGCGGGAAGGTTTGCGCCTGGAGCTTACAGTTCGGGAGTTTGAATTACTGGAATTCCTCGCGCGAAACAAAGGTAGAGTTGTATCCCGCGAAATGCTGGCACGGGATGTATGGAAAGAACCTGGGAGGGCCACGCCGCTGGACAACGTTATTGACGTGCATGTGGCGCGCCTAAGAAAGAAACTAGACGATCCATTTGAGCCGAAGCTGCTGCACACCGTCCGTGGCGTCGGATTCATCCTGAGCGAGGAGATCCCATGAAAGCAATGCCAGGCAGAACACTACGGGGACGGCTTACTCTGCTCTACGGAATCCTGCTGGCTCTTGGGCTTGCATTTTATGCTGTGGGAACTTCCGTCTACCTCCTGCATGACTTGAGAAAACAACAGGACGCCAGTCTGGATCGCGAAATCGAGACGGTGGAGGGCCTGATCTCCCTGTCTCCCGAGGGCGAAGTTGAGCTTCGCTCGGAAGAAGGAGAAGCCCGCGCGGAAAATCCCGAACGTGGATACCTGTTGGAGATATGGTCTGCCGATGGCAAACCGATGTTTTTGAGCGAGGGCCTGGATGGTTCTTCCCTTGGGCCCACACCAGACTTGACACAGAAGCCGTTTGACAGGTCCCCACACACCTACCGATTGCGTAATGGGGCGAGAGCGCGGGTGGAGGCACGTCGGCATGGGATTGAAGGTCATGTTCTTCTGCTTCGGCTTGCCATCAGTGAAGAGCCGCTCTGGGACGAGTTCTGGGACATGGTCTCCGTGCTGGCGATTGGTCTGCCGGTCACAGTCCTCCTGATTGGTTTTGCTGGGTATGCCGTTGCCGGACAGGCCATTCAACCTGTGGACGAGATGGCGCAGCGGGCCAGGAAGATCAGCGCGGAACGCCTCAACGAACGGCTGACCATACAGAACCCAGGCGATGAGCTGGGGCATCTCGGACTCGCCTTCAACGAGACGCTGGCACGCCTGGAGAAATCCTTTGAACAACTCCGCCGCTTTACAGCGGATGCGTCCCATGAACTTCGTACTCCGTTGACGGCGATTCGCAGCGTTGGCGAGGTCGCACTTCAGAATACGGGAGATGCGACATATTACCGGGACATCATCGGCAGCATGTTGGAGGAGGTGAATCGTCTCACCCGCCTTGTGGAAAGCCTGTTGACTATGTCGAGGGCCGATGCAGGGCAGATTCAACTACAACGCACCTCGGTGGGAGTTCTCGATCTTGCAAAAGAGTCGGCAGTACTGCTCGAAGTTCTGGCTGAAGAAAAACATCAAGCGATTGTTGTGGACGGAGATCCATCTCTCACGGTGCGCGGTGATCGGCTCATCTTGCGTCAGGCGCTGATCAATCTCATCGACAATGCCGTCAAGTATTCCCCATCCGGTGCAGACATTGAAGTCCGTGTGAGGGCGATTGACAAAGATGTCCTGATCGAAGTGCAGGACAGCGGTCCTGGCATTTCAGCAGAACACGCAGACAAAGTATTTCAGCGCTTTTACCGGGTCGATAAGGCGCGTACCCGCGCCGAAGGCGGTACAGGTCTTGGCCTATCCATCGTGGAATGGGCCGTGTCTGCCAATGGCGGCAGTGTGGAACTCAATCGCGGACCTGGCCCCGGCTGCACATTCACCATACGCCTTCCCTTAAACACGGAGGAGAGCACAGCGTAAAAACGCATGACTCCGTCCGCACCAGGTAAAGATCGTTTGTTCAAACATGCTGATGAGAATATTGTTGTCACTCATTTGTACGGGACTGCTAGTGGGCCCGGCGAGCACCTTGTCGGGACAGAATGCATCTTCTTTCTTGCGGGGTACTGTGGTCGATCCGAGCGGGGCCGCCGTCGCTGGCGCGCCTGTGAAAGTTCTCAATGAGGATGGTAAACCCGTCGAGCAGGATGTCACCGGACCGCAAGGAGAATTCAGTCTCGCATCTCTGGCGGCAGGAACATATACCTTGTTTGTCGTTGCACCTGGATTCCGTCCATCCAGCACTCAATTCTCACTCAGCGATGGCCGTCATGCGGCCTTTGCTATCAAGCTCCGCATCGCGGCTGCGAACACGCAAGTCAACGTGACAGCGAGCGGGGAGCTTCCCGAAGTCAGCAGCGAGACCAGCAACAACCAAAACACCAACAGCTTCAGCAGGAGTTCGCTCGACAGTCTCCCATTACTGGATGCGGATTACCTGACGACACTCTCCGCCTTGCTTGATCAGAATGACATCGCAACCGGTGGCGTGACTTTGGTCGTGAATGGGGTGGAAGCAAATGGCCCCGGCGTCACGAATTCCGCGATCAAGAATGCCAAGATCAATCAGGACCCCTACTCCGTTCTGTTTTCCCGTCCTGGACGCGCGCGCATCGAAATCACCACAGAATCCGGCACCTCGCGCTTACATGGTTCCTTGAACACGCTTTACCGGAATTCCATCTTCGATGCCGAAAATGCATTCGCTATCAATAAACCTCCCGAACAGCGCCAATACTATGAAGGCTCGATCACCGGCCCCGTGCGTCATTTCCAGAAGACCACGTTCCTGATTGGCTCCGATTACGACTTGCTTGACCAGCAGGCATTTGTGAATGCAGCGACATCCACGGGGCTGGTGCAGGAAAATGTAGCCAATCCGACGCATCACTTCTTTGGCTTCGGGCACATCTTTCACGACTACGCGCAAGGCAATCAGTTCTGGATGGGATATTCCTGGGAACATCGCAGCAGCCAGAATCAGGGTGTGGGCGGCACAACGCTGCCCGAGGCTGGCTACGACACGCTCTTTGAGGAGCACGAGATTAACGTTGCCTGGCAGGTAGTCGAGGGCCAACACTGGTTGAACTACCTGCATTTTCTGGTGGGACATTACAATTCGCCGACAACCAGCATCACCGAGAAGCCGAACATCACCGTGCAGGGCGCATTTACGGGAGGCGGAGCGCAGGCCGACGCCAAGAACACCGAATACCACTTCGATGGAACCGACCTTGTGACCTACACGGCAGGAAAGCATGTTGTGGAGTTCGGCATCGACGTGCCGGACATCAGCCGCCGCGGGCGCGACGACTTTACCAACACGCTGGGAACGTACACCTTTGCCAGCCTCGCAGCCTACGAAGTGAACCAACCTGCCTTGCTGCTGCTCCAGCAAGGACAGGGGCATCTTGTTTTTCTCGAAAAGAACTTTGCTGGATTTATTCAAGACACATGGCATGTCCGGCCCAACCTGGAACTGGCGTTTGGCGCGCGCTACTACTGGCAGAACTACTTTCATGAAGTTCCGCACAACCTCGCTCCTCGGGCCAATCTCGCCTGGGCCTTCGGACACAATCAGGCGTGGGTGCTGCGCGGCGGGTCTGGCATTTTCTATGACAGAACAGGACCCGCGCCGATCGCCTCGCTCCTGCACTTCAATGGCGTTAACCTGCGACGCTACCTCATAGACAATCCCGTCTTCGGCAACCCCGACGTCGCCGGCACTCCGACCAGCGTGGTTACGCTGGCATCGCAGGCAATCATTCCTTATACCGTTGAATCGAGTATTGGCATCGAACGCCAGATAGGTAAGACCAGCACGGTTTCCGCGAACTGGATCAACCTTTCCAGCCGTCATGTGTTCCGGGCCATCGACGCCAACGCGCCCCCTCCGCCCAACTACAGCGCACGGCCTGACTCTGCGCTGGGACAGAATGAGCAATTTCAGTCTGAGGGATTCCAGACAGGCAACGCACTCGAACTGACTTTTCGCGGACGTCTGACTCGATATTTCAACGGCCAGGCGCAATACCGGTTATCCAAGACCTACAACAATACGAGCGGGCTCAACACGCATGGGACCAACACGAGTACGAGCGGGACCGACTTTTTTCCTGCGAACAGCTACGATCCAAACGCGGAATGGTCGCGCTCCGACAGCGACCAGCGCAACCGCCTGAACCTGCTGGGAACCGTAAACGCCAGCCACTGGTTCGATCTGGGGATGATTCTCGAACTCTATTCCGGGATGCCCTTCAATGTGACGACAGGAGCTGACAACAACCACGATGGCGTCTTCACAGACCGGCCTGCTAGAGTGCCGCGCAACAGTGGACACGGGCCAGGCTATGCCAACCTGGATATCAACCTGTCGCATACCTTTCTGCTGGGCCATCATGCGAATGAACCGGAAAATCTGCGCGTTGGCCTCAGCAGCTTCGATGTGTTCAACCATCCGAATGATTTGTCTTACACCGGCGTTATTACATCGCCCTTCTTTGGACAGGCCGTGGCTGCATATCCGCCGCGCCGGATGCAGATTAGCGCCGAATTTACTTTTTAACCCGATCGTGACCGCTGTACAGGTGCCGAACCGTCTCATCTCAATGGATATCTAGATCAGACGTTGGCTGCCGCGCGAATGGTATGACTTGGGAAATGCGGCTCATACTTTTTCTTTCCATTTGCCTAGTTCAGTTTGCCCTCTCTTCCTTGCGTAACGCATTGCGCTTTCGACAAGTATCAAGCCGAGTCCGGCAAACAGAATCAGGCCGTTCCACCGCGAGAAAACGCCGAGGCGCGGCAACAGCCGCCACATGACTCCGAGCCATACGAGAATGGCTATCGCGAAACTGCCGTCATCGACGAAGAGGCCAAAGATTTCGCGGAAAATGGTCCTGAACCACTGCATATTTCCTCCTGTTTCTCATTGGCGGACGGTTGCGACACCGAAACTCGCCTGTCTGCGACAAAGTGGATGGTGAATAACGCAATTGCCAGGAATGCGGCGATCAGGCCCGGAATTGCCCAGTTAGCGCCAGGCCAGGTGAGGCGGATTCCTTCGCCTACCCAGAATGTGCCGGAAGCGGAGAGCAGAACACCCACAATAAATTTGAGCGTGTTCTCGGGCACAGTGGCGAGAGGGCGATGGACCGCAAAGCCCAACGCGGCCACGACAATCAGGGCCGCGAAAGCGCCAAGACTGGCAGGCAATAGCAGACCGGTTCCGCCTGCACCAACCGCGATGACAATGAACACAACCTCAGTGCCTTCAAGCATTGTGATTTGAAAGCAAGCCGCGAATGCTACTCTGTCCCAGCCGCGCGCGCTGTCAAATCTCTGCATCGCCTCCGTGTTCTTGGAGAATGCCGCCTGCTCGTCGTGAAGGGGAATGAGGCCAGCCGCGCGCAGAATGGCTTTGCGGAGCCACCGCAGGCCGAACAGGAGGAGGAGCGTGCCAACGGTGAGTTGAACAATGTGTAGCGGAATGTGTATCAGCGCTCTTCCGAGGACCGCTATGATGGCCAGAAGTACAGCAATTACCGTGGCACTGCCGCTCAGTGCTCCACGCCAGCCACGCACGCTTCCCACTGCAAGAATGACGGTCAACGCCTCGACGCATTCGACCAGCGATGCCAAAAAAGACGCCAGGATGGAAGGTCCCGCATGCGTCCAACCGATGCTCAGATTCATCGTGTTCTCCATTTTAGTGAATCGAGAGGATGCTACTTCCCCCGACCCAATTTATAGCGTGCCAAACGGCAGGCCCAGCAGAGTCCTTAACGCGATCTGGGCATTATCGTGGGAGGAAATCGCGGAAAGGCTGCCAGGAGCGGAGAAGAACATCCATATTCGTTCAAGTGGTCTCCGTCCGTGACCTTGCGCACCTCACGGCTCGATATTCGAGCCATATAAGCCAGATCACAATCAGGTCGACAACTGTGAGCGCGATTAGACCGGCGCTACCAGTGAATGTAAAGCGGTAGATTTGGTACACGACGAATCCACCAAAGACGATTATGGCCACCGGATACGCCCATAGTTTGTTTTTGAGCAGAGCGGCGACAACGAATATTTTGACGATGCCATGACCGAGCAGGTATATGGCCATGAAATGCTCGCTGGTCAGCGAGAACTGGCCCGCAGCATGGCGAAGATGATTGGCTACGAAATCATGAGGATCTTCGATGATTTCATCCTGGGTAAGCATCCTTACGATGCGAACAATCCATCCTGGGCTGACCGCCCAGAGCGCGATGCCGCCGACGAGTTCCGCAACCGCGCCCAGACCCTTTAGCCAGACGCTGATGCGGAATAATAGCTCTCGAAAATTTGCTTCCTTGGGCCATCTCATCATTTGCACACTCCCCAGGGTTGAAGCCCGCCGTCTTATTCGCTTGCATAAAAGCGCAAGAAATTTATGGCGGGTCAAACGGCAAACCCAACAAAGTTCTCAATGCGGACTGCGCGTTGTCGAGCGAAGCGCGCAGGCGAATGGCTTCTGCCTGTTTGGCGAGGAGGCTTGACTCCGTGCTGACATACAAGCCCGCATCCAGATTGCCTTGCCGAAAACTTCGCTCCGTTGCCGCTGCGGTCTTCTCCAAAAAAGGCAAACGCACGTCAAGGTCACGAAGCTGGCCCTGCATAATTCCAATGGCTGACCAGACCTGGTCTGCGTCGCCAACTGCCTGATCGAGCCGTGCCTGATAAGTTTGGTGAAGTACCGTGCGAGTCGCCCGTTGCATGGCGATTTGTCCTCGATTGCGGTTGAACAGCGGCAGGGTCAGACTGACGTTCGGACCAAAATAATTCACACCCTCTACCGGATCGCGACTTTCATCCACACCGGCGCTCAGGGCGGGAAACTGGGCCAGGATCGCCTGACGCACGCTCTGTTCCTGGCTTTGGTAGCCAGCTTGAAGTGCTAGCAGATCGGCACGACGATGCGGAAGAGCTGCCACTGCTGCTTGAAATTGGTATTGCGAGATTGACTGATTTTTGTTTTGACCGATCAAAAGAAGGTGTACATCCGGTTGCAGCCCCAGCAATTGGTTGAGTTGGTGACGCGTCAGGTTCGCGTCGATCTCGAGCTGGCGGAGGCTTGTTTCCGCGTCCGTCAGTACCGTGAGGTCGGCAGAGACTGCATCCGAAGTCACATTGCCTTTTTTCAGCGCTAGATCGTCCTGATGGTAACGATTGGCAAACAAGTCGCGGGTCCTGGTCAGTGCCTGCTGGAGTTGGTCATCGGCTTGGGCCTGGATGAATAATTCCCGCGCCTTTTCGGCAACCTGCCACTCTTGCCACACGATGTCCAGATGCACTTGCTTCCCGTGCGCTCTGGCCGCAGCCCGTGCTGCTCCGCGAGTAATCAGAGCTTGTATGTTTTCGCTCAACCCCACGTCGTATCCGTAGTTCAGAGCCGAGCCTGCAACACCGGCATTCACCACCGGATCAGGGAGCAGGCCTGCCTGCAACAATTGAGCGCTGGCTACGCCCGCCTGTAAGCGTGCAGTTTTTAGGTCGGGATTGTCGAAGACCGCAAGTGTAATGACAGAGGTTTCGTCCAGACCGTTGTTCGGAAACGCATGCGGCTTGATTCCTGGAAGCCAGAAGTCGCTGGCCGGCACGGTGAGCGACGGAGTCTTCGTGAGATCAGGCGCGGCGGGCAAAGGAGCGGGATGATATTTGGCACAGCCTGAGACAAGCATGATTCCCATCCATGCTGCGCATTTCGCCCACCGGAATGAAGAGGATCGGATCATGCGGCGTTCTCTTTTGCAATTTGCTTATTGCGTTGGCGGATATAGAGCGCTGGAATCAGATTGGTGCTGAGTAGCGCGCTCCAAACGATGCCGCCGAGGACAACAACCGCCAGCCCCTGTTCGGGGGCTGCTCCTTGCCCCCAACCCAACGCCGTGGGCAACATGCCGAGTACCGCGGTCAGAGTGGTCAGAGCAATGGGGCGAAAACGCACGTGGACAGCTTCGCGAACGGCTTCTTCGGGCGACATGCCCGCGGTTTCGTTGCGACTCGCCCGGTACAGCAGCACGATCCCGTGGTTGAGGCCGATGCCAACCAACGTCAGGAAAGCAACCAATCCCATGGCGTTCAAACCAACTCGGCTTACGACCAGCGTGGCGGCGCCGCCGGTGAAGGCCAGCGGGATTTGCAGCAGAAGCAACCCTGGCACGAGCAGGCCGTCGAACTGCAGGATCATGATTCCGGCCATCAGCACAAAAGCTGCGATGGCTGCCAGAGCCAGTCCAAGCGCCGCTGCTTCCAATTGCGGATAAAGGCCGCCAAACCCGATGCGATATCCCGGTGGCAGCTTCAGGCCCACGAGTGCCCGTCGGGCAGCAGTGATGGTGCTACCCAGCGGGCCTGTCGGCGTGGCGAGAATCTCCAGCGCGCGCGCCCCCTCAATATGCCGGATCTGGTTCGGCGTCGTGACCATCTGGATATTCGCTAGTTGTCCGAGTGGCGTCCAGCCAGTGGTGCGGATGGGCAATTGACCTAATGCGTGGAGAGATTTTTCGGGCGCGTCCGCCAGGCGCACATACAGGTCCAGCGGAACATTGCCCTCCGGCACCTGCGCCACCACCTCGCCATTCAGCAAAGGGGAAATCTGGCCGTATAACTGGAATGGGGTCATCTGACGTGCGGCAAGAGCTTCCGGGTTAATCTGCAACTGCAATTCGGTAATTGGATAACCGTCGTTATTGAAGACATCGCTGAGCGCCGGAATTGGCCTCAAGCGCGTGGTCACCTGCCCCGCGAGCGTCCGCAGCTCGTCGATGTTGTTGCCGAACAGGTGGATCACGAAAGGCTGAGGAAGGCCGGAGAGGCTTTCTCCCACACGTTCCACGGTGGGTGTATCGAGCGCCAATTGCACGCCCGTCGTTTGACTCTCTTTCAACAGGCGCGCCCCAATCTGGTCCAGGCTGTTCACGTTGACGTTGGACTTCAGCGTAATTTGAATTTCGCCAGCATAGGCGGGTTCGGTATACGTGCCGTTGGCTGGCGATCCGATCCGGGCAAAGGTATGGGCCACGGCGGAGTCGGCTTGCATACGTTGGGTCAGCGCCATGACTGCGGCCTCTGCGTCCAGCATCGAACTGCCGGGCGGCAGGCTGAAGCTTTCCAGCAGCACGCCTTCATTGGGCAGTGGAAGAAAATTGATGGGCACCAGAGCAAGTCCGGCGAGGCTTGCCAGCAGCAGCACAATGCAGACAACCAGACTTAAAGGCGGATAGCGGGACACGGTGTTGAGCAGCCGCTCATTCCAGCCGCGCAGCTTGTCCAGCCCCTTCCCCGCAGTGGTGGATTTTACGTGCGGTCGCGCTTTCAAAAAACCCAGGCCCAGGGGAACCAAACTCAGCGAGATCAACAGCGAAGCGAGAAGGGCCATCGCCATAGCCAGCGCAAAAGGCACGAAAAAGAGACCCGCAAGACCACCGACGAACAACAAAGGAACGAAGACAGAAACCGTGGTAAGCGTGCCGGAAACATCGGGGCTGGCGATGTCCTTGAGTCCGCGCGTGATTCCTGCCCAATGTTCATCGCCTTGTTCCCAGCGATGGTAAATGCTCTCGAGCACGATGATGCCGTCGTCGGCGAGCAACCCCACCGCCACAGTCAACGCCCCAAGCGTCATTAGGTTCAGGCTCTGCCCCAGCGCATAGAGACCGGCGATCCCAAGGAGTAAAGACAACGGAATGCTGAACGCAAGTATCCAGATGCCCCGGCCCGCGCCCAACAACCAAAGCATGACGGCGATAGAGAGCAAGCCACCGATAACCAAATTCCGCGCCAGGTCGGCCCCGACGATATGCACCAGGTGGCCCTGGTCGTAGATGCCCACCCAATGCACGCCTGTCGGCAGTTGGCTCAGAGAATCGGCAAGCGTGGCCTGCACCGCCTGCGTCACCGGAACCGTGGAGGCATCGGGCTGCTTGAAAACAGTCAGAGCAACGCTAGGCTGGCGATCCAGCAGGACCGCGTTGAGCGCGGGAACGGGCGCACGAACAATGCGCGCCAGATCCCCGAGTGGGATCGGCCCATTCGCGCTCGCAACAGGAAGCTGTTCCAGTTGTGCAATATGCACCGGCAGGTTGCGCACTTCGATGAAAACATCCTGATGGCCCTGTGTCAGATAACCGCCCGGACGTAAGAGCACCTCTTGTTGCAGGGCCTGCGTGATGGCGGTGATGGGTACCTGGTAACGGACCATAGCGGCAAGATTTGGCTGTACCCATAATGCTTCCTCGCCGGTCCCATAGAGTTCCACTCTCTGCACGCCGGGCAATGCGCGCAAGGCGGGCACCACATTCGCGAGGATGGCGCGCTGTACTTCCGCAGGCGCAACGTTGGCGGGAATCTGCGCGGAATAATCTGCCACTTCATTGATGGCGTCGCCCATGATCGTAGCAAACGGATGCACCGAGGCGGGGATCTGTCCCCGTGCGCGGTCGATCGCTCCATTGACCGATTGCAAGTCGGTCTGGGTGTCGGTGCCTTCCTCAAACCGGGCATCGGTTTCCACCGTCCCGTTGCCCATCGTAGAACGCACGTTCACCAGATTTGGTAGCGCCAGAATCTCGCCTTCGAGCGGCCATGCCACCTGCGTCTCCAGTTCCGATGCGGTGGCGCCGGGTTGGTGAGTAATGACACTGATCTGCGGAAAATTGAACCGTGGCAGCACTTCGACGGGAATTTTCCAAAAAGCGTAAGCCCCGTATGCGATGAGTGCGCCGTAAATCAGCACCCAGAACAAGGGCTGTAGCAGCAATCGCCGAAAAGTATTTTGTGTCTCCGTCATAATTGTCAGTCCGGCGTTTGGTAGCTCTGGGAGATGCCGCGATGAAACAGCAGATAGGCATTTTCGACTACCACCTGCGCACCCGGTTCCAATCCACGCTCAAGAAAAGTCTGCCAGCCGCGAGCGAGTCCCGGCACCACGGCCTGCGGGTGGTCGCCTTGTGATGTATGCACCATCACCCACCACTTCCCCTGATCGAGGATGAGAGACCGCGTCGGAACTGCGACCAGTTTGCGCTGCGGTGAGTTCAGCGTCACGGTACCGAATTCGCCATTGATCCATCGCGATTTCGGCGCTGTGGTAACCAAAGCAATCGATTCGCCTCCGCCAGTCATCAGCGAGCCGAAAACTGCACTGACTTTCACAGGAACAGATTCCCCGCTGTCGGAGGGCGAAAAACTGCCCGTCATCCCAACTCGAATCGCCGTGAGGTCCGCTCCGTAGTACGAAGCCTTGAGCCACAACCGGTTCGCTGTCTGCAACATGAGAATTGGCTGGCCGACACTCACGAGTTCACCATCCGTAGCGTTTACCGCAAGCACCGTGGCGCTCGCGGGCGCGGATAGAGTCATCATCTGGTGTACAGCTTGTAGGCGCGATTCAGCGTTGTCGAAAGTCCTCTGTGCCTGGGCCACCGCGCTTTCGGCTTGATGAACCACCTGCCGCGTACTCAGATGTGCCGCCAGTTGCTGCTTCTGGATCGCCAGCGATTTCTGCGTGGCGTTGAGTTGGGCCTGCGCGCTTCGCACGTCAGCCTCGCTCTGCAACAGCAGAGCGGTTATTTCCGGTCCATTGAGATGCGCCAACTCCTGTCCTGCCCGGACATGCATCCCCGGTAAAGCCTTGAGTCCGGCGATCACTCCCGCTTGCGCGGCGCTCACAGGCAACACTGTAATGGGTTCGACTTGACCGTAAGCTTCGAGATGAGGAGTCACTGCGCTCAACTGCACGGTCACGTACCCTGCGCTGGCGGACTGTCCTCTCGCAAGCAACCCTCCCGCGCTAAACAGCAGCCAAACCGCAGCCAGTACGCGCCGTCGTGTCCAGCGCATACTGAAATGCAAACAATAAAATGTAGTCATCCTTTAACTCCTGCCTCTACATCGATGGCCGATGTTCGCCTGAAAAGAATCCGGGCGCAGAAAAGCGCGTGTGTACTACGGATTCATGAGGATTTTGGGCGCAGGGGTACTAAGGATGGCTAAATGCGGAGAGGTAGAAGTAAGTCGGCGGAAGAAATCGATGGAAGCAGGCCATGTGTGTGTCGCTGATGGGTGGCGAACAACTTTAGGTTGAGCGGCAAAAGTCGCGATCCGTTAGGGCGACACCAGCGCAGCGACTTAAACAGGGTGATTCCCGCACAAGCGAACAACAGGAACATCACCAGAATTCCATTGGGCCCCAGATGTCGTAGGGTGTCCATGTGGTCATGGCACTCCCACAACGGATTGACCACGAGGAACCCAACCACCATGACAAGCAATAAACACGCGACAACACGTTGCCCCCGGCTGAGCCGTGTTGGTGAGCCTGCGTGGATTGGGCGTTTAAGCATGTCTCACCTTAATATACTCTGCTCAAAAATTGAGCAGCAAATCAATCAGGGCAATCTGTATCGCAAGCGTCCAGTGAGACTTTCGGAGCCAAGCCTTAAGCAGCTACTGCTGTTGAAGCGCCTGTTTAATCCTGGAGCCAAATACCGTCGCGTCTAGGCGCGGTCCCTTCTCATTATCCTGGTGCATGAAGAAATCGGGCGCGGGCGCCAAATCTCCTATCCACAGCGCTTTCGGGCCGTAAAGCATATAGACATCCCAGGCATTATCGTTCCAGCCCAGCACTTGTTTGCACTGTTCGCCCAGCAGGTCGTTGCCATCCCAATATTGTTTGGCCCAGGCAGCGGCAACGACTCGGGTTGCAGAGGAAACATCCTTTTCGTGCGCGCCAAGCCGTGGTACCCACACTACATACAGCGAGGCATCTTTGCCGTGCTCGATCTTCAAGAGTTGTTCTGAAACTTCAGCAGCACCGTTCAAGCAAGCGCCGCAGGTCGGAGATACCAGCATCAGCACTCTCACCTTGCCGGCATCCGCATTAAACGCTGTTCGCACAGCAGCCGGGGCATTGCCCAGCACCTGGTAAGAGCTTGCCGGCTTCAACCGCGTGCATGCAGCCAAGCTCAGAAGCAATGCCGTCGCCGGAATGAGAGCAGACTTGTTCATAGGTGCCTCTACTTATGAATTTGTAAGCATGGTTACCCACGCACGAAGTTGGGAACAAGGATGGCTACTGCCGTAACGAAAGCGGCAAACCACAGAAGGAATCGAGTGACCTTGGCGGTTGGCGTTGTGCAGGTCTTTCCAAGACATCCTCCTTGCGGACGATAGGCCATCCAGAATCCGAGGCCCAACAACAGCACGGATCCCAGGATGAAGTAAGGCCGATAAGGTGCGAGTCTTGCAGCTGCCAGCACGCCGCTAGTGCCCAGAACGGCAAACACTGCGGGACCAACGCAACACAAACTAGCGGCAACCGCGACTAGACTCGAACTGACCGCACTGAGCGATGAGCCAATCACGACAGGTGTTTTATTCATTTCGCTGTCCTCCAGTTACCACTGCTGACCGGATGGCGGTCCGGATAAGTTCGTACGAAGGAATACCCTCCGAATATCTGCGACACATCAAACCGAAATCCTTTCGTTCCCGGGCCGTCGGTTCAATATCGATGCCATCGATGCGAACCGTAGGCGAGCCAAGAAAACCGATATATTGCGCGGTTTGCACGTCGGGTACCAAAACCTCTCTGAGTTTTGCGTCATAACCCTCCTCTTGCAAGACCTCCTTGATTCGCTCCAATGTCGGAAGGTGGTTAGGACAATCTTCAAAATAGAAAACCTCGACCTCCATCGTTCTACCTCTTTCCATTCTGTGGATTCAGATCGGCTATTTGCTTGAGAACGGGGCAGCCCTCTGGATGTTGCGATTGTTGCTTCAACGCCTGATTGCATTTGCGCAAAGCTTTATTTAAATGAGCTTCCAATTTCTCTAGATCTGCTTGCTTGTCGCGGACAGCCGCTAATTTGTTCCGTAACAGATCTCTTACCTCGGCACATGCGTCAACATGCTCATCCTGAAAGACAAGAAGCTCGCGAATTTCTTCCAAAGAAAACCCGAGAGCTTTGGCGCGCTTCACAAACGCCAATCTCTCCACTGTGGTCTCTGAAAACTTCCGATAACCGGATGCCGTTCTGGGCGCGGGAGGGAGCAATCCCTCCTCTTCATAGAAACGAATCGTTTCCAGATTCACTTGAGCGCGCTGCGCGAGCTGGCTTCTCGTCAAACCATCCATAGCGTTAGCATAAACTCTGTAGTCGGCTACAGAGTCAAGCGGGAAGTTTCTAATATAGGGTCTCTAGCGTATGCCAACGCCTAGTAAGGTACCGGAGGGACGGACCGAATGATTGGTTACCTGGGGCCGGAGACCGGTCTGTGGTAGATGTACTGCTGTACCGGGCAGAAGTGGTGTTCTATTTTATTATCAATTGCTGGATGGGGAGGGTCTCGCGTCTATCAATATACATACGTATTGCATACGTATTGCACAATACTACAAAATAGTTGTAGTATTGTGACATGATGCAGCCACGCACAGAAGCGTCCCGCCGCCTGTATGAGATCGCCGAAATCCAGCAGGGCTTCTTCACGACGAAGCAGGCCAAGACTGCGGGTTTTGCCGAGAATACGCACCCTTACCATGTCCAGGCGGGCAACTGGATGCGGGAACACCGAGGGATTTACAGGCTTGCGCAGTTTCCGTCCACAGACCATCCCGATCTAGCCCTGTGGGGACTCTGGTCGCGAAATCGCAATGAGGAGGCCGAAGGGGTCTTTAGCCATCAAACTGCCCTCAGTCTTCATGAACTGTCCGATCTGAATCCTGCCAAGCTGCACATGACCGTTCCTCGGCGCTTTCGGCGGAACAGCGAAATTCCTGGTGTGCTTGTCCTGCATTATGCCGACCTGCCGGAACGCGATGTCCAGATGTCCCAGGGTTTCAGATTCACTCGCCCACTGCGCACGATTATCGATGTGATGGAAGCGGGCGATGTCGAGCATGGCTTCATCCGGCAGGCCCTGCGTCAGGCTGTCCAAAAAGGTCTGATTACCCGGCAACAGCTCCGCAGCCTGAAAACTCCGCCACCCATGCAAAAAATGGTTCACGATGTGCTGCGTCATGTCGCATGACGGAAAAACAACCCAGATCGTATGCAAGCGCCGGAGCTTTCAGGAGGGCACTGGAAGAGCGTCTGAAGCAGATTGCCCAGGCAGAGCAGACAGATATCAACCGCCTGCGTCGTCAAGTAGCATTTGATCGGCTGCTCGCCCGACTATTTCATACGGACCATGCGCCTTGGACTTTGAAGGGAGGGTACGCTCTTGAGCTTCGCTTGCAAGCGGCTCGTTCGACGGTCGATATCGATCTGACAATCCAGAAGGCCGTTTTCACATCGGATAACTCTGAGCAAACGAACTCAGCCATCCGCGAAATGCTACAAGACGCCGCCAATCAGCAGCTCGGAGACTGGCTCGAATATCTGATTGGCGCTCCCACGATGGACTTGGATGGCGCACCGTATGGTGGAGCGCGCTATCCCATCGAAGCACGCATGGATGCGCGGACTTTTGCGCGGTTCCATCTCGATGTAGGTGTAGGCGACGTAATCATCGAACCGCTGGAAACTGTCGAGTGCCGTCCGTGGCTTCAGTTTGCCGGTATCGGCAGTCCGCAAATCACCATGATTTCTCGCGAGCAACACTTTGCCGAAAAGCTTCACGCCTATACGCTGCACCGGCAGACACCGAACACTCGCGTGAAAGATCTGGTTGATATGGCGCTCTTGCTGCAATCTCAGGAGTTGTCCACCGCAAGAACGGCGGATGCTATCCGGTGGACCTTCGACAGGCGAAATACCCATGCAGTCCCAGCAGAGCTAACACCGCCTCCGCAAGATTGGCTGAAGCCATTCGCATCTCTGGCACAGGAATGCCGGATGTCTCCAGACATGTACGAAGCTCTCGATGTCATTCAGGCATTTCTCCGCAGTCTCGGTAGCCGGTGAATTCCAGTCTTTACCTGTACCGCTCTATCTCCGTTCTGGAACGCCGCTCCCTCGGTCATTGCTTCGGGGCTTAACCGTCGCCCTGCGGCACAGCGGCCCTCTGCTTCGGCTGCGCCGCCCTCCGGGTCCTGGCTCCTCCCTGAAGGGCACCCTCCAGGAATGCGTGCCTTGACCTTGGGAGCCTCGCCCACTCGCATCGCTTCGCGCAGAATGACCCGAGAGATCGGGATTCAGAAACGGAGAAAATATCATGAGCGAATACAGAACCAATCCGATCATCAGCGAAGTTCCCGTCAACCGCATCCTGCATGGCGACTGCGTTACCGCGATGCACAGTCTCCCGGCAAACAGCATCGACTTCATCCTGACCGATCCGCCGTATCTGGTGAATTATCGCGACCGAAACGGCCGCACTCTCCAGAATGACCGGGGCGATAACTGGCTCAAACCCGCCATGGCCGAGGCGTTCCGGGTGCTGAAGCAGAATCGCCTGATGGTATGTTTCTACGGATGGCCGCGCGCAGATCATTTCCTCGATGCATGGCGCAGTGCAGGTTTCCGCCCCGTAGGACATTTCGTGTTCCGTAAGTCCTACACATCCAGCGTGAAATTCATGAAGTGCCAGCATGAGCAGGCATACCTGCTGGCGAAGGGTAATCCACCGCTGCCGCAATCTCCGCTGCCGGATGTGCAGCGTCTGATCTATACCGGGAACGCACTCCATCCAACACAAAAGGCAGTAGTGTCGCTCGCGCCGTTGGTTCGTGCGTTTACGCTGCCGGGTGAGTTGGTGCTCGATTCCTTCTGCGGCTCGGCATCGAGTTGTGCGGCAGCCCTGCTGACAGGCCGGAGGTATATCGGGATCGAACTCGACTCCGAGTACCATCAGGCCGCCGCTCAGAGAATGGAAAGAATCCAGGGGAGGATCGC
>DAHUZH010000320.1 GCA_027306695.1 Acidobacteriaceae bacterium
TAATGTACCACTTATAAAATATGACCCCCCAACTCAGAGAGGACAGGAAGAGCAGGAACCCCAGAACAGCTTCGGCAAGAAGGCTGATCTGGTTCATAAAAGTAAAAAGGTTCATTGGGCAGATTCCTTAGGTCAGGAGATGGAAAAACTCGAAGGCCGAGGTCGAAAGGACGGCCATTCCAAGGAAAGAGGATACGGCAAGCGAATTGGCTCTCCAAAACCGCCGGACTTACCGCGGCATCAAGACAAGCAAATCGGACCGATTCAATAAACGGACAGGAAATGAAAGGAAGGGACCCACATATATGGCGGGGCCGACGGGGCTCGAACCCGCGACCTCTGGCGTGACAGGCCAGCGCTCTAACCAACTGAGCTACGGCCCCCTGAGATCCTTTCATACGACAAACGGTCAATCCCTCCAAGCAAAGACCTTTGAATGCCGCATCGAAGCGCGTGCTATCCCTTGTTTTCGTGACCGACGCAAGATCACCGCTGAATTGTAGGTATGTTCTCCGGGAATGTCAACACTAACGGGCCGTCGTCACAAAACCCCGGGAATGATCTTTACCAAGGACTTAGGCGTTGTCGTAAAGCGTCCCCTTCCGCTTTACACGAACAGCCTGTCCCTTGCGCACGGTCTCTATTCCATCAGAAGGTTTCACTTATGGCCGAT
>DAHUZH010000321.1 GCA_027306695.1 Acidobacteriaceae bacterium
GATCGTGGCATGGGCGACATCGTTGAAGGGCTGCGAGCGCCCCGAGCCGACGTTGAAGACCCCGCTGCGCCCGGGATGGCGCAGGAACCACAGGTTCACCGCCACCACGTCCTCGACATACACGAAATCCCGCGTCTGCTCGCCCGGGCCGTAGCCGCCGTACTCGCCGAAGAGCTTGACCTTGCCGCACTCGCGCAGCTGCTCGAAGTGATGGCAGGCCACCGAGGCCATGCGGCCCTTGTGCTGCTCGCGCGGGCCGTAGACGTTGAAGTAGCGAAAGCCGGCCACCTGGTGGCGCGCAGTCGGGAGCATCCGGCGCACGACGTTGTCGAAGAGCAGTTTCGAGTAGCCGTAGACGTTGAGCGGCCGCTCGCACTCGGGCGACTCGCGAAACTCCGAGCTGTCCCCGTAAGTGGCCGCCGAGGAGGCGTACAGGAGCCGCGTGCCCTGGGCCTGGCAGGCATCGAGCAGGCCCTTGGAGCAGCGGTAGTTGTTCTCGAGCATGTACCGGCCGTTGTGCTCCATGGTGTCGGAGCAGGCGCCCTCGTGAAACACCGCCTCGATCCGCCCGAACTCCCCGCGCTCGAAGCGCCGGTAGAACTCGTCGCGATCGAAATAGTCAGCGAGCGTCGCGCCGAGGAGGTTGCGGTACTTCATCCCCTCGGT
>DAHUZH010000322.1 GCA_027306695.1 Acidobacteriaceae bacterium
CTTGTTTTTGGCCATGGCCTTGAGCCGGATCACCCCCGTTGTCGTCTCTTCCGTCCCGCCGATGACATAGGGAAGAAGCGCCTTGAGATCGGAGTGGAGCATGGACACGAGATCCGCCCCGTCGTCCATCGTGATCTGGGGTTTCACTTCAAGGACCGCCCTGATATGGCTGTAATAGGTATCATGATCCTCCCCCTTGATGGCAAAAACCGGGATGCCATCGTTGACCACCAGGGAGGCGGCGACATCGTCCTGCGTCGACAGTGGATTGGAGGCACACAGCATGACATCGGCTCCACCCGCCTTGAGAGTTTTCATCAGATTGGCGGTCTCGCTGGTCACATGAAGGCAGGCGGCCACCTTGACGCCCTTGAGAGGCCTGGTCTTGGCAAAGTCTTTGGCAATTTTGGCCAGGACAGGCATGTCCCGGCTGGCCCATTCGATCCGGCTCGCGCCTATGGCCGCCAGCTTTTTATCCTTGATGTCACACTTCATTCATTGGCTCCCGTCTGTTCTAAAGAGTGGTTTCAGTGAAAGTCAGGCCAGTCTTTCCGCTTCACGTCGGAGACTTTCGGCCATGTCAAGCTTTTCCCAGGTAAAGTCCTCTTCGTTCCGCCCAAAGTGCCCGTATGAGGCCGTCTTTCGGTAAATCGGCCGTCGGAGCTT
>DAHUZH010000323.1 GCA_027306695.1 Acidobacteriaceae bacterium
CCGGCCGTTGTGGCAGGAGATTTTAAAACCGCCTCAAACACAAAAAACCAGACACTCCCTTGTCATCCGGCTCCTCAGGTACTTGATTCTCGATGTATTTCTGCCATACCTCATCGGTCACATTTCCGCTCGATGCCACCCAGTAACCCCGTGCCCACAAATGCTGCCCCCAGTACCGCTTTCTCAGCGCCCCAAATTCGCTCAGCAGTCTATGCGAGCTCTTCCCCTTCAGAAATTGTACGGCTCGCGACACCGACACTTGCGGCGGTATCGATACGAGCACATGCACGTGGTCTCGATTGATAGCCCCAGCGTAGATCGTCATCTCCAGACTCCGAGCGATCTCCCGCAAGAGCTCTCTGGCCCGCAGCCCGACATCCCCTACCAAAACCGGGTACCGGTACTTCGTAATCCACACCAGGTGGTACTTGCAGTCCCAAACCGCATGGCTGCTGCTCTTGTAGTCCTTCATCGTTCTGATGATATATCCAGCCGACCCTCCCGTCGCCTAAAGGCGAGGGATTTACGGATCCCCTACGGGGGACTTTAAACGGCTCAGCGCCGTAGGTGGTGCGGATGCCGGCCGTATCGAGCAGATCCTTCGCGCCCCAGGGGATGCCGTGCAGCGGCCCCCGGTAGCGGCCTGCGGCGATGTCGCGATCCG
>DAHUZH010000324.1 GCA_027306695.1 Acidobacteriaceae bacterium
CTGGCCGCATGGATCAAGCGAAAGCATGGAGCGCGATTGGGCGTGCGCCAGTGCCAGAGGCTGTTTCGACAGTTTGGATTCCGTTTGCGCAAGCCGCGCACCATGATCGCGCAAGCAGACCCGGAACGGCAAAAGGAGCATAAAAAAAACTCCAGGCACCGATGGCAAACGCAACCGTGGATCCGTGGGCCATCGACGAAGTGCACTTTCAGCAACATGGTTCGCGCTGCCGGATGTGGATTCCGCCGGAGACCAAGAAGCCGATTCTGCTCCGCCATCCGACGCGCCGCAGCGTAGGCTACTATGGCGCGGTACGGCTTCGCGACGGCAAATTCTTCTTCCATCGCGAGACGGACAAGTTCAACGGCGCAACTTTCTTTGCCTTCCCGAAAGCTCTCTATCGCGTCAGCGCCAATGGGACGCGACGGGTGGTCGTGATTGCCGACAATGCCCGCTATCGCCATGCCAGGATGCATCGAAGCTGGCGGGAGAAACATCAGGGCAAATTCGCTCTCGACTATCTTCCAGCCTACTCGCCGGACCTGAACCCGATCGAGCGGGTTTGGAAGCTCACCCGGCGGCAATGTCTGCATAACCGGTACTTCCCGAAGCTGGATGAAGTCGTCGAGAGCATCGAAGGGCAATTCAAACAGTGGCTTCGC
>DAHUZH010000325.1 GCA_027306695.1 Acidobacteriaceae bacterium
GACCGAAATGCCTTCGCGGTGCAGCTGCCGCCAGACCTTGCGCGCACCGTACACCCGGAAGTTCTCATCCCAGACGCGCAGGCGCACTGCTCGATCACGTACTTCAGGTGAATATTTCTTTGCTGGGGTTCCCATTGCTCCATCCTCTCAAGAATTGGAGACTTCGGGAAACCCGGCGCGGTTCACGCCGGTGAACGGTTGCGCCATCCGATCGATGAGCCCTCGCAAAATTCCCCTGTGTCACCGTAGTTGTCGCCCAACGAGTATGCGCGCAGAATGCAACACGTCAATCAAAACCCATCCATGAGGTCCGCTGCGTAGGGACCCCTTCAGAGGAACCCATGCCCTCGATTCCCTCCGAACAGCATTTGCCTCCCGAGGCGGAAATCCGCTTCGATATCGGTGCGCCACACGTTCTCGAGCACATGAGCGAATTATTCGCGCGCCACGGGGACATCTACCGACTCTATATGCCCGCACGACGGCGATACGCCTATGTGATTCATCGGCCGGAGGACGTCAAACGCGTCCTCGTCACCAACCATCGGAATTACGTCAAGGGTGTCGATCGCGATCGGATTAGGGTGCTCCTGGGTCTTGGCATCATGACGAGCGAGGGCGAGCTTTGGCAGCGGCAGCGCCGCATGATGCAGCCCTTAT
>DAHUZH010000326.1 GCA_027306695.1 Acidobacteriaceae bacterium
GGTCGAGATCGAGGAGGTATCACCCGCCAGGAATTGCGAGAGCGTAGTCGCTGATGGAAACAGGTCAGACCGGCGCAGGATAAGCCTGATAGCCCGAGCGGTGGCTCAGACACCGACAAAGTTGCGAGGCTCCTGCGAGCGAATATCATCAGGGCCTGCGTCCACGGACGCACCACGAGGCCGGATATATTGTCTGCAGTCCGATCTTGCATCCAGAGACGACGACGCGCTTGCAACGCAGGGGGGGCCATATATTCGAGCTAGCCGACCGCGGAGGCAAGCGCCGTAGCGGGTCCGGTTGAGCGAGGTGTTACACCGCACTCGCTGACGATGGCGGTTGGCTGAGTGGTGCAGGCTGCCGCGCCTCGGACTTTAGGGCCGGGTCCAGGCATGCCCAGCTTGGCGCACTTGACGCCCACATATTGATCTGGGGCTTGATCGAAGACGGATCGTCCAGGGTACCCAAGCGCACGACGCGATACTGTGGACTTGCAGAGGAGCTTGCAAACAGATGGCACCCGCACGTTGGGCAAAAGTGACGCGAGATCTCGTTTCCACTATCCGCTTTGCTCGTGTAGCAACTCACAGGACCGCTCACTTCAATGCTCGCGCTCGGGAATATGACATTTACAGTTCCGTTGCCCGAAACCTTCTGGCAG
>DAHUZH010000327.1 GCA_027306695.1 Acidobacteriaceae bacterium
GACCCATCGGGAAAGCAAATCTGGGCCAAGCAGGTATGCCCCAATGAGAAAAGTCAGATAGAGGGCGAGCACAATTAAGCGGCTATTTGATTTTTGAGGATGGTGACACGCCCAACTGAAGTTGGAATTTCGATTTTTCCATATTTATCCATCTGCTCGACGATTTCAGTTTCGTGGTCTTGGATGTATCGAATAATCTCATCGCGATTCAGCGCAAGATTAGCATCGATTAAGTTAAGAACTCTTTCCAACTGAGTTCCATTCATGTTTATCTCCATAAATGCGTATTCTTCAGTTAATTGACGGCTAGTCGACCATAAGGTACTGCTCGGATCATAAGCGTATCACTAAATGGTGAAGACGGGGATGAAGAAAAGACATCTATTCCTAAAGATGAACCCACGATGGAAAGAGATGCAACCCGTCGAATCGGTTGACGAGCTTGGAAAGCACTCCTACGACTGGACCTTTTAGTGCTGTGTCCGGGATATGCCGTAAAATCATCTGTTTGGTTCCGGGGCATGTCCTCGGGCATCCAATATCCACACTTGGAACGGAGCATCCCTTGGCAGAGACAATTTATGACGTGGCCATCATTGGCGGCGGGCCGGCTGGTTATACGGCGGCGATTCGCGCGGGGCAG
>DAHUZH010000328.1 GCA_027306695.1 Acidobacteriaceae bacterium
GGTGCCACAAGCGTTTAGCTTCTTCTTCCGCTTCATCTACGCCCGAACCTTGCTCGCGTTCCTCGAACATGGCACGAAGCCCCCCCCCAACGTTCCGCCCTGTTGCTCTGCCTCGTAGTCTACGCCGCCGGTCTGTCGCAACGCTCACCCCGCTGGCGTTGACCGGCCAGGGCAATCTAGCGTGTGAGAAACGGCAACCATTCGGCAACGAAAGGCCTCTGGCGCACAACGGACTATGAGGGGAAACGTCTATCTCATTGATTTTATTATGGGGCGTGACGGAATCGAACCGTCGACCAGCGGATTAAAAGTCCGATGCTCTACCGACTGAGCTAACGCCCCACAGGGGTTGCGGCCAGGGTCCCGGATCGGGCACCGCAGGGGTGCGCATGATACCCGGATGCGCCCGTTACTGGTAGCGCGTGGGATCCGCGACGCCGGCCGCCTCGAAGCCGGCCCGCCGCAGCCGACACGAGTCGCATCGGCCGCAGGCACGGCCCTGAGCATCCGCCTGGTAGCACGAGACCGTCATGCCGTAATCGACGCCGAGCACGGTGCCCTCGCGGATGATGCGCTCCTTGCTCCAGGCGATCAGCGGCGCATGAATGTGAGACGGGCTGCCTTCCACGCCCGCCTT
>DAHUZH010000329.1 GCA_027306695.1 Acidobacteriaceae bacterium
CATGGCTTCCTTGTACCGCAGAGGCCATCCTCACAGTATGCAAAGGGAAAACCCTTCTTCATATTTGAGAACGCCAAGAAATCCGGGAAAATGTACCAGATATTCTTCGGCATCTCGCCATATGATGGCCTGAAGGTGCTTTTCCAGCAGCCTTTCGGGACCGGCCAGATGAACCGCTTTCTGGAGCGCGTGGACTTTGAGCGCGCGCCGGTGCCGATGTCCCGACGCATGCGCATCCTATATATGACGCAGGCCGGGGTCGCGCCGCCGACCTTAGTGCTGTTCACGGACCGCGACGTAAAACTGCATTTTTCTTACGAGCGTTTTCTGGAGAACCAGATTCGCGAGGCCTTCGGCTTTGAGGGCTCTCCGATCCGCTTCAAGATTCGCGCCCGCAAGCCGCGCTCGCAACGATAAGACGTTTCTACTTCGACGCAAAAGAAGGCAGTGGCTTAAGAATTTTTTCATTGTGGTGCGAGCCTCATACTGTCCCACCCTAGCTTCCCACCCCACCGAGCTACGCTCGTAGGGGACCCCGGCTTCGCTAGGATGGGGCGCCCATAACATTCGCCGATCTTTGAAAACGCGCTAGTAGCGCACGGCGGGCTGGCAAGAATTTTCACGTAATTGCAAGAT
>DAHUZH010000032.1 GCA_027306695.1 Acidobacteriaceae bacterium
AGTTTCCTACATCCCTGCCGCTGCCCTGATAGATACAAGAATGACTCATTTTGTCATTGAGCTACGTTAACCATCAATCGGCTCTAGAATCCAGAATTGCTGGCGCGGATGACAGGCCATGCGGGGCCAACCCAGCCTGGCCGCCGAAACTAATTTCCCGAGCGTCCAGCTTAACTGTCTACGCCCGATGCGGATATTCGGCGGTACAATACAGCGCAGCCGGATATAGCAGGGGAGACCCTATGAACATATTGCTATTGTCGATGCCGGATTCGTTTGAGCATATGCCTTCGATTGTGATCCGCATGCCGAACGGGGCGTTAAGCTCGCTGGCGGGCAACGTCGATGGGCACCACAGAGTGGCGGTCGCCGATCTCATCCTGTGCCAGCGACGCGTACGGGAGACGGTAACGCGTCTGGTCCAGGAGCTTGATCCTCAGGTCGTTGGACTCTCGGTCATGACGTTCCAGCGCAGGACCGCCGAACGCATTATACATCTGATTCGCCGCCTGAAACCGGACGCCAAGATCGTAGTCGGCGGGTATGATCCCAGCCTGGCGTCTGAGGCATACCTCGCCATGCCAATCGACTTCATCGTGCGCGGTGAGGGAGAGGTCACATTCCGTGAACTGACGCGTGCGCTGGAAGGGCACGGCGACATGCACTTTATTTCTGGCCTGTCGCATCGACATGAAGGGCGATGGATTCACAACCAGTTGCGCGCGCCGAGCCTGCTGGAGAGCGAGGAGATCCGTCTGCCAAATCGAAGCGCGCGGGTGTTGGAGGGGTACACGATGCTGGGGCGGCAGGTCGATGTGATCGAGACATCGCGCGGCTGCACCTATGACTGTAGCTTCTGCTCCATCATTGAAATGCGCGGACGCAATTTTCACACTTACTCCTTCGACCGTGTGATCGCCGACATTCGAGACGCCAAGGAGCACGGAGCGCGTACGCTTTTCCTGGTCGATGACAACATCACGCTGAACGTGCGCCGTTTTGAAGCGCTCTGCAATGCGATCATTGAGGCCGGTCTCCATACCCTCGACTACTTTCTTCAAGGCATGACTTCGGCAATCGCCAACCATGGAGAGCAGTTGGCCCCTCTGATGAAGCGTGCTGGATTTCGCTACGTGTTTCTGGGAATCGAGAACATTCTGGAGAGCGACCTGAAGCTGCTGCAGGCGAGTGCAAAGAACACGGCCCGCGTGAATGGGCACAGTACCGGCAATGCAACGCTGCAAGCGATCGAGTATCTGCATCGCAACGGCATCTACGTCGTGGGAGGGCTTATCGTCGGCAGTCCGAACGATACGGTGGAGTCGATCGAGGCGAACCTCGCCTTTGCGCGCAAGTATGTGGACTGGCCGTATATTCAGCATCCGACGCCATATCCTCGCACACCCATGACGGACGATTTTCGCCGCCGCGGACTCATCGAACACGAGCGATTTGAAGAGTACGATGGGACCACTTCAGTCGTGCACAATGAGAACATGTCCGCCGACGAGATCGAGTATCTACGCTGGAAGGCTGAGCGCGGGATGAAGACGCGCCACCTGCCCAGCGTGTTCCTGCATGATCCGTGGTTCGTTGCGCGCAACGCAATGAAAATGGCTGCGCACACCTATCGCGGCTCGACGCTGCGCACCGTGCTCGGGCTGGAAAACGATCGGCAAGCCTTCGCCCGGTACAAGCAGATTCGCGGCAAAGAGCGCGAATACGTCTGATCCATCTGTGGCACTCTGCCTGGAGATGGAATCCTACTGCGAATGGAAGCAGCAGAATCTCATCCGGGACGTGGGCATGCGCTACAATAATGCCTGCTGCGGATTTGGGAGCGCTTGCTCTGCCGCAGCCCTCGATGCGTGGTCTCTCCGTCATCGCGATGCAGCAATTTCCCTTACTGGCGGCGTAGCTCAGATGGTTAGAGCGACGGACTCATAACCCGTAGGTCGGTGGTTCGATTCCACTCGCCGCCACCAGATTTGCATCGTTTTCCACCTCAAACTGAGGCACTCAAGCACCGTAGATATTGGTGCGGAGAAATTGATTGTGGAATTTTCCGCCAGGATCGTAATGGTCGAGCAGCGCTCGATACTCGGGCAGCTTGGCGTACATGGGTTGGATTGTTGACGGCGGCATGGTAAACAGCTTGGCCCAGTGCGGCCTGGCGTGGAAAGGAGCCAGCTTCGCTTCAATCAAGGGAAGCACCTTTTTGACCGCAGGCCATTCCGGCTTCCAGGTAAAGTGCAGGGTCATGGAGGGCCGTTCGTAGCAGGGACTCATCCAAAGATCGTCCGCAGCAATGGTGCGCAGTTCGGTGATAAAAAGATGCGGAGTGATCTGGTCGCGTAGTTGTTCGACGGCCAGAATGGCTTCGTATCCTTTGTCGCAAGGAACGAAGTATTCCGTTTGCAGTTCGGCGCCGCTGCTGGGAACGAAGCCCATGCGGAAGTGGGGGAGCCTGTCATACCAGGGGCCGGGAATGCCCATCTGTTCGGTGCAGCTTTCCGCCGAGTGCCCTGGAAGCGGGTGAAGTTTCCGGGTTGCGAGTTTGGCGCCGAAAAATTCCGGTGCCAGGTCGGGCTTGGAGCCGGTTTCATAGCGGCGCTTGATCCATACCTGGGCGATGCGATGGTCTTGCCAGTTCGTAAACAGGCTAACACTGTAGCCGCTGGCAAAGATTTCTTCCAGATGGCCGCGCAGGTGGTCCATCGAAAGATTCTCATAAACGACCTGCGTCATTTGATACGCAGGTACGACCTTCAACGTGATGCTGGTGACGATGCCCAGGCCGCCCAGCCCGACAACGGTTCCGGGAAACTTGTCGCCATCGCGCTCTTTGGAAAGTGAGATCAACTCGCCATTTGCGGTAACGATTTCCATTCCAGTCACAGCAGTGGAAAGGTTGCCGTTCGCGTTGCCGGAGCCATGCGTCGCCGTCGCGCACGCGCCCACGACAGAAATCTGCGGCAAAGAAGCCAGGTTCTGCAATGCGTAGCCGTGCTGGTCGAGGTACGGGCCAAGCTGGCCGTAGATGACGCCCGCGCCGACAGTGATGGTCCTCGCCTTGGGGTCTAAAACCATCCGATCAAATTGCTTCAAAGAGATTTGATTGGCGCTGCTGTCGGCGATCCCATTGAAAGAATGGCGCGTGCCGAGCGCCTTCAGCTTGCTGCAACTCTTTGCGATCTTTTGCACATCTCCGATGGTTTGGGGAACGTACAACCGTTCGGTATGGTAGGCGAAGTTTCCAGCCCAGTTGGTTCGAGGTTCGATTTGCAGGTCGCCGGATGCATAGCGGGACAGCAGACCACTGGCAAGGAAAACACTGGAGGTTTTCAGGAAGTCTCTTTTATCCATATAGCTATGTTCTACCTTTCCATTCGCGCCTTTAGCATGTATTTCCCTGGATATCCATTGCGACGGGGAGAAAGTTGTACACTGGGGCCAGTGGTTGTTTGCCAAACCGCGCCTTTAATGTATGCCTAAAGCACTCAAGCTTTCTCTTCTCGCCATCTCCGTGCTGCTGGTCGTGTTTGTGTTTCTTGGCGGCATTCTGCCTGGCGGTGTCAGCGCCGGCACAGACGCCACCGCCTATCAGCAAATCGAAGTCTACAGTGAAGTGTTGCAGCACATCCAGAACGATTATGTCGTCACGCCGAATATCCAGGACGTCACGATCGGATCGCTGCATGGATTGCTGGAAGGACTCGATCCCGATTCCGGTTATCTGACGCCTGCAGAGTTCAAGATCTATCAGTCGCATCAAAGTGAGATCAAGGCCCAGGTTGGCGTCGACATTTCCAAGCGCTATGGATATGCGACCGTGGTCTCTGTGATTCCCGGCAGTCCAGCCGACAGAGCGGGGATCGTCGATGGAGACGTGATCGAGTCGATTGGCAATCAGAGTACGCGGGTCATGCCGATCCAGATGATCGAGTTATTGCTGGATGGCCAGCCGGGCACGAAGGTCAGCTTCTCCGTGATCGAACCGACCAGCGCCACGCCCAACGCGATGACGCTGACGCGCACGCTGCCACAATATCCGGTGCTGCATGTGGATGAATATGAAAACAGCAGCATTTTGTATCTAAAGCCCTACGACCTGCAGAAAGATCGCGTGGATGAGGTGCTGGCGCGGATCGCCCAGGTGCAAAAAACGGGCCAGCAAAAAATTCTGCTCGATCTGCGCGACGTTGTCGATGGCGAGATGGATCCCGCAGTGCAACTGGCGAATGCATTTCTCAAATCGGGCACGATTGCGACGCTCGAAGGACAGAAGTATCCACAACAGACGTGGACTGCCGCACCAAAGAACTTTGTTACCGCTGCTCCGCTGATGGTCCTGGTGAACCATGGCACAGCCGGGCCGGCAGAGATCGTAGCGGCTGCGCTCAAGGACAACAATCGCGCCCAGTTGGTGGGCGACCGCACGTTCGGTACTGGCTCCGTGCAAAAGCAGATCCCCTTGCCGGATGGCGCTGTACTGTTTCTGTCGGTCGCCAAGTATCGCGGGCCGGACGGCAAAGTGATCCAGCATGATGCGGTGATGCCGAACGTATTGGTGGCCGCGAACAATGGATTTGGGATGGGCGCGCCGTCGGCTGCCAAGTCCACGTCCGGCCCGGTGACGAAACCGACCGTCCCGGCTACAACTCCGGCGCAGCCGCCAGCGCAGCCATCGGTCGCACAACCGGATGACCAGTTGGACAAGGCGTTGGCCCTTCTAAAGCAGGAGAAAGCCGCCTAGTTGATAGCGGGTGTATTGCCGCGTGTTCCAATCTGCTCTCATCCGAACAAGCTGCAAATAGATTTGCAGGAAGTTTCCTCGTGCGCAGTCGCACGCGCTGCCGTTAGGATAGGGGCATACTGCTGTATTTTTTAGCGGCGTCATGCATCGGGACTGTCCTTGACCTTTACACCTCCAGCACAGCCACACTCTTCCTACACGCGCCGCGTGAACTTCCGACCGCCTTCCAGCCGGCGTAAGAAACTGGCAGGCTCGACTGCGTTCGCGGTCCTGGCGATTCTGGCGGCAATGTTCGGCTCGCTCTGCGGGCTGCTGCTGATCTATACCGTCGACTTGCCGCAGATTCAGGAACTGGAACGCTACCGGCCCAATACAACGACGGTGTTGTATGACATTCACGGCGTGCAGATAGGTTCGTTTGCGCTGGAGCGTCGCATTGTGGTCGGGTATGACGACATCCCTCCCGTACTGCGGCACGCTGTGATTTCCATTGAGGACAAGAATTTTGAAAGCCACTGGGGCGTCAATCTTTTTCGCGTCATTGGGGCCGCGTATCGCGACCTGACTGCGGACCGGCGTGCGCAGGGTGCTTCGACACTCACCATGCAATTGGCAAAAAATCTTTTTTTGTCGCCGGAGAGATCCTTCCGCCGCAAATTGCAGGAAGTGCTGCTTTCCATCCAGATTGAGCGGAACTTTACCAAGGAGCAGATTTTCACTTTATACGTGAACCAGATTTATCTGGGCCAGGGTGTTTATGGGTTTGAGGCTGGATCGGAGTACTACTTCAGCAAGCATGCGCGCGATTTGACTCTACCGGAAGCGGCGTTATTGGCTGCTTTGCCGCGTGGGCCATCGTATTACTCCCCGGTTACGCATTCGGAGCGGGCCTTGGAGCGCCGCAATCGCGTGTTGAACGCCATGCTGGAAGATGGCGTGATTACGGCGCAACAGGCGTCGGAGGCCAAAGCGGCTCCGCTGGGGCTGCACATTGAGCCGCCTCCGAATACAGCAGCTCCGTGGTTTGTCGAGGAGGTGCGCAAAGAACTGGACCAACGGTTCGGCTCGGACATGGTGCACCAGTCCGGCCTGCGCGTCGACACAACACTGGATTTGAAGTTGCAGCAAGCCGCCAACCAGGCCGTGCTGGATGGACTGGCCACCTACGAGCGACGCCGAGGCTGGCAGGGGCATCTGCTGAATGTGATTGTGGCGGGTAGTTCGGTGGATGCATTTCATCATCCAGATTGGGTCCTTCCTCCGACACCAGGGGCCTATATTCACGGCGTAGTGACAGAGGTGTTGCCGTATGAAGTGACGGTGCGCGTTGGCGACCATCAGAGCGCGATTCTTGCACCGGAGGACTGGACATGGACGAACGATAAGCTGGCCAGCGATTTTTTGAAGACGGGCGATATCGTGTATGTGCACATTTTACCGGCCCAGAGCGGCGATAGCGGCAGCGTGTTGCACGCTTCGCTGGAGCAGGATTCCGGCGCGCAGGCCTCATTGATGGCGGTCGACAATGCCAGCGGCGACGTGCTCGCCATGGTGGGCGGGCGCGACTTCAACCTTTCGCAGTATGACCGTGCCATGCAGGCGCAGCGGCAGACTGGGTCATCGTTCAAAGCGTATGTCTATACCACCGCTATGGAGGCCGGCGACAAGCCGGACAGCATGGTCCTGGATGCGCCAGTCACATTTCACACGGCCTCTGGAGCGTACTCGCCGCACGATTACGACAATCGTTATCAGGGCAACATCACGCTGCTGCATGCCTTTGCGGACTCGCGAAACATTCCCGCTCTAAAACTGGCGCAACGGCTTGGGATCAGCAATGTGATTGCGACCGCGCATCGTTTCGGCGTCACCTCAGACATTCCGCCTTTCCTGCCCATTGCCCTGGGCGCGGCGGGCATCAGCCTGTATGAACAAGTGGCCGCCTACAGCAGCTTTCCGAATGATGGCATCCGCCTCACACCACATTTTGTACATAAGGTGACGACCGCAGATGAAGAGGTGCTGTGGGAGGACACGCCGGACGTCCACGTTGCTACCGACGCGAAGACGGCGCGGGAGATGATGCAGTTGTTTGAGGCGGTCATCCATCAGGGTACTGGCGTGGCAGCCGGGCAATTGCATCATCCGCTGGGCGGGAAGACGGGCACAACCAACGATTTTACGGATGCATGGTTCCTTGGGTTTTCGCCCTCTGTGACGTGCGGGGTCTGGGTTGGTTACGACGATCGCCAGAGTCTTGGCCCCAAAGAAACGGGCGCGCGAGCGGCGCTGCCAATCTGGATGGGCTTCATGCGCGCTGCGATTGCGGACCATCCCGACGAAAATTTTCCGGGTGAAAGACCGGTTGCGGCCCCGGTCGGTTCGTTCGCGACATCCTCCACGAAGGGCACAACATCCCGTCTTGGCGCCGTGCTGCAGGCGGCACATTAGAACGAATTGATGGTTAGTGTGGCCGAATGGCTCGCTTGCCATCTGTGTGCCACAAGCTGTCAATCCGCTCAATCGAACATTAACTATCCAGCGAACGCGGCGTCATTCCCGAAACAGCATCGAACAAAGCGAAATAATGCCGGGCGCGGGAAATATCGCGGTCAATTTGCTCCTTCAACGCCTGGGGCGATGGCCACTGAATCTCAGGCCGGATGCGGTCGAGAAAGCGCAGCCGGAGTGGCGTGCGTTCCTTTAGTTCGATGGGATTAAAGTTGAGAATATGGCTTTCGACGGCTAAGGAATCTTTACCGAATGTAGGTCGATTGCCGATGTTGGTGACGGACTGGAAGGGTTCGCCGTTCACCGCCAGGCAGGTGATGTAGACACCATTGGCCGGAAGCAACTCGGTGTAATTCGCGAGGTTGATGGTCGGCACTGTGTAGCGCGAGCCGTAACCACGGCCGGGCGCTGGCGTTGAAATAATTTCAAAAGGCCGGCCAAGAAGCTGCCGCGCAGCACGCATGTTTCCGTCCGCGATGACGGCGCGGACAACGCTGCTCGAAACTACAATACGCCGCCACAAGGTAGGCCGGTGCACGCGGGCCTGGAATCCCAATTCCTTTCCAAGAATTGCCAACTCGCTGACATCGGCGGTGGCGTCCGCGCCGAAGCGAAAATTTTCTCCCTCCTGGACTTCGATGGCCCCCAGCACGTCCCGCAGGATGCCGCGCGCAAACTCCGGTGCGGTCAGCCGGGAGAGTCGATGGGTGAAGGGAAGGACAAGCACGGCATCGAGGCTGGTCTGCGCCAGCAAAGTAAGTTTTTCTTCCAGTGGAGTGATCAGGCGAAGCGGAGTTTGCGGACGCAGCACGCGCGCGGGATGAGGCTCGAAGGTCACGGCCACGGAGCGCGCATGGAGCGCCCGCGCCCGCTCGATCACTTCCGAGAGAACGGCCTGGTGTCCGCGATGCACGCCATCGAAGTTGCCGATGGTGACGACGGAAGGGCCGTAATGCGCGGGAATTTCCTGGAGCGAGCGGAAGATTTGCATGGTCATAGCTCGAATGGAATGCGCAGGCCGTCATAGGCCAGCCGGACGTGTCGGGGCAATTCGCTTTCCGTTTCCACATGTCCCAGGTCGTGCGACATATGGGTGAAGTAGGCGCAGCGCGGACGGATTTTCTCGACAAACTGTAAGGACGTTTCCAGGTTGGAGTGGCTGGGATGCGGCGTTCGGCGCAGTGCGTCGAGGATCAATACGTCGAGGTCTTCGAGCAGTGCAAAGCTCGATGTGGGAATGTCGCTCATGTCCGTCAGATAGGCGGCGGTGCCGAAGCGGAAGCCAACGGTTGAGAGATCGCCATGCAACAGCGGAACGCTGAGAAAGTCTGCGCCAAATAAATGCGTGCTCGATTGCAACGGATGGAGGGCGACGCGGGCCTTGTGAGGATAATGGTTGTTCTCGGAAAAGGTGTATTCAAAGATGTGGCGCAGCACGTCCGCCGTCACCCGGTCGGCATATAGGGGAATTTTTTCGGCGTTCTTGAAGCTGAGCGGGCGCAGGTCGTCCAGGCCGAGGATGTGGTCGGCGTGGGCGTGCGTATAGAGCACGGCATCGATGCTGCGCAGATTTTCGCGAAGGGCCTGCTGGCGAAAGTCGGGACCGGTATCGATGAGGACCGTCCGGGTTTTCTCGCCATCGGGGAAGGCGATGGCGATCGAAGGCCGGGTACGGCGGTCGCGCGGATCGCTGGAGGTGCAGACGTGGCAGTTGCATCCCAGGGTCGGGACGCCCATTGAAGTGCCGCTGCCTAAAAGAACGATCTCCGCCTGCATTCGTTTCCCACGCCTCCGCTATTTTCGCTTGGGTGGGGGCTGCTGGCCTGGATTGGCCGCATTGCGCGCGATGGCGTTCGTGATTTCGAGAAACATCATGCGTAGCTCGAACAGCGCGCTTTCGAGCAGCCGCTGCTCGTCGGCGCTCAGGTTGCCCTTGGTCTTTTCTCCCAGCACGCCCAGCAGATCGATGGTCTGCCGCGCGCCCATCAGATCGATGCGTGGCTTCTCTCCCGGCTGCGTGCCTGCGCCGAGGCCCATCATGGCGGTCATGTACATGGACTGCACCAGATGCTCGAAGGACACTGGGCCGAGGCGGGTGGAGTCCGGCGCTTTGGCGCGCAGCATCTCGTCGAGCTGCTGCGTGGTCTGCCGATAGGCGGCATGCGATTCCGCAGTCTCCTGCGCGGTCGGCCCCTCGGGCATGGCGCTATCCTGCGTATCTGGCTGGGCGGCATGCGATTCCGCCGATTTACCGGCAAAGGCGTTGATTGGCGTTGGGGCGGGCGGCACAGCGGTTGGACGGGCGGGGGGCTTTTCCGCTTCTCGCCGGGCTGCCTCTTGACGCTCTGCATCTCTGCGGTCGGCTTCACGACGGTCCGCTTCGCTCTGGGCGGCGGCTTCCGGGCGGATTTCTCCATCGGAGGAGATTTTGCGGCGGTCAGTAAATGTCACCTGGGGTTCTTTATCTGCCATGGAACTTGTTCCTTCTCTCGGTTACGACTGGTTGATTGCAAAATGCGGCCACTTCTTAAGGCTGGACTGCCGTGCTGGCGAAGTCAAATGGAAGCGCGGCGGGCGTGACGGGCTGGGCATCGGCGGTCAGGCCAGTCTTGCGGTCCAATGCTTCCCGGCGAATATGGCCCAGCGCGAGCACCTTTTCGCCGATTCCCGGAATTGAGATACGGGCGACGCTGGTGAGTTCGCCGACCGGTTGGCTCTCGGCAAGTATTGGAGTTTTCGCGGCGGGATCTCCGCTTTCCACTACAAAACCTCTGAATGCGCGGTGGACGTTGCCGCGCGAGCGAATTCGCTCCACAATCTCCTGGCCGAGATAGCAGCCTTTGGCGAAGTGCAGGGCGCGCATCTGGTTGGTTTCCTGCGGTAAATCGCGGTTGGTGATGTCGATGGAATATGCAGGCGTCCCTTCGAGGATGCGCAATTGTTCGAGCGCGTCCGCGCCGCACGGGGCAGCACCCGCGTCCACGAGCATCTTCCATAAGTCGAGCACCCGATCTTGCGCGGTCCAGATTTCATAACGCGGCACGCGCGGACTGTGCGCCGCAACAAGGACGACGGGATGGTCCCGCCAGACCGCTTCGGTGAGATGCATCGGTGAAAGGGCGGCAACCGGCAGGCCAACAGCGGCAAGCTTGTTCGCGGCATCTGGCCCGGCGATGCCGATGGCAGTCCATCCCTGCGCGGGTTCGAGCACCACGTCGTCCATGATGATGTAGTGGTCGAGAAATGCTGCGAGCGTCTCGATCTGTGCGCGGTCTGTCTGGAGCCACAGCGAATCGACGCGCCGGTAGATATCGATGTCGCCTTGAATGCGGCCCTGGGCGTTCAATACGAAGGCGTAACAGCCGGAATTTTCTTCCAGGCCATTGACGGAGTTCGTGACCATGCCGTTCAGCCAGCGTACGCGGTCTTCACCGGAGCAGCGAAGAAATGTGCGCCAGCCTAGGTCATACACGCCCGCGCGGGTCAGCAGTGCGGCCAGTTCTTCCGAAGCGCTCGAAAAAAAACTTGCAGTCTGCGCGCCGCGATAGTCCCTGAGAGAGGCAGATGCCTGCAAGGCAGCCGCCAAAGGAGTGACGGCCGTTCCTGCCGTGGGATTCCCAGAGTGGACTTCGAGCGGGTTGGAGATGGGGTGACTCATGCTGGTGGGGTGCGCGGCCAATCCACGCAACGGTACACTCAAAATTATAGCGGTCGGGCAAGGACAAGCAGGTTTGGGAAGAGGTTGCATGAAGAAAGACATATCGTTGCTGGCGCGCGGCATCGCGGGACGTAGGAGTGTTTGCGGATGCTGGCGCGCATGGCTATTACGGGTGGGCGTGGTTCTCACTTGCGCCGGGTGGACGCTGTTCCCGCTAAGCGCACAGTCTAGTGCTCCGCAGTCCAGTGCGCCGCAGGGAAGCACTTCGCAGGCAGGCGCACCGCAGTCCAAGCCTTCGCAGCCCAATGCGAACCAGCCCACGCACATTACGCCCGAGCAGGCCCAACAGCTCTTCGGCTCCGTCGATGCAATTTTGCAGTTTGACAGCCAGGACACGGGCCTTCCAATTCTGCATCCCGTCAAGCGCAGCCTGGTGACTCGCGATGAAGTGGAACACTACTTGATGCAGCAGTTGCACGATGACCGCGATGCAAAGCGGCTGCAACGAAGTGAACTGGTGTTGAAGAAATTCGGTCTGCTCGACCGGGATTTTCAACTCCAGCCGTTTTTGATTCGGCTGCTGCGCGAGCAGATTGCAGGCTATTACAACGACAAGACGAAGACAGTAAATCTGCTGGACTGGATTCCGCCGGAGGAGCAGAAGCCGGTGCTGGCGCATGAGTTGACCCATGCGCTGCAGGACCAGCACATCCACCTGGAAAAGTGGGACGCGCAGAGCGACCAGACCGTCGCGAAAAACGTGAAGCAGGACAACCGCCATATCGCCACCGATGAGGAAGACACCGTGCGCGATGCTGTGGTGGAAGGGCAGGCAATGGCGGTCTTTCTCGACTATTCTCTTGCGCCCAGCGGAAAAAATATCCTGACTGCGCCGGGTGTTGTGGACAAAATGAACGAGGCGATGAGCGACGATTCGGATTCCTCCGTCCTCTCGAACGCTCCCTTGCTGCTGCAACGGTCGCTGCTGTTTCCTTATGTCGATGGGTTGAATTTTGTTCGTACGGTGCTGGCTGCAAAAGGCAAACATGCCGCGTTTGCCGGGATGCTGGACCATCCACCTTCCTCGACCTATGAGGTCATGACGCCGAAGGTCTACCTCAATCATGAAAGCGTGCCGCTGCTACGCATGCCGGACATTCATCCTTTAATTGATGCGGATTATCGACCGTATGACATTGGCGTGATGGGCGAGTTCGATGTGCAGATTGTGACGGAACTTTTTGGCGGCCAAGCTGCGGCCAAAGCACTGGCCCCGGCGTGGCGCGGCGGTATTTACTATACGGCTCAAATCAAAGCGGCGAAGACCAGTGAACAGCAGGATTCTTTGGGATCGCTCGCACTGCTGTACCTGTCGCGCTGGGCGACTCCGGCGGCGGCACAGTCTTTTGCTGCGATTTATGCGCGGGAAGTTTCCCGCAAGTACGAGCACGCCGTCGCGCAGCCCGGCGAAAGCGCGCAGGAAGAAAACGCAGGCACTGTCAGCCGCGTATGGACGACTCCCGAAGGCCCGGTGCTGATCGTCGTTTCCGGGCGGACGGTCTTCATCAGTGAAAGTTTCCCGATGGATCTGGCGCGCAAGCTCCAACTGGTGATGATGGGCAGCATCGTGAACAGCTCTGGTACTGAAGTCGTGCAGAATGTATTGCCGCAGAAAGACCTGACGGCGGATTTGCGGCACTTGCTGTTGGCCGTAGGCGCTCCGCGCGTAGCACTGCAATCTTGCGTGCGGAGTCCATGGGCCGAGACAGTTCAAAAATAAAGTCCAGAAAGATGGACGACCGGTGGATGGGTGTGTTGACGCATGTGCCCTGCTCCGCAGGCACACGATATACTCCATTTTGCGGCTTGGTTTGCACTAGCCGGTCAACGAATCGAGCAGGCGAGCGTCTAAAAGCTACGAATAGCAACCATTTACGAATAGCAACCATTAAGGAGTACACCCAAAGATGTTTCATGCGGAAATTGGCATCATTGGAGGCAGCGGACTGTATCACATGCCCGGACTTACCAACGTGCGCGAGGAGCAGATCAGCACGCCATTTGGAGATCCCTCCGATTGGTTGACGTTTGGCGAACTGCAAGGGCGCAAGGTGGCGTTTCTCGCCCGGCATGGCCGTGGACATTGCCTGTTGCCGACCGACATCAACTATCGCGCAAACATTTATGCGATGAAGCAGGTCGGAGTGAACGCCATTCTTTCGATTTCCGCCGTCGGTTCGCTGAAGGAAGAACACAGGCCGGCGACATTTGTGGTCCCCAACCAGTTCATCGACCGGACCTACGCGCGGCGCAGCACGTTCTTTGGCCCAGACATCGCGGTGCATGTATCGATGGCCGATCCCGTGTGTTCTGAAATCGGCAACACGCTAATGGCCGCGTGCGGCAGCAGCAACGTAACGGCAAGCAAGGGCGGGACCTACGTGTGCATGGAAGGCCCGCAATTTTCCACGCGCGCGGAGTCGAACCTGTATCGCTCCTGGGGCGCAGATGTAGTTGGCATGACCAACCTGCAGGAAGCCAAGCTGGCGCGCGAGGCCGAGATTTGCTATGGCACGCTGGCCATGGTGACGGACTACGATTGCTGGCATCCGGGTCACGATTCTGTAACCACAGAGCAAATCGTCGATGTGCTGGAGCAGAACAATGCGGCGGCGCTCAAGGTGCTCGACGCCGCTGTGGCCGCATTGCCGGCCAAGCGGAGCTGTCATTGCCAGACAGCGTTGAAAGACGCCATCCTAACCAAGCCTTCGGTTGTTTCTTTCGCCACGCGGCAGAAGTTGCGCTTGCTGCTGGAGAAACATCTACAGTAACGAAACCAGAAGAAAATCATTCAGGAAAGTCTTTCGTATACATGTCCATTCTCGTTGTGGGTTCGGTTGCATTTGACAGTATTCGTACACCGCATGGCACGGTCGACCGCTGCCTGGGCGGCGCGGCCACGCATTTTGCGCTGGCGGCCAGTTTTTTTACCCACATCCGTGTGATTGGCGTGGTAGGCGAGGACTTTACCGCGGAGCATGAGGCCGTATTTCATGCCAGAAAAATCGACATCGCAGGAATCGAGCGCGCCGCAGGCAATAGTTTTCATTGGACCGGGGAATATCGCGAGAACCTGAATGAGGCGCAGACGCTGCGCACGGACCTGAATGTGTTCGAGCGTTTTCAGCCCAAGATTCCCGAGGCGTACCTCGACAGCGAGTTCCTGTTCCTGGCCAACATCGATCCGGTCCTTCAGCATCAGGTGCGCAAGCAGATGCCGCGCGTTCTCATGGTGTGCGGCGATACGATGAACTATTGGATTACCGGTCATGCCGAGAACCTGGCGCATATGCTGCACGATCTGGACGCGCTGTTGATCAATGACGGTGAGGCCAAGCTGCTGGCCAAGGAGGCGAACCTGGTGCGGGCCGCTGCGCGCATTATGGAGATGGGGCCGAAGACGCTGATCGTCAAACATGGCGAGTATGGATCGACGGCATTTTTTGGCGAGCAGTCGTTTCCGGTGCGCGTGTGCAACCGGTTCTTCCGTGCTCCCGCATTGCCGCTGGAGGAAGTGGTCGATCCTACCGGAGCGGGGGACTCGTTTGCCGGCGGGTTCTTCGGTTATCTTGCATCGCAGCTGGAGATCACCCCGGCAGTTTTTAAGCGTGCGATGTTTTATGGCGGCGTCATGGGATCTTTTACTGTGGAGCGCTTCGGCACGGAGCGATTGCAGCAGCTTACGCGGGAAGAGATCGACGAACGCTTTGGGCGTTTCCGGGAGCTTTCGCACCTCGATGCCGAATAAGCAGAGCACGCAACCCAGCGCCGGGCGCAGCATCGAATCCGCTACGGCTACGCTTCGCGAAGAATCCAAACTGGCGATGGCGGTGGCCGTTTTGTTGGCCACGGCTTCGCTTGTATATTGCGCGCGGCATCGTTGGTTGCTGCTGTATGGAGACGCGGTTGCGCATCAGCACATTGCGCGCCGCGTTTTCGATTCGCTCAACCCCGGCTTCCGGCAGCTTGGCTCGGTGTGGCTGCCGCTGCCACATTTGCTTCTGCTTCCTTTTGTGCAGCGCACCGACTGGTGGCAGAGCGGATTGGCCGGGGCGATACCGTCCATGGCGAGCTATGTGCTCGCGTGCATCGGCCTCTATCGTCTGGCGCGCCGATGGCTCCAGCCCTTGCTGGCCATTCTGGTATTCGCCGCACTCGCGCTAAATCCAGGCCTGCTCTACATGTCCACGACCGCGATGACGGAGCCGCTGTTTCTGGCGTTGATGGTGTGGAGTGTCGTGTATCTCACGGCGTTTGAGTCTGCAACGCGCGAGGCGGATGCAAAGGCCGCACGCGCCGCGTTGTGGAAGTTGACGCTGGTGCTGATTGCCGCCGTCTTCACGCGATACGATGGATGGATTTTAGGCAAGCTGGCGTGGATGCTGGTGGCGTATTGGACGCTGCAACGGGGCTGGTGGCGCGAGGCGGCGAATGCGCGCGCCCTGATTATTTGTACCGTGTTGTTGGTGGCCGCACCGCTGGCATGGCTGGGATACAACTGGCGCATCTATGGCGACCCGCTGGATTTTCTGCGCGGGCCGTATTCGGCGAAGGCGATTGAGTTGCGGACGACGAAGCCGGGGTCGTGGCATTATCCGGGCTGGCATAACGTGTGGGTGGCGCTGCTCTATTATGTGAAGGCGGCGAAGATTGGAGCGGCGCCCTTGCAATGTGGTCGCTGGCTGTTGCTGATGGCCGCCGCGGGAACGGCGTATGCGCTGCGCAATTACGGCAGCCGGACATTGCCTGCGGCGCTTTTGTTCTGGATGCCAGTCCCGTTCTACGCCTATGCGGTGGCGTATGGCTCGGTGCCGATTTTTTTGCCGGTGTGGTGGCCGCACGCCTTCTACAACACGCGCTATGGCATGGAATTGTTGCCTGCGTTTGCGCTGTTCCCGGCATTTGCGGTGTTGGCGGTGGTGCGCAAGTGGCCGGAGTGGAGCCGGGCGATTGTTGGATTTGCGCTATTCACGATTGTTGCCAGCAACGCTTTGTTGCTGCGTGCGACGCCGCTGGTCTTGCAGGAAGCCAAAACAAATTCCGCCACGCGCATTCCGTTCGAGCAGGCGCTGGCGACCAGGCTGGTGCTGCTTCCTCCGCAGTCTAAATTGATGATGTACACCTCGGCCCACATTGGGGCGTTGCAGCAAATTGGTTTTCCCTTGCGCCAGACGGTGAATGAAGGCGATTACAAGCTGTGGCAGTCGGCACTCAATTCCCCGGCGAAGGCGGCGGATTTTGTCGTCGCCATCGATGGCGATTCGGTGGCGGACGCGGTGCGACAGCATCCGCAGGATTTGCAGCTTTTATTTCTGATCTGTAGCACAGGCCAACCGTGCGCGCACATTTACCGCTCGACGGAAAAGTGAGTGCTGTTTTCCTGAGCCCTTCGACTTCGTTCAGGGCAGGCTCCGCGAAGGGCCTTGTGTTTTCCTGATAACCGCAAGGTCCTTCGGTCGCGTCGCCGCGGCGACCTCAGGATGACAGGCTGTTTGCTGCCGCGAACTTCGATGAAGTATGCGGCTTTCATCTCGACGCAACGTGCCAGCCGGTAGACTGGAGGCACGGATGAAACGCAGATCCATTGCACAATATGAGTTGGAGCGGCGACTGGGCGAAGGCGGCAGCGGTGTGGTGTATCTCGCCAACGATACGCAATTGATGCGGCCCGTCGTATTGAAAGTGCTGAAGCGTGGCGGGCGGACGCTGGAAAAAATGCGCAGCACGGTGCTGCGCGAAGCACGCCTGGCATCGGCGATTGAGCATCCGAACGTCTGCGCGATTTATGAGGTCGGCGAGGCGGGCGATGAAGCCTACATCGCCATGCAGTATGTTCCAGGGCAGTCGCTGGACAAGATCGTGGCGCAAGGGCCAGCCAGTTTTCCGCTGGTGCTTTCCGTGGGAATTCAAATTGCGGATGGTCTGGCGGCGGCGCACCATCTAGGAATTTTTCATCGCGATCTGAAGCCGGCAAATGTGATGTTGTCCGACGGCGGCCTGGTCAAGATTCTCGACTTCGGCCTGGCGCGCCGTATGCAACAGGATGAGGCCGTCGCCGATGCCGCGCACGCAGCCACAGCGCCGCCGACATATACCGCGCGCGGCGGGACCATTGCCTACATGGCCCCCGAACAATTTGTGACCGGGCGCAGCAGCGCGCAGAGCGATATTTTTGCTCTGGGAGTCATTCTGTATGAGCTGGTGAGCGGTCGCCATCCGTTTCATCGACCCGATCTCGACGAGCTGACCAGTATTCGCGCCATCCAGTTTGTCGATCCGCCGCCGCTGACGGAGATTCGCGCAGAGACGCCGCCGGAGCTGGCCAGCGCCATCCAGCATTGCCTGGAAAAAACGCCTGCAGCGCGCTACGCCGCCGCCGCCGACATCCGCGAGGCGCTAAAGACTCTGATGAAGGCGCTCCAGTTTGAGACCGGCAGTATTCCCGGCGAAGCGGCTGCCCGGCTGCCGATCTCCGCGCCGGAGCAGGAGCGGCGCACCACGGGTTTTCTTTCCATGTTGGCCGAGCGCTTTCTGGAGTCTTCCAACTCCGAACCGCAGCCCAACACGGTGCTGGTATTGCCCTTCGTCAACCTGGGCGCGCCGGAGGTGGCCCCGCTCTATGGGTTCGCGCTTGCGGACGCGATTGGCGCGCGGCTGGCGCGTGTCCCGTCGTTGGTGGTGCGGCCTTCCAGTTCGTTGATGGCGATTCCAGTGCAGCAGATGGATCCGTTGGAGGTGGGCCAGAAATTGCTGGTGCGCTATGTGCTGGTGGGAAATTTTATGCGTTCCGATCATGGCTTCGACCTGAACTGGCAACTGCTCGACGTACAGAGCCAAAGCGTCCGCACCGGCGGCGCCATCAACGTGCCGAGCTTCGATCTGGTCGCGGTGCAGAACGAGATCAGCAATGAAGTGCTGGGGTCTCTGCATGCGGTGGGGCGATTGCATCCGCTAGCGCCCGGCGAACGCACGGCGCGCCGCACGCCGCTGGGAGAGGAGTTGTCGGAAGAATATCTCCAGGCCCGCGCGGTCTTGTCTTCATTCATGGCGCGCACCGGCAGCCGCGACGATTTGGACAAGGCCAGAAAACTGTTTGAGAATGTTGTTGCGCAGGATACCTCCTTCGCGCCCGGCTGGAGCGGACTCGGCATCGCACATCTGCAATATGTGCGCAACGGTTTTGGTGGGCAGGCGCAACTGGTGGCGGCGCGGCGCAGCTTCGACAAAGCGCTGGCGCTCGACCCGGAGTCGATCGAGGCCAATCTCTACCGCGTGTATATGCTGCTCTCGCGCGGAGAAAAAGAGACCGCGCGGCATGGCATCGAGCACCTGCTGCACACCGCTGAGAATGATTGGAACGTGCATCTGGTTGCCGGAATGACGCTGCGCCTGGACGGCATGTATGAAGAGGCGCTCGACCAGTTTCATCGTTCCTTGCAGCTCAATCCATCGAACGCTCCGGTGCTGTATAACCATCGCGCGCGCGTCTACCACTACCAGAACCAACTGGAGATGGCGGACGAGGAGCTGGAAAAAGGATTGATGCTGGAACCGCGCCATCCCATGCTGCGGACCTCACTCGGCTATCAACAAATGCGGCAGGGAAATATGCAGGCGGCAATCGCGACGCTGGAGTCTGTCTTGCAGGACGACCGCAGTTTGCGGATCGTCTATCCCACGCTGGCGCTCTGTTATTTGCAGATTGGCGAACGGGCCAAGGCCGCTGCGTTGATCGTCGATGAGACATTGTCCGCCGCGGAGGCGGATGGCGAGATGGCCTACCGGCTGGCGACATATTTTGCCGTCGAAGGCGATGTTACCGAGGCATTGCACTGGCTGCGGCGGACCATCTATCTGGGAAATGAAAATTATCCCTGGTTCAGCAAGAACCCGGCGTGGAGCGGGCTGACCGAACAGCCAGATTTTCAGAGGATTCTGGAAGACTTGAAGCGCCGATTTCGGGCCAACCAGCGAACCTGGCGGCGGTTGCTGGAGCAGGCGAACCCATCGACAAAGGAAAAGTAGAAAAAAGCAAGCGGTGAGGGAATGCCTCACCGCTGATTTCTTCTGCTGCGCTGGCAGGAAACGCCACGCTATTCGTGGAACGAAACGAGCGACATAGGTTGCGTGAGTCCGAAGACGACTTGAGAATCTTTGGGCAGCACCGCTTGATGGCTTTCCAGCAACCAATGCGCGCCCACATAGCCCGCCGCAGCGCCGCCGGCAACCAGCGCCGCTGGACCGCCTGCGATTAAAAAGCCCGCTGCCGCAGCGCCGCCGCCAAGGAGACCAGCCTCCCCGACGGTGCGTTTGCCATGGTCTACGCTCACGACATTTCCTTCAGCGTCAGGCTTCACGCTGTTGAATTTTCCCAGATCATAAACTTCGGCGTGCAGAAAATAGCGCGCGCCATCGGGTAAATCGACTTCATCCGGGCGCAGGCGAATGGAGGCCCCGCCGGTGACCCGCCGACCTGCGCTCACGGAAGTGACGCGGCCTGTGACGGTCGATCCGACTGGAATCACAACGCGGCCATTTTTCGTCACGGCTTCAATCACGCGGGCGCTGAAAATTGCGCCAGGCTGCGTGGTAGCGGTAGACAGTTGTTGATTCAGCGAGACTTTGAGAATTGTTCCTTCCGGCAATTGGTTCGGGCCGGAGGGAACACTGGTCACAATGTCTGCGTCAGAATCGGAGTTGACGGTGGCGGTCGCAGGTCGGCTGACCAGTCCTGGATGGTTGACATAATTGTGGTCGGATGGAGACGTCGGCATAGCTTCCATGTGCGCTGCCGGCTGACTGATTGCGATCGCCGTGGAGTCGGATGCATTCGTCGATCCCAAGTCATTGGTCACAATGGCGTCATCTGGAGGATGAGAGACGCCCTGGTAGGGGCTGGGCTTTGCGGTTTGTCCAAACGCGGTTGCCGCCACAAATACAGCGGCCAGACCAGTTGTCGTAAAAATCCTCATGGCAAGCACCTCCGGGCGACTCTGCGTCTCCCATTTACTTTTGGTTGCACGCAACGGTTGTGTTGTGCAGGTTTTCAATCCCATCGAACTATTCAGGGCCATCCATTCGATTGGACGCAATTCCAAATGCCTGGGCTGCGTTGTCTAAAATTCCACAGTGCAGACCCCACGTCAACTCTACTGCATGTAGTGTAGTCGAGCGTTCCTCGCTTGCGTTGCAGGGATGTGCGCGGGTATCCGTGTAGTCATGGGATATGGGGTTGCCCACTTGCTTTGTTACAATCGAGCATAATAAGGACTGGCGGATATGCCGTGTTTTCGGCATGCACCGGAACGTATGTTCGCCCTGCCGATCCTCTCGTAAATCTGGCATATTTTCAACCTAAACCCTGCAAAAGGAAATGGCCGAACGCATGTCAGAGTTGATCCGGACGATTCACGCAACTGGAGGAGATCCAATTTCCGTAGATCGTCGTCGGCCTTTGAATGACCGGCTCCAGCACAAAATTCTGAGGAGTGATATGACCGAAATTGCCTCGATTCACGCGCGAGAAATTCTGGATTCGCGCGGCAACCCTACTGTCGAAGCGGATGTGATTTTGCAGAGTGGCGCGATTGGCCGAGCGGCGGTTCCGAGCGGCGCTTCGACCGGGGAACATGAAGCTGTCGAGTTGCGCGATGGTGACCAGGAGCACTACCTGGGCAAAGGTGTTCTGCAGGCGATTGAAAATGTCGAGAGCGTTCTGGCCCCGGAACTGGCGGGGATGGACGCGAGCAATCAACGGCTGATCGATCAAACGATGATTGCACTGGATGGCACGGCAAACAAGGGACGCCTCGGCGCGAATGCAATTCTTGCCGTTTCCATGGCGTCTGCGCGTGCGGTCGCCAATGAACTGCGCATGCCACTTTACCGCTATCTGGGCGGCGTCCATGCCTGTTTGTTGCCCACCCCGATGATGAATATTCTGAACGGTGGCGCACACGCGGACAACAACGTGGACTTTCAGGAATTTATGATTATGCCCGCTGGCGCGGAGAGTTTTTCCGAAGCGCTGCGCTGGGGCGTCGAAGTATTCCACACGCTGAAGGGCGTGCTGAAAAAGAAAGGCCACAACACGTCCGTTGGCGATGAAGGCGGATTTGCTCCGTCGCTAAAGTCCAACACGGAAGCGGTGGAAGTAATTTTGGAAGCCATCACCCAGGCGGGCTACACGCCGGGCGAGGACATCTTCCTCGCGCTCGATCCCGCGTCGAGCGAGTTTTACGATGCGGAGAAAAATAAATATGTCTTCAAGAAGTCCGACAAGAGCGAGTACACCAGTGAGCAGATGACGCGCTTCTGGGAAGGCTGGATCCGGCAGTATCCCATCGTTTCGCTGGAAGACGGGCTTGCAGAAAATGACTGGGAGGGTTGGGCGTATCTCACCAAGGAGCTTGGTGACCATGTGCAGCTTGTCGGCGATGATATTTTTGTGACCAATACGGAGATTCTGCAGCGCGGCATCGAAGAAGGCGTGGCCAACTCCATTCTGATTAAAGTGAACCAGATTGGCACGGTGAGCGAGACGCTGGAAGCCATCGATCTGGCGCGGCGCTATGGGTACACTTCAATCATTTCCCACCGTAGCGGCGAGACGGAAGACACATTCATCGCGGACCTCGCGGTCGGGACCGGCGCGGGACAAATCAAAACCGGCTCCGCCTCCCGCACCGACAGAATTGCAAAGTACAACCAACTGCTGCGCATTGAAGAAGAGCTGGGACAGGCTGCGCAATTTCTCGGGCTGGAATCCGTCAATTTTGGCGAATAAACAGGAAGGCGTGGCCCACTGGCTGCGCCCTTATCTTTTTGCTTGCAAGCCTGCCCCAGGCCGCACCTATGGAAGGTTGAATTCTTGTCAAGAATGCTGATTTTTAGACATTGCTCAATACTTGTGGCGCTCTTCTGCTTCCTGAGTGGCGGCCTGCTCGTCGCGCAGTCCCGGAGTTTGTCTGCGCCAGCCAAGTCAGCCCAGGCCACCCAGTCCAAGCCGTCTGGCACAGTCAACGGATTGGCTCCCGTGGCCAACCCTGCCAGCTCCGCTCAGATTCGCGAGCTACTGGATTTGACTGGGGCCACTCGCAATGCGCATTTGATGGTGGGCCGCATGATCGAGCAGATGCAGGCGCAGGCCCCCGCATTTTTTCCGAAGGATTTTTGGACGGACATGCGACAGAGCTTTCAACAACTCGATGCCGAGAGCATACTGGTCCCGTATTACAAGAAGTACTATTCGGAGCCAGATGTCCAGAAGGCAATCGCTTTTTATCAGTCGCCTGCTGGAAAACGCCTGGTCGCAATACAACCTGTCATTCTGCAGCAGACGCAAAAGGTTGTGATGCAGCGTGCGCAAGCTGTGGGTCAACAGGTGTGGGCCCGACACAAGCAGGAGATTGAGGCCCTGGCGAAGCAGTATCAGCAAGGCGGCACTTCCGGCAACACGGGGCAAGGGAGCGTAGCGTCGCATACGCAGCCTGGGATTCAGGGCGCTCCGAAGAACTAATGCAATGATGAAACTACATTTGATTCCTGCTGGAGGCTGTGTGAACCATGGCCCTTGCCGGCCACGCCAACTTAGCTCAACCTAGGAATTTCCATGGCAAATAACAAGCCGTTAGTGCTGACCATTCTGGATGGCTGGGGATACCGCGCTGAAATCAAAGGCAACGCAATTGCGCAGGCCAGGAAGCCAAATTACGATCACCTTCTGGCGGAGTTCCCCAACACTTTATTGCGCGCGTCCGATCATTTCGTCGGCTTGCCAGATGGGCAGATGGGCAACAGTGAAGTCGGACATCTCAATATTGGTGCGGGCCGCGTCGTGCACATGGACATTACCCGCATTGACACTGCGATTGCAGATGGAAGTTTTTTTCAGCATCCTGTATTGACTGGTGCAATGCAGTATGCCGCCGCGCACGGACGCCGCGTGCATCTACTGGGACTGCTTTCGGATGGAGGCGTGCATTCCCACCAGCGCCACCTGTATGCTCTGCTTCGGCTTGCAAAACAGCAGCATGTGACCCAGGTCTTCGTGCATGCGTTTCTCGATGGCCGCGATACCATGCCGACCAGCGGAGTGGGTTATCTGGAGCAGTTGCAGCAGAAAATGCGCGAGTATGGCACGGGCACAATCGCTTCCGTCTCAGGCAGGTATTACGCCATGGACCGCGACCGGCGCTGGGAGCGGGAAGAGAAAACCAGCGATGCGATGGTAAAGGGCCACGCCGAAGGTGGCCTGCACGCAGACCCCATCGCGCGGCTGCGACAGTCCTACAACAATGGCGTGACTGACGAGTTCGTCATTCCCTTTGTCTGTGCGGATGCCAAAGGAAAACCGCTGGCCACAGTTGCCGATGAAGACGTATGCATTTGCTTCAACTATCGCGCGGACCGCGCCCGGCAAATTACGCGCGTGCTGGCGCGCAACAGCGGCCTGACCGCCCAAGATGGCCGCGATCTTTCCGGTGCGGAAGACCTGGATGCGCAGATTCCACGCAACACCATCCCGAAGGGCCTGCGTTACATCTGTATGACGCAGTATGACAAGCTGTTCACGCTGCCAGTGATAATTCCGGCGGAATCGATGGACAACCTGTTGGCGAATTTGATGGCGCAGGCCCATCTGCGCAATCTGCGCGTGGCGGAGACGGAGAAGTACGCGCATGTCACTTACTTCTTTAACGGGGGCATTGAAAAGCCCTTTCCCGGCGAAGACCGTATTTTAGTCCCATCGCAAAAAGTCGCCACCTACGACCTGGCTCCTGAGATGAGCGCTGCGGGAATTGCGGATGTCGTCATCAAAGCGGTTGCCGATACGGCTTTTGATGTGATCGTTGTAAATTTTGCGAATGCCGACATGGTGGGCCATTCCGGCAAGATCGAACCGACCATTCGTGGAGTCGAAACGGTGGATGCTTGTCTGGGGCGTATCTATCAAGTTGTTAAGCAGCACGGTGGGTCCATGCTGATTACAGCCGATCATGGCAACGCGGAGATGATGATCGATCCCGTCGGCGGCGGTCCTCACACGGCGCACACCACCAATCCCGTGCCGTTCATCCTGGTGACGGAAATGGGCAAGGAACTCCATCTCAGAAACGGAGGGTCGCTACGCGATATCTCTCCCACTGTGCTCGATCTATTAAAACTGCCAAAGCCAAAGGACATGACTGGCGAGTCGCTGATTCTTCATTCTTAGTTGGATAGCTGCGCCGCCCTTATTTGCTCGGCGATGATTCGCCCGCAACCGGATAGCCGTGTGCAACCCAATTTTTTCCAAAATTTGTTTCTAACATCAAAACATGAAGATGTGTGAAGCCCATCGCCTGGAGCGCCTGAAAAGCCGGTCGAATGTTGGGGCATTTACCGATTGGACAGCAACCGCAGTAGATATAGATGTCCGCGTTCTTTGGCAGCCTGCTGACTGTATTCTTCAGCATTTGCAACCCTTCTGGAGTGGAGGCCGGTCCTGCATAGATTGAGTGGGGAATATGCTTGCTGCGGTATAAGACCTCAAATCCAACTTGCAGAATGACTGGTTTGACACCCGATTTTTTAGAAAGCATGGTAGCGAGCACGTTAGGCTGCGCAGCTTGCTTCTGCGTCCATGGGCCAGAAGTAAAGTCTTGTGCGAAGGCCGAAGCGCTGGAAATCTTTCCAAGACCAATGAGCATAAGTGCTACGGCCAGCACATGAATAATAGATGGGTTCCGTTGGTTTGACATAATGAATCGAGTGTACTGCAAATTTAGTGCGGCTGCAGCGGCAGAGCAGATAGCTCCCCAGCATTTACAGGAGAGGAACTCTTCAGGTAGCGGGCCATTACAGCCGAGCACATTTCATCCTTGTTTGTACTGAGGATCCAGGCAGGGCCGTCTGCAAGAGCATTCACTTTCGGATGATCCAGATCGATGACCGCAATCTTTCCATCGTCATAAATCGATCGGTAGCTTGCCTGTAAATGATCGAACTGGTGGTGCGTCAGTATATTTATCAGCCACAAGGACATAAGCTCTTCTGAGTTGAGTAAAGGGCTTTCCAGGGCCTGACAAGCCTGTACGTCGGTCCAGCGGGCATATCCATAGTCGTAAATCACGTAGCGAACGGAATTTTCGGCAAGATATCGCTGGAGCGGCTCACTATTAGCTTGTAAAGGCCATGCTTTTGCTGGGCTTGCCGCTCCGGGCCAATCCGCGACGAATATCTTGTGTTTGCGATAGTCAAACAGGAATGGATAAGCCGTATTTTCCAATGCAGGCCCGTTGCGTGGCAGCGAATTTTCTACCGCACTGTATTCTTCATTTATCTGAGGATCTTCCAGATGCAATCCACTCAAACTAGCGCGCAGAGAAGGCTGATAATCGTGCCACTCTAAATCGACCTGCCGAAAAGGATGAGGATTTTTTCCGGCTGCATCGTAATAGAAAATCATGGCAATCAGTGAAAGTATCGCAACGTAAAATGTCAAGCGCCCAGGACCCGAGCTAGGCTGAATGTCGATATTTTTTGAATTTGCAATATAAAAAATAATTACAGTGCAAAAAAATTGCGGGAAGTTGTAACGCCAAATGAAGTCTCCACCGCTTTTATAATTAAAGGCCGTAATCGCTATTGCGGCAGCCACTAGAATTCCAACGCTGAATGCCAACTTCCTACCCTTATTTCCAGTGAAAATCTGTAGGACGGCCAATATCAGCAATGCGATGGCTTGAAGAAATATTTTAAGAAAAGTGCGATGCGAATTAAATCTATGTTTGATTTGGAGCATTCCATAACTGGAGTAATCCACGCCGTGTCCAAGAATTGGAAAAATATAAGTTCCACTGGTTAACTTCATGGCGATCATCCACGCCACCAATACAGTAATTGTTCCAAGTCCTGCGAACAGCGATAGTAACAATGCCGTCTTTATTTTCGTCCTAGCTAAAATGAGCCAGTAGGGAATAATTAGAAAAGCACCTACCACTGGAAGGTAAGTTGACTTCAAAGAAGCTGTAGCGCCGCCTATCATTCCTACAATGAATGCATATTGAAACATCTTAGGAAAATTTTTTTCTGGGGTCTCCCATATAGTCCAGGCCATTACGAGCAGGAGTGAGATGGGTAAAATTATGAACGTAAGGTTGATCGTTTCTGCTGGAACAAGATAGACCAGAAGCTCCAACAATGCTATCTGGGGAATAGATAGACTGAATACAATTCCTAAATCAAAAGTTATGCCACCAAGCAGGATCATGCCAAGCGTCCGGTCGGCCATCGCAACGTGCGTCAGCGAAGTTGCGGCCAGGAAAAAGTCTTGCAGTAGGTAGGAACCTCCCAAACTTGAAATTACCCGGCGATCACTGAATGGGTCGAAAGCAAAGTAATGCATTTCCAGCATTTTTTTGGGGAAGACCATGTATGCGGCATTATCATCAAGGTTATTGAACATGCCGAGACGGATGGTTGCAGCTACCCGAAGCGAAACGGTGATGAGTGCGAGAAGCAGCAAGAGTTTTGACGAGTGTGAGCTATGTGTCCAAAAATTGAGCCATCGATAGGCTTCTGGACGTTCTTTGCGAAGAGGGAAGTAAAGTACAAGTCCAGCGGCGGTCAATGCAAAAAGCGTGCTGGGATAGATTGCATGAAGCAAATTGAGCCATCCGCCCAGAAAGATAATGACCGCAATCCCCAGTGAGCATGCAACCGAGGCTGGCAAACGCTGCACGCGCAATAGTTTTCCGGTCAATCGTCCCCAACTGGTGAAATTCAAAAGTAACAGCCATGCCCATATAAGGGCATAGAGAAAATAGCTGATCGATCGTATAGTGATGGGTTGTGGCAGGCCAGTCACAGAGGGATAGGGTTGTAACTGAAAATCCTTCAATGTCTGTATCAATGAAATGGAAAAATGCATCCCGATCCCTTGCACTGCGTCTATTTGACAAATCTATATTGCGATAAAACGATACAATCGCGAAACAGGTTCGACGCGCCATAAATTTGAAACTGACCCATCCACGGGTGGAGCGGTGGATTCCGTAATTTCCATGAAGATATCAGAAATCGACCCGATCACTACATGTCCATGGGGATAGCGAACAGAAAATTGTGGTTCTGAGATTCTTCCCGGCGTCTATGGCGTGCATCGGCAGTTTAATTTTTGAGTACCGGGGCCAAGGCTCGTGTTCTTTTGAATTGATGTATGCTGCCTATCGAGAAAGAGTGGCGACATCTCACTCCACGATTGCCCCGCATTTCATTTCGGACCATATAACACCCTTTACCAAACCAGCGATGTAATCGAATCGGAAGGCATCTCCAGCTTTAGGGCCTCAGCACCCAGAGTGCACTGTACACGCTGGGCTGCGCCTCGATTGGTGAGCACGAGTACGCGGCTACCGTCTGGATTCTCGGCTGCAACGTGTGAAATTCCCGGCAACTCTCCTGAAGAACCCAGAATACTGGCGCCACGTTGCATCACCTTGGAGTAATGAGCAAAAGCCCAATACTGGCCGCTACGGATGAGGTGCTGTGTTTTGGAGTGGAGAGTCACTATGCCACCGCAGTTGAAGGGGCCGATATTCGGGCCCCCTTTTTCGTCGAGCACGAGGTTCCAGCCAACGATGCATCGTGCCCAGTTGTGTAGGATACCGCTGAAAGTCTCGGACCATTTGGACCAATCCGTTGCATAATCCGGCTGTGTGAAATCCGGTCCACCTTCGGTCCAGTAAGCATGTTTCCGTGGGAACATGTCATGCACACGAGTCATTGCATCGGGCAATCCCGCGTAGCCGTGCCATGCAACTCCGTCCACGTATTTGTAAACCGCAGGATCGCTTAATTCGTCAACTACGCGGCCCCACAGGTTGTAATTATGGTCGAGAATCCAGATTTTTGTGTCTGGCGATACATGCGCAAGAGTCGGGCCAAGATGGTCTTTAATAAAATCGGCTTCATACTCCTGTCCCCACAACGCCTGGGGCATTCTGCCATCCTGGTCTGTGTCCACTTCGTTCTGAATGGTGATGGCCCTGATTTTTACGCCAGCAGCAGAGTATGCCTTTAGGTATTTCAAAAAATATTGCGCGTAGGGGTCGAAATAGCGTGCCCTCATGGAGCCGCCCAACAGCGAGCCGCCAGATTTCATCCACCCCGGTGGACTCCAGGGAGAAGCAAAGAGAAATAAATCGGGATTGATCTTTGCAGCGTCTATCAGAGTGGGAAGGACATAGGCGCGATCATGTTCGATGCTGAATTTCTTCAACTCGGGGTCCGGCGCTGGGGAATCGTCGTAGCTGTATGCGGTTCGAGAGTAGTCACTCGACCCAATCGCCGTTCTTCCGATAGAGAGTCGCAGCCCAGTCGGCCCGTAGAGTTCCGACAGAAGTGTCTGTCGTTTCTGAGGGCCAAGTTGACTCAATAGATAGCAAGACGCATCGGTGAATGCCCCACCGAAGCCAAGGATGGTCTGCAAACGCTGCTCGGCGTGGAGTGAAATGCCCATGGAAGAAACGCCGGACCAGGGTTGCCACTGCGGCGCTTCAATCGATTGGAACCGGCTGTCTTTTGTGGTGCTCCATGCACGTACCTGCGTAGCAACGCCGGCACTGGCGAGCAAAGGAGGGCCACCCACTGCCAGAGATGCGGCAACGGTAGTGGCCAGCCTCATAAAATCGCGCCGGCTTTTAGGGTCTGTAGTTGTTTGGTCCATGTCCATCCTTAAAGAGGGTTTCGCAACCGCTGGAGGGTCTGCCACGCCATCAGGTACAAGGTAAACGATTGTCTATACGATAAAACTATATTTTTCCGCTTGACAATCGCAACTTGCGGGTGGTTTAATCCACGACGGTCAACTGTGCGTCGCTTATTTGTCGTGAAGACAATCGGTTGTTTATAGGCAGATTGAGAAATGCCACCGTAAGATTTGTCCGATCGGGCTTTCATGCCCGGTTGGAAAGGCTGTCGGGAACGTGGTTCAACTTTCAGGAGGCTTTATGCGCAACATAACGCGTTTCAGTATCGCGCTGGTCGTCTCGCTCTGCACCAGCTCAGCATTTGCACAAAACACAAACTCCGGCGACATTCGCGGTACGGCGACGGACTCAACCGGGGCCGTTGTACCGGGCGTTACGGTCACGGTGGACGATATCGATAAGAACGTCACCCACACCTATGTGACCGATGGCGCTGGATTGTACGACACCGGCTCGATCGTCCCGGACCACTACACGGTGACGTTTACCAAGACTGGGTTTACCACCTTCGTGCGCGGCCCCATCACCCTTCAGGTTGGTATATCGACCGTCAACGGGCATCTGACGGTAGGGGCCACGACGCAGACGGTAACGGTCAATACGGACATCCCGCTTCTGGATACGGAAAGCGGCGCACAATCGACGACGCTGACGTCAAAAACTATGTTGCAGTTGCCGCAGGTTGGTGCGGACTGGGAGAACTTTGTGATTCTTCTGCCCGGCACGTCCGGCACTCCCGAGAATGCCTCGAACCCTCTGAATCCGGGTCAAGTCGCATCGATGGATGGAAACCTTCCTTACAACAGCATGCTGGCGGATGGCGCGACCACGACGTTGCCAATGAGCCAGAACTCAGACGTCATGGTGTTTGAGACCGTATCTGAGGTGAAAATAAGCGATTCCGCTTTCTCGGCCCAGTATGGCATCGGTGGGGCCATCTTCAACCAGATCAGCAAGGGAGGAACGGACCAGTTCCACGGCGTAGGGTATGAATACTTTCAGAACAATGCATTGAACGCCAATCCTTATGCTTTCGGCGCGAAGGGCGCTACGGTCCCAATCCTGCGCTACAACAACTTTGGCTTCTCGGTTAGCGGCCCTGTCATAAAGAAGAAGATGTTCTTTTACTTCAACTATGACAAAACCGACGATTTTGGAGGGGCTTCCAACGGATTTATCAATATTCCGACGGCGGCGATGCAAAGCGGCGACTTCACCGGGCTGCCTACGATCTACGATCCGACCACGCAGACAGTCACCATGACGGCCAATGGGCCTGTTGTTACCAGGAAATCATTCGCGGAGGAGTATGGGAACGGGAACAAAATTCCCACCAGCATGATCGATCCCGTCGCCAAGGCAATTCAGTCCTACTATCCCACGCCGAACCAGACGGGAATAGTCGTCAACGGGTTTGTCCAGAATAACTACTTTTACAATGTGCCGAGTTCCAATCCCTTTACCAAGTTTTTTGGCCGCCTGGACTACGACGTCACTTCCAACAACCGGATCACGATCTCAGAGACGGAAAGCGACAACCCAGCCACATTTTTGAACCAGGGAATCTGTCCGATCAATTGCCAGCATGGTGACGTCAGCCGTGACAATGCGCAGATTTCCGATGTCTGGACCATTCGCCCGGATCTCATCAATGAAGCCCGCATGGGATTTACTGACCAATTGAATTTCTTTACGCCTTACTCCATTGGCGAGGGCTACCCGGCCAAGCTGGGATGGCAGTTTGCCAAAGCCGATGTTTTCCCGAATATCGGCCTAACTGATGAGTATGGCCCCTCGTCATCGACAAACGCGGTCTACAAGGAATTTGTCTTCGATCCATCCGACGTGGTCACGCTGATCCATGGCAAGCACGTTCTCCACTTCGGCGGTGAAATACTGATCAATCGTGCAGATTCCACAGCCTGGGGCAATATCAATGCCGGCAGCATGAACTATAACGGCGACTACACGTCATACAACGGCACTCCAGGTGCAACCGTCGCAGGTGGTCCTGTCGGCGGGACCGGTGGCATTGATTACGCGGATTTTCTGCTTGGACAGACAAACAATTGGAACGCACAAGTCACGCCGGAATTTGGAGGCAGATGGAAGAGTCCGCAGGCATTTATCCAGGATGACATTAAAGTACAGCCCAATCTGACCGTCAACATCGGTTTGCGCTATGAGATCGAGACGGGCTGGTCGGAAGTCAAGGGCAATGAGGCTGTCTTCGATCCGACCATCTTCAACTCCGGTTCCAATAGCTACGGCGCCATGTGGTACGGAACCAGCGCCAGCCAGAACAACTTAACGTTGATCAACGATCATACCAGCCGGCAATCGCTGCAGGCCCCGATATACAGCATTTTTCTGCCTCGACTGGGCTTCTCCTGGCTCGTCCGTCCCAACACAACCATCCGCGGCGGTTTCGGTATCTATGCAGATAGCTGGAGCGAAGACACCTATGGCGGCGGAATGGGGAACGCTTTTGGAAGCAGCGGAAACGACAGTGACCAAACCAGCGGTGTTTGCCCTGTTGTGCAGCTTAGCGGGACGGGTAATACACCGGACACTGTAGACCCGGGCTGCGCAATCTTAAACACAACAAGCATCAACTCGAAGTATTTGAATGCACCTACACTTCCAACGTCTCGTAACGGGCAAGGTGTGACTTATAACCCATATCACACGCCGGTTCCGACCAACTATCAGTGGAACTTGACGGTGCAGCGCCAGTTGACCACCAACCTTATGGCCGAGGTTGCCTACGTCGGCAATCATGGTAAGAACCTGCAATTTCCGGGCGACGTCAACCAGGTGCCGGAGAATGCCCTAGCAGCCCGTGGTGTAAGTACCGATTTTCCGGCACGACGTCGGCCGGGCGCGGAGCAGCGTTTTTGTCGGCCGGACTTCGCGACAGCAGCCATTCGGTCTTTCTGAACGCCGATGGCGATCCTGGCGCCTTATAAACAGCGCAAAAATGAACAAAACCAGCGCGCCACCGCGGTTGATCCACTCTCGCGGTGTGCCTGCGCCCAGGAGCTTGCGGAAGATCAGGCTCAGGTTGAATGCGCTGACATGGATCAGTTGCCGCTTGAGGATGTTTTCATGCTTGCGCAGATGGGTGCGCCGCATGCCTCCGGTGTCGTAGCAGTGCGCGAAGCTGCGTTCCACGAACTCCCCGCGCCGCCTCAGTAGGCTCTTGCCGTAGCTGCCCCGTACCCGCCGCCGATTGGCGTACACCGCCTGCTGCTGTCCAGCCTTGCCGTCCCAGTTGCGCTGTCCCTTCTGCTGTCGCTCCGGAATATAGGTACGTACCTTGTAAATCCGTATCCGTTCCAGCGCCGCACCAGAGTGATAGC
>DAHUZH010000330.1 GCA_027306695.1 Acidobacteriaceae bacterium
CACTGAACGCGACGGCATATTTCTCTCGTCCTGGCCCGCGCTTGGTGGATGGTCTTGAGATCATGTACGCGCTTTTGCAGGAAGACGCCGGCATTGCGTTGCCGCCACAGAGCTGGGCGAAACTTTAATCCTGGAATTTCTGGGCTGCACTGTGCCCGCATTTATGCGGGAGTCAAACATTTATTCCATCCAAGGGCTTGACCCAGCATCTTTGGTGGAATATAAGCTGAGTATCTGGTGTCGGGAAGCGCGGTGCAAATCCGCCACTACCCCGTAACTGTGAGCGTGGAGAACTGAGCAAAGGCTAATTTCAACCACTGAGAGTTTCGGCTCTTGGGAAGGTTGCTCCAGTTCAATGAAACGCAAGTCAGGAGACCGGCCAGATGCCAATCTAGGCTTGATCCAGCTTCGATGGGAGAGCTGGAGAGCGTTCTTGTCGGTCGAAGAAGCAGAACCGTACTCGAAGCTGCCTTTGGATTTATCCCGCTGTGCTGGAGATGCGTTCTCCGGCCAGAGGCCAAACCATGCAGAAAACGCACCGTAAGTCGGTGACGTTTGTGCTCGGTGGTGTTCGTAGTGGCAAGAGCCGCTTTGCAGAAAAGCTCGCTTCACGAGCTTCTTCCGTGGCCTTCGTT
>DAHUZH010000331.1 GCA_027306695.1 Acidobacteriaceae bacterium
TCGACCGCGACGATCACGCTCGCGCTCGTCTGCGGCAACGCGGTCGTCCTGAAGCCTTCCGAGCGGGTGCCGCTCTCGGCCGTGCGCCTCGCCCGGTGGATCGACGAGGCCGGCTTTCCGGCCGGGACGTTCAACCTCGTCCACGGGGACGCCCCGGCGGTCGACGCGCTCCTGGCGCATCCCGGGGTCGATGCGGTCTCGTTCGTCGGCTCGGCGCCGACCGCCCGCCACATCTACACGACCGCCGCCGCACACGGTAAGCGCGTCCAGGCGCTCGCCGGCGCGAAGAACCATCTCATCGTGATGCCCGACGCCGACCTCGAGCGCTCGGTGCCGGCGATCGTGTCGAGCGCGTTCGGCCAGTCGGGCGAGCGCTGCCTCGCGGCGAGCGTGATCGTCGCGGTCGAACCCGGCGCGGATCGGCTCGTCGAACGGCTCGCGAAGGCCGTAAAGGCGCTCACGACCGGGCCGGCCGACGACCCCGCGACGCACGTCGGGCCCGTGATCCGCCCGGACCACCGCGACCGGGTCCTGGCGTGGATCCGCGACGGCGAGGCGGGAGGCGCCCGCGTCGTCGCGCGGGGCCGGGTCCCCGAGGGCTCGGACGGGTACTACGTGCCCCCGGTGCTGTTCG
>DAHUZH010000332.1 GCA_027306695.1 Acidobacteriaceae bacterium
AGCGTCTGCTCGCCCTCCATCTCCTGAAACCGGCTGAACGGCGAGCGATAGCCGGAATCGAGCAGGAAGTCCGACAGCGCTTCGAGCAGAGATTCAATGTCCATCTCCTGCGCCAGGTCTCCCGTGTATTTTGTGTAGCGAACGCGCTTCATGGTGTTGCCGAACCTTAAGTTGTGCTCTGCAAGCGGTATAAAGACAATTTCTCCAGTCGATATAGAGGGCAGAAGAGAGGAGTTATTCTGAACGAAGGTCGCTGCGGCGACCGTAGTGAAGAATCCAGAGAATACTCGCTTGGGTTGCGTCGCCATCACCCTCTGGATTCTTCGCTGCGCTCAGAATGACTCCCTTCCAATGTGCTTACTATCTCGACCCACCCGGCCCCTAGTTGTAGACCTTGCGCGAACGCCGCGCCGGCCAGTCGTCCAGCTCGCCATCGTGCTCGCCGGCGACCCGCTCCCCGCCGCGTTCTGGCCGCTCGCTCCGCCGCCCGGTTTTGTCGGAGGCCGAGAAGCCGCGCTCTTCATTGCGGCTGATGCGGCGATGCGCCACCATGCCTTCCAGCAGAAACTCCGCCGCCGAGACGATGCGCTCCGGCGCGTCCTTGGCATTGACTCCCAGCGGCGCCAGCTTCTCC
>DAHUZH010000333.1 GCA_027306695.1 Acidobacteriaceae bacterium
TGCGGCGTGATCGAACCCGGCTTGCACAGCACCTGACCGCGCTCCACGTCGTCGCGCTTGGTGCCGCGCAGCAGCAAACCCGCGTTGTCGCCCGCCTGACCCTGCTCCAGCAGCTTGCGAAACATCTCCACCCCGGTGACGATCGTCTTCACCGTCGGGCGTATGCCCACGATCTCGATCTCATCGCCCACCTTGACCACGCCACGCTCGATGCGTCCCGTCACCACCGTGCCGCGACCCGAGATCGAGAACACGTCTTCCACCGGCATCAGAAACGGCTTGTCAATGTCGCGCTTCGGCTCCGGGATGAAACTGTCCAGCGCGTCCACCAACTTGATGATCGACGGCACCCCAATCTCGCTCTGATCGCCTTCCAGCGCCTTCAGCGCCGAGCCCTTGATGATCGGCGTCTCGTCGCCCGGAAACTTGTACTTCACCAGCAGCTCGCGCACTTCCATCTCGACCAGCTCAAGCAACTCGGCGTCATCGACCATGTCCGCCTTGTTCATGTACACCACAATGTGCGGCACGCCTACCTGCCGCGCCAGCAGAATGTGCTCGCGCGTCTGCGGCATCGGACCGTCCGCCGCGCTCACCACCAAAATCGCGCCGTCCATCTGCGCCGCGCCGGTG
>DAHUZH010000334.1:0-274 GCA_027306695.1 Acidobacteriaceae bacterium
GCCCGGGCGCGGAATTGCGGTCGGATCAGCCGTCGCGAATGTGAACAGCTACTCCGGCCATGTGCGGCCCGCAAAAGAATGTCGCAGATTTCGGGGTTGTGTCGCCAAAACGAAACAATGCGCGCCGCGCAGCGTGGGCAGTGGCGCATGCAGCAAGCCGGCACGCCGCAGCCGTCGCCGCGCAGGCAAGCATGATCGGCACGCGCGTCAAGTGCCGCGTCGCGGCAGGACGCGAATCATCCATCCGAGCGATCGAGTCGACTGCTGCGCAGAG
>DAHUZH010000334.1:284-614 GCA_027306695.1 Acidobacteriaceae bacterium
TGCAAAACCGCTCCGGCACATGGATGTGCCGCCGCGACGAGCACGCGAGTGCTTGTCGCGACAAAGGTGGTGCGGCTTTGCCGCGCCCGTTTGCTTGCAAACCGCGGCAGGATGCCCGGTTTGGCAAACTGATCGACATCGGGAGGGTGATCTCGGCGGCCACTGGCGCCGCATTCTCCGGGGTGGCACAGTGCGACCCGCAGCGGACATCAGGCTCTATGCCCCGGAACAGCTTCTCAACTCCTAATCAGGATCTCTTTTGTTTTCAAAATGTAAGTGGTGGATAATGAAATTATCTCTATTTTTACGATCTGTCGTAATCAGTATTGC
>DAHUZH010000335.1 GCA_027306695.1 Acidobacteriaceae bacterium
ACTCGCCGCGATCCACCGTCAGGTGAATGCCGGAGAGCGCGTGCGTTTCAATCTCATCGGTATAAAAAACCTTGGTGAGCGCTTCAATGTGAATCAGTGCCTGGTCCCTGACTTGCTCGGTAGCTGCCATGTATTTGCGTCCTCTCTTGAATCGAATGAACTGCGTATATTTCGTGTTCGTCATTCTGACCCTGAGCTTGTCGAAGGGGAAGAGTCCAGAGGGTGATGGCTGCGTGTTCCAGGCGAATACTCTCTGGATTCTTCACTGCGCTTCGCTCCGTTCAGAATGACTCCTCTTAATGCTGGCTTGCCTTAACTGTGAAAACTTCTAATCCAGCCGAATGCGGTCCACGTTGTCCCAACGCGACATGTCGGAAAGAATCACGGTGTCTCCTTCTTGCAGGCCGCTCAGGATTTGAATTTCATTCACCGACACCTTGCCCACCTTCACTGGCACGCGCGTCGCGTATTTGCCACTGGGGTCCAGCTTGAACAGGCTGATGGTGGACTCTTCGTTCCCAAACGCTGGCCGCCCAACATACAGCACGTCGTGCAGGCGTTCGAGATCGATGGTCCCATCCACGCTCAGGTCAAGCCGTGCTCCTTTGGGCA
>DAHUZH010000336.1 GCA_027306695.1 Acidobacteriaceae bacterium
ACGGCGGGCATCCTCACCTTCCTGAGCTCCGACATCGTGCCGCACAAGGACAGCCGCTTCTACTTCGTCGGCATCGACAAGGCGCGCTTCCGAAAGCCGGTCGAGCCCGGCGATCAGCTCATTCTCACCGCCACGGTCGACCGCTGCCTGCGCGGCATCTGGCGCTTCTCCACCCGCGCCGAGGTCGGCGACGGGGAGGTGGCCCACGCGGAAATCATGGTCACGCCGGAGGCCGGCAAGTGATCGATCCGCGAGCGATCGTCTCGCCGGCGGCCGAGCTCGCCGCGGACGTGTCGGTGGGTCCCTTCAGCATCATCGCCGCGGATGTCACCATCGGGCCGGGCACCGTGATCGGGCCGCACGTGGTGATCAACGGCCCGACGCGCATCGGCGCGGACAACCACATCTTTCAGTTCGCCTCGATCGGGGATGCGCCGCAGGACAAGAAATACCGCGGCGAGCCGACCCGGCTCGAGATCGGCGACCGCAACGTGTTTCGCGAGAACACCACGGTCAACCGCGGCACCACGCACGATCGGGGCGTCACGCGTATCGGCGATGACAACCTGTTCATGGCCTACTCGCACGTGGCGCACGACTGCAACGTCGG
>DAHUZH010000337.1 GCA_027306695.1 Acidobacteriaceae bacterium
TCAGAAATCGCCGCGGCGTGAATCATTCCCTCTAACCGAATAGGAGCCAGTTCGGCACAGTTCCAGTTCCCGATCCTGTAGATCACATCCGAACGGGAACTGGGAACGCCATCAATGAGCCCGAACACGCGTACATCAAAAAAAACGCTCTGACGCTCAGAGACCTCCAGCCGGCGCTACCGGTTTACCGGCAATCCCGGTGCAAAGTCCTCAGGCGCGATATTCCTCCAATGGCGTAGCGATTCCGAGAAGTCGTAACGGAATTCAAAGCCAAGCCGGACCAGTTCAGCTGGTAAAATATGCGTCGACTGGGCTGCCTTGCGAACCCTCACAGGATGAATCGGACTGCGTCCAGCCGTTGCTACTTGCGCAATCCGCGCGGCCGCGATAAGAAGGCTCTCTGGAACGCGGAACCTTGGACGGCGAATCCCAAGCTGAGAAGCAACACAGTCAACCAGACCCGACAGAGCCTCCGTCTCCCGCTCAACGTAATTGTAACAAAGATAGCGCTCCCGCCTCGAGAGCGTGAATTCAATACTATCCAGGAGTCCGTAGATGTACGCATAACTCTTGCGCACAGACCCATCGCCAGGAATCACGAAAATGCCCT
>DAHUZH010000338.1:0-251 GCA_027306695.1 Acidobacteriaceae bacterium
CTGCTCTGGCGCCAGCGCTTTCAGGAGACGGGGGTGACCGGCTTGGAAGAGGACGCCCCCGGACGTGGCCGGCCTCGGACCCACGACGAGCAGACGGTCGCGAAGATCATCAGCTCCACCCTGGGTCGTCCCCCCAAGGGCGAGACCCACTGGTCGAGCCGGGAGGTCGCCGAGCGGGTGGGGGTCAGCAAGTCCACGGTGCTCCGGGTCTGGGGAGATCACGATCTCCAACCCCATCGGACCCGCGGCTT
>DAHUZH010000338.1:261-610 GCA_027306695.1 Acidobacteriaceae bacterium
TCCGGAGCTGGAGCAGAAGGTCACCGACGTCATCGGCCTCTACCTGCACCCTCCCGAGAAGGCGGTGGTGCTCTGCGTGGACGAGAAAAGCCAGATCCAGGCCCTGGACCGCACTCAGCCGCTGCTGCCGATGCGCCCCGGACAGGTGGAGCGGCGCACCCACGACTACGTCCGCCACGGCACCGCCACCCTCTTCGCCGCCCTTGACATCGCCACCGGCGAGGTAACGGGCAGGACCTATGCCCGCCACCGCCACCAGGAGTTCCTCACGTTCCTCCAGCTCGTCGCGAGGCGCTATCCACGGGGTCAACTCCACCTCGTGCTCGACAACTACCGGACCCACAAGCAC
>DAHUZH010000339.1 GCA_027306695.1 Acidobacteriaceae bacterium
CTCTCAGCCTCCTGCGTCTCCCCTGTGGCCAAAATCACGAAGACACCCCACCCTCCGCTAAGTGGTTCAAAAATATAGTTGCACTCCCTCCTGGCCACCGCCGCCTGCGTTTGGCATCTCGTGTGCTCTTAATCATTGCGTAAAGCAGTAATGCTATGTTTTGCGGATTCGAGATGCTGACCCTCCATCAGCATCTTAACGGTCGGAGCGGCGCAGCCCTCCCCCCTACAGAGTCACCGCGCCGCCCGCCCGCCCGGTCCGCACACAAGCTCTCACACAACGAGAGAACCAAGGCAGATTGGCCCCTCCCCCAGAGGGGCCCCTTTTTTGCCGCCACCCTCTCAACATCTGCCTTGCGCCTCGCCATTCCCCCAAAGATTGCCCGATCATTATCCGCCGGACCATCGCCCTGCCAGCAATGCCCTATACTCCTCGTGTGTCGGAAAGCCTCTCACTCCTCTTCTTCGCCCTTGCCACCTTCCTCTTCCTCGGCGCCCTCGCAGCCGCCTCGGTCGCCAATACCGAACCTGCTTCACCCCAAAAGGGCCGCGCAAAATTCCTCGGTTACGCCTGCGTAGGCCTGGCCTTCATCGCCATTGGAATCCCT
>DAHUZH010000033.1 GCA_027306695.1 Acidobacteriaceae bacterium
CACATGGAATGGCTCGGCACAACGATTGCCGCCATCGCCCGCGAAAAGGCTGGGATACTGCGGCGGAATGGCGTTCTGGTCACGCTGCCGCAACACCCAGAGGCGAACCAGGCGATTGGCGAAGCGGCCGTTGCGCTAGAAGTGACGGGCGTCAGCGCTGTCGAATATATGCCGCCGCAACACGCTGGCGATGATGCTGCTGCGTGGGGCGCAAAGTATCCGGTGAGCGTGCTCGGGGAGTCCGTGGAACTGGCGCCAGCCTTGGCTGGAACGCATCAGCACCGCAACGTCGCGCTGGCGATCGCGACGGCCACCGAATTATGTAACAGTCACAGTTACATTATAAATCCGCAAAACATTGCCGAGGGCATTCGCACCACGCACTGGCCCGGACGGCTGGAGCTTTTTCCGCGCACAGCATCGCAATGCGCCGTTCTGTTGGACGTCGCGCACAACCCCGCCGGTGCGTGGACCCTGCGCTCGGCGCTCAGCAGTTGTCCGCAAGCCGGGCCGCGAACGCTGCTGTTCGGCTGTCTGCGCGACAAGGCATTTCAGGAAATGGCGCAGATACTCTTTCCGATCTTCGACCGCGTACTGTTGACGCCGGTTGGTTCTCCCCGCTCCGCCGCAGCGGAAGATTTGCTCGCTGTCGCGGCATCTGTCGGCGTGGACGCGCAGGCGGTGGCTTCGCCCATGGCCGGGTTGGAACTGGCCCGGCGACAAACTCCCAGGGATGGGCTGCTGGTCTGCTCAGGTTCCATATATCTGGTCGGCGCGGTGCGAGATGCATTGCTGCACTCCCATGGCGGAGCCTAGTCCGCATGCCCCTGGACACAGAATTGGCCTCAAAATCGACAGCCGGGCCGCCCTGTTCTGTCCCTCCGCAAGGCTCGAAGTTCTTCCAGTGGTTGACCTATCTCCTTTTGATGCCACTATTTGCGACTGCAACCACAGCGTTCGGCAGTGTATCGATGCTGGCCTCCATCTTCGATGGAAGTGGACGCATCCAGCACGCGATAGCCCATGCCTGGGGCGGCGCCCTGCTGCGGCTGGCCATGTCACCGGTACGGGTGGAAGGCGCGGAAAATCTTAGTAAAATGCCGACTGCTGTGTACGCCGTGAACCACCTGTCCTACATGGACACGCCGGTTTTGTTCGCAAAGCTGCCGTTTCAGTTCCGTATTCTGGCGCGGCACGACCTGTTCAAGATTCCATTTATCGGCTGGTACTTGCAGCGTTCCGGGCAAATCCCAGTGGACAGTACCAGCCTTCGATCCACACTGGCCAGTCTGAATCGTGGCGTGAAGGTGTTGCAATCCGGCATGCCGCTGGTGATTTTCCCGGAAGGTGGCCGTTCCAGCGACGGACGGCTCCAGAATTTTCTGAGCGGCCCGGCCTACATGGCAATTCGGGCGCAGGTTCCCATTGTGCCCATGGCCCTGATCGGAACGTATGAGCTGATGCCGATGCACACTTATCATCTCCAGCCGCGGCCGCTGCTGTTGGTCGTCGGCGAGCCGATCTCGGCCTCCGGATACACCAGCAAAATGGCCGACGCACTGACCGAGCGCATTCGCGATAGGATAGCGGAGATGTATATCGCGCACGCCAACTCGAACGCTGGACACAACCCAGCTAGCCCTCCACCGCACAAGGCTTCGACGCTGTGACAACGCCAGCGCATCGCCCCCGCATCGCCATTCCGTGGCCCACGCAGGCCCAGACGGAATACAACGCGCGCACCTGGCCGCAGTATGCCGCCGCCGTCGCGCAGGCGGGCGGAGAGCCAGTCGAGATTCCATTGACGTTGACGCCGGGAGAGATCGCGAAGCTGGCGACGAGCTGTCAGGGAATCCTGTTACCCGGTAGCCCCGCCGATGTGAACCCGGCGAAGTACGGCGAGGAACGCCAGCCGGAAACCGGAGCCGCCGATCTGGCGCGAGAAAATGTAGACGAGTTGCTGCTACAGGACGCGCATAACCTCCACAAACCGCTGCTTACCATCTGCTATGGGACACAATCGCTGAACACCTGGCGCACCGGAACCCTGGTGCAGGACCTGATGCCCATCCCGGTAAACCACGGAGCGGGCGGAAGCGTGAAGGTCGCCCATTCCGTGGCCATTGAACCCGATTCGCAGTTGGCGAATATCATAGGCCCCAGCCCGGAGGTGACGCATACAGCGGATTTTCTGCGGCTGCCGGTGAATTCCAGTCATCATCAGGCGATTGGCATTGTTGGCGATGGCCTGCGAGTGATTGCGCGCTGTCCGCAGGATGGCGTGGTGGAGGCGATTGAGGGCCAGCAGCCAGGCCATTTTGTGCTGGGGGTGCAATGGCATCCAGAGCGCAATCTGGAAGGCAGCCCAGCCAGCCGCCTCATTTTTGAGCGGTTGATTCAGGCTGCTGCGGCCTGGCATCCTCGTCCGGTCACGGAGTCGTTGGCGTAGTCCGCCAGCCAGCCGGGATGCATGATGAAACCCAAAATCCTTCACGCGGCCCCAATCGAAGCAGCAGAGATGGAAGTTTTGGTCAGCCCAAAGCTTTTGCGTCCTTTACCTGCGGGCGCTTACGAACAACTGGCGCTGTATGTTGATTTATTGGCTCGCTGGAACCGGCGCATGAATCTGACGGCGGTTCGGGACCCGCGAGTACTGTTGGAATTGCATATTGCGGAGTGCCTCCGTTGCGCGCAGATGTTGCCGCTGGAGATTGCGACAGCGATGGATTTTGGCTCTGGCGCGGGCCTGCCGGGCATTCCGATGAAGATCGCGCGACCCGAAATTGCTGTAACGCTGGCCGAATCCCAAAATAAAAAGGCCGCATTTCTGCGGGAGGCAGCCCGGGAACTTGGCCTGGCCCAAACAACGGTTCATTCTGGCCGTGTAGAAGATTTGCCCATGGGAAGCACGTTTGACCTGGTCATCCTGCGAGCTGTGGACGACATGGGACAGGCTTTGCGGGCGGCGTTGCCGCGTATTCGCGGCGAAGGGTATTGCGCCGTGCTCACCTCGACATCGCAGGAAAGTGAGGTACGCAAAAACCTGCCGGGACTGGAATGGCTGCCGCAGGAAGGTATTCCTGGCACTCAGCAACGGGTCTTCCTGCTCGGTCGAAAAGCCAATGAATCGAAGTAACTCTGTGCCGAGGCAATGTTCCACATGGAACACTCTTGAGAATGCTTGCTTTATACGCGCCATTTCGCCACGACAATTATTAGTGTTCCACATGGAACATTCGCACCATGGCGATTTTTCCAACAAAAGATTTCCACTGCCACTTGGTTTTTACGGATAACCTAATTCGGCGGACACGCAGCTACTAACCCCTGCCGAATGCGCTATGTAGCGCGACCTGCCAAATTACCTTCGTGTAGTCTTCCACAGATGTGTCCCGGTAATTCACAGGCTTGTCCGTTTGCGTTGGCCGCTTCCGTTCGATAACCTACGGCACAACCCATGAGAAAAATAATTGCCGTCGTGAATCAAAAAGGTGGAGTCGGCAAGACCACGACAGCGATCAACCTCTCGGCTGGCTTTGCGCTGGAGGGTGTTCCATGCCTACTGATCGACTGCGACCCGCAGGCCAACTCCACCGGCGGGCTGGGATTCAGTCGGGATGAAGACCGGTCTTCCACGTACAGCGTTCTGATTGGAGAGTCTTCGATTGCGGAGGCGGCGCTTGAGACCGGGATTGAACATCTGCGTCTTCTGCCAAGCAGCAAGCACCTGATCGGCGCCAATGTGGAGCTGGTACATGCCGAGAACCGCGCCTACCGCCTGCGGGACGCTGTGGCCAAGTATGAAGGTGCGGAGCAATTGATTGTTCTGGATTGCCCTCCAGCACTGGATCTGTTGACACTGAACGCTTTAGTGGCGGCAGACTCCTTGCTGATCCCGATGCAGGCGGAATACTTTGCTTTGGAGGGGGTCAGCGAGCTGGTGCAGACGCTGGATCGGGTGCGCGATGGGTTCAAGCCGGAGTTGACCATCGAAGGCGTAGTTTTGACCATGTACGACGAGCGGACCAACCTGGCGCAGCAGGTGACAGACAATTTGCGGGAGTTTTTTGGCGAGAAGCTGCTGAAAACGACCATCCCGCGCAATATCCGCCTGGCAGAAGCCCCCAGCCACGGCAAGCCGGTACAGATCTACGATGCGCGGTCGCGTGGAGCGGAAAGCTATATGGATCTGGCGCGGGAGATTTTGCTGCGGAACAAGATAGAGAGCCCGCGAGAAAAGGCGCGCAAGGCCGCCTCCAAGCGTGCCGAAGCTGGCAGTAAGGTTCGCTTTTGGCCTTATACCTAGAATAAATCGCGCATGAAACCGGGCCGGATACCTTTGCCGATGCCGCGCAGCTAAAAAGCCCGGATGGAATTGTAAGACGGAACGAGAGGGAATCACCATGGCTCATACAACAAGTGATCACAAGATTGCAGTGCAAGCCGCCAGCAAACCAGAGGTGCATAAGCGACGCGCGCTCGGCAAGGGACTGGAATCTCTGCTTTCCCGCCCAGTGCCAGCCGAAACAATGGCAAGGGCTGCAGCCATCGCGGCTGAGTTTGCGGAGGAGATGAATTCCCCTGCGCCCCGTGCTTCGACAGCGCTTCCCGTTCCAGACCTGGGCGGTAAGCCGCGCGAAATTGCGATTGAACAGATCGACCCCAATCCCTACCAGACCCGGCGGCGTGTCAATGAGCAACAGCTTGATGAGCTGGCGCGGTCGATTGTCGCCAATGGCCTGGTGCAGCCGATTATTGTGCGCCCGCTGCCGCATGGCCGTTTTCAGTTAATTGCGGGCGAGCGGCGTTGGCGCGCCTCCCAAAAAGCAGGGAATACGACCGTGCCCGCGATTTTGCGCGAGGTCTCCGATGAACAGGCCATGGAGATGACGATCATCGAAAATCTTCAGCGCGCGGACCTGAACCCCATCGAGCAGGCGCGCGCTTATGACCGGCTTAGCCGGGACTTCAAAATGACCCAGGAGCAGATGGCGCAGCGGACTGGCAAAGACCGGGCGACGGTGGCCAATTTTCTTCGGCTGTTGCGCCTGCCGCTGGAAGTGCAGGAAAAAGTGGAGGCCGGAGATCTTAGCTTCGGTCACGCCCGAACCTTGCTGGCGCTGGAGTCCGCCGAAGCGATTCTGAAAGCAATGGCGAAAGTGATGGCCTTGTCGATGTCCGTCCGCCAGACGGAAACCTATGTACAAGGGCTGCTCAACCCAGAAAAAAAGATCGGAAAAGGCGAACATGAGACGAAAAAACAGCCCCTCGACCCCAACGTACGAGAGGCGCAGGACAAGCTGCAACGGCAGCTTGGGTTGAAGGTGCGCATTGAGGACAAAAAGGGCCGCGGCCGCGTGTTGATTGAGTATTCGGGTCTGGAAGACTTCGACGCGCTGATGGCCGCGCTGGGCGTCAGCGCGTAGCCCTGTTTTTCTTCAGACCGGAATGGGTTCTGTTGGTTAAAGAGGTGTTTGTCATCCCGAGCGGAAGTCATTCGCCGTGGCGAAGCGACTGGAGTGAAGGATCTTGCGGTTTCCGAACCAAACGCAAGATCCTTCGCCTGTGGCGCAGGACGACAAACCCTTTCGCATCTGAATCCACACCACAAAAAAGCTTTATCCAAAAGAAGTATGTGAGTCGAGAATAGGACACATGCCGCATGCAATTCTCCTCAATGATGTTTCGCTGGCGCAGGTGGGTACTTTTTCTAATTTTTCTACTGGGTTTCTCGGCGCCGCTGGATCGCATGGGTGGCGCACATCCAGGAACGACATGGCTTTTTCTGGCAGGCGTACTGGCTCGGTATCGCGTGCTGTCGATTGCCTACGCCAGCATCGCTGTGATGGCTGTCGCTATCCTGTTCGCGCTGCTGGCGGCGCTGCTGCGCACCTGGGGCGCGGCGTACCTGGGGATGGGTGTGGTGCTGGACCGCGCGCTGCATGGCGAGCAGGTCGTCGCCGATGGCCCCTTCCGCTATATACGCAATCCACTCTACCTTGGGCTGTGGCTGCACACCTTCGCGCTGGCGATTTTGATGCCGCCGGGTGGCGCACTATTTACCATCGTCGCAATTACCTTGCTGATCGTTGTGCTGGTGCATGCGGAAGAGCAGTCGCTGGCCGCAACCAGCGGCGAGGCATATTTCTACTACATGCGCAGAGTCCCGCGATTTTTTCCAAGCCTGTTTCCGCGAGTTCCATCGGGTGAACAGTATGCCCGGTGGGGGCAGGCATTTCTGGGGGAAATTTACATGTGGGGCGTCGTCGTCGGCTATGCCGTTTTCACGCGGAGATACAACGTGACCCTGCTGGAGCAGTGCGTGCTGATTTCGCTGGGAGTCTCGATTGTGCTGCGCGGTATTTTACGGCCAGCATCACCACAGCCACGCTAGGGGCGCATAGACATTCTTCAGCGGCTGCGCAGAGTGCTTCCGTCGATGTTGTAATCGAACGCCGCGTCATTCTGAGCGAGGTTGTTCGCCGCAGGTAGCCACAGAGAAGCGACCGAACGAAGAACCTCTGCATTTCGGAAAAGCCAATGCACAGATTCTTCGGTCGCCGTGGCGCCCTCAGGGTGACGGACGCTTTTTGAAGCACAGTGTCCTGTAAAACACATCCAGCCTGGTTGCTTACTTCTTGGCGGGTGCGATGGAATCCTTGGCGGCTTTGGCCACACGGAACTTGACCACTGTCTTGGCCTTGATCTTGATGGCTTCGCCGGTCTGCGGGTTGCGGCCCATGCGCGCTTTGCGCTCAGCCTTTACCAGACGACCCAGTCCTGGAATGACAAAAAGCCCAGTTTTCTTGGTTTCCTTGACTGCCGTTTCCGCCAGTAGGTCCAGGAAAGCTGCCGCCTGTTTGTTGGTGAGTTCGAGTTTCTCGGCCATGTGCCGAACGAGTTGTGTTTTAGTCATGCCTGCTGCCATTGTTTCTATTCCTCCTGTTCCTGATTGCAGCAATGGCTTCTTTGCCATTGCCTGGTTTAGCTTCTGAATGTCCCCGCAATTTTTCCTGCGGTCCGCCGGATGAAACATCGGCATCGGCAGGATTGATGCGGGTTTCAGAAACCCTTACGCCGTTTACCTTGCGTCTTTCAGAAGAATTTGTCAACGGGAAATAGCGTATTTCCACAGCTTTTATGCAGGTTTCGCCAATTTTTTTAGGTTTTTAGACGAATTTAGCTGTTTTTGTCTGAATTTTTCTACTTCGGAGGAACGCCTGGAGGTGTTCGCAGACAAGTGAATCGGCCGTGGGCAGGCGCAATTCGTCGTGACAGCAGTACTCGATATACTTACATTTTAGAAGAGCGCACTTAACAAAAGGATGTAACCGAATCATGCAATCCATAGACACTGTTCCCCAAGTTTCTCTCGAGGATGTGCTGCGCGTCGCCGAGCTGGCGCAACTGGAATTGACGCCGGAGGAGCAGGTGGGAATGCTGCGCGACCTGAATTCCATCCTCGGCCATGTGGCGCAGTTGAATGAACTCGACACGAAAGATGTTGCGGCGATGGCGCAGGTGACGGAAGTGCTCGGGCAGGCGCGAGAGCAAGAAGGCCGGGGCAGCGCGTTGCGCGAAGATGTACCGCGCGCTTCGCTGGACCGTAAGCAGGTGATGGCGGCAGCCCCGGAAACCGATGGCGTTTATTTCAAAGTGCCGAAGGTGATCGAGCGCTGACGGCTCGAGGCAGAAGTTCAACTGATAAATGCAAAGGGGACGGAAAAGGACGATGAGATCGAAACGCAGGTCCCTCCACTTTCTCTTCGACTGCGCTCGGGTCCGGTCGGGATGACAATATTATGCAAGAAATCCATGATTCAGGAGACGAAAGGAGCCGTTCCTTCACCGGCGCAAAATTGTCATCCCGACCGCAGTCGAGGGGACCTGCGTTGCAGCAATTGAGTAGATTATTTGTAACAGACACTGTTTCTTAAGAGAGAACATGACCGCACAGAACTCTACGGCCGCAGCTCCACGCACGATCCACAACGCGCGCCATGCAATTGCCAGCGGCGAAATCAAGGCGGTTGCGCTCGCGGAGTCTTACTATGCAACGATTGCCGCCGGGGATGCAAACATCCACGCATGGCTGGCGCTGAGTCGAGAGCGTGCGTTGCAGCAGGCCGCGCGCATCGACCAGATGGTCGCCAGTGGAGCACCGCTGCCGCTTCTGGCAGGCGCCCCGATCGGCATCAAAGATGTGCTGACCATGCAGGGCGCGCCCGCCACGGCGGGATCGAAGATTCTGGAAGGCTATTTGCCGCCCTACGATGCTACTGCGGTTGCGCGGCTGGAAGCCGCGGGGGCAGTGCTACTCGGCAAATTGAATTGCGATGAGTTCGCGATGGGATCGTCGAACGAAAATTCTGCGTACGGCCCGGTGCATAATCCGCGTGCGCTCGACCGCGTTCCCGGCGGATCGAGTGGTGGTTCGGCAGCGGCGGTTGCGGCGAACATGGCGGTGGCCACGCTCGGGACAGATACAGGCGGATCCATCCGCCAGCCTGCGTCGTTTTGCGGCGTGGTCGGTCTGTTGCCCACCTACGGCCGCGTCTCGCGCTATGGGCTGATTGCGTTTGCTTCCTCGCTCGATCGTGTAGGCCCGTTCACGCACACGGTGGAAGACGCGGCGATTTTGCTGGGCGTGCTGGCCGGACACGATGCAATGGATGCGACGACTTCACTGGAGCCAGTCCCCGACTACGCGGCGGCGCTCGCACAACCGGTGAAGGGTCTACGTATTGGTATTCCCGAAGAATACTTCGCCGAAGGCTTGGACGCCGAGGTCCGCGCAGCCATCGAGAAGGCTGCAGACGCATTACGCGCGGCGGGCTGCACACTGCATAAAGTTTCTCTGCCGCACACGCGCTACGCCATTCCGACTTACTATGTGCTGGCGACGGCGGAGGCCAGCGCCAACCTGGCGCGCTTCGACGGCGTGCGCTATGGCCTGCGCGCAGCGGATGCTACGTCACTGAGCAGCATGTATCGCAAGACGCGCGATGCAGGATTTGGCAAAGAAGTGAAGCGGAGGATTCTGCTGGGAACTTACGTGCTGAGCGCCGGATATTACGATGCGTATTATCGCAAGGCGCAGCAGGTGCGCACGCTGCTGACGCGCGACTTTCTGCATGCCTATACGCAGGTCGATGCGCTGCTGACGCCGACTGCTCCCACGCCAGCGTTTAAGCTCGGAGAAAAAACCGACGACCCGCTCTCCATGTATCTGGCGGACATTTACACGGTGACGGCGAACCTGGCAGGCATCTGCGGCATCTCTGTTCCGTGCGGCAATTCCAAAGAAGGGCTGCCGATCGGCGCGCAAATCCTGGGCAAGCATTTCGATGAAGCGACGGTTCTGCGTATCGCGCGCGCAGTGGAGCAAGCGCAGTAGTTTCCCTTCGCAGTCATTGCATACCTGTTCCAGAGCAATGCGCGCATTCGGAGCACCAGGCCTGCTTTGAGGAAATGGCCAGGATAGAGTGCGCCATTATTGTCTGCATGAAAGAAATTTTCTCTTCTTGAAATACCGCGAAAATCCTGAAGAAACCCGACAAAACCTCTGGCTTGTTTTAGGGCAGCGGAGTAATTCCTTGAAGTTGGGGAAATATTGCCAACTATAAATCGACTGACTAAAAGGAACAAATCTCAATGACGAACATCAGAAATCTTTCGCTCGCCTGTGGAACGTTCGGCCTGGCCGCATTGCTGGGTTGCAGCAGCGGCAGCATGTATAACAGTTCGATGTCTTCAAACGGCACGACAATGCCGGCGGCTTCTTCCGGTGTGTTGTCGCAGTTGCAGACGTCCACTACCATCGGGTCTACAGTGGACACTGCAAACGGGGACAACAATCCCTATGGTTTGGCCATTGCTCCGACAACCGCCGGCAATGTGACCGCAGGCGACCTGCTGGTATGTAACTTCAACAGCAACTCCTCCACCAATGCTGTCGGGCAGGGAACGACCATCGAAGACCTTTCTCCGATGGCAGGTTCCAAACCGAAAAGGATTGCGCAGGACCCCTCACTCGCTGGTTGCGACGCACTTGCGATAAATCCAGGCAAAGGATATATCTGGGCGGCGGCATATACGGCAAATGACAATCCCATCTTCAGTCCCACTGGCACACTGGTCAATACGTTGGCGAGCGCATATAAATGGGCCGGGCCATGGGGACAAATCTATGCGGCCCCGACGACCAGTATGAGTTCGTCGGGTGGAACGTACTCGACGGGAGGAAGCAGTTCCACCGCAAGCACTTCTGCCTTCTACATTTCAGAAGCGCAGAATGGCTGGATTGTGCAGGCAAACATTACATCGACGGGGATCCAGTACAACACCATTGCCACGGGCTTTCCGGTGAATACAAGCTCACAATATGGCATTCTCGCCCCCGCCGGGCTGACGTATGACCCCAGCAGCGACACTCTCTACATCATTTCCAGCGACACCAATTCCGTGGCCGCATTCACCTCGGCATCGACCATCCCCGCCAATGGCATTATGGTGACTGCCGGTATGAACAATGCGCTGACCTTCAGTGGCCCCGCCGCCAGCCAGGCGAAGCTAATCTACTCTGGCGCACCGCTCAATTATCCGGTAAGTTCCGCATTGCTTTATAACGGAGACTTAGTCGTCGGGAACACAGGCGATAACAATATGGTAGAAATCAACCCGGCGACGGGAAAAATGGTTGGCGAGAAACTGGTAGACACGGGGAACGCGGGGGCCATCTTTGGAATTGCCACCAGCGGCACGAGTCTGACCACGCAGAAATTGTTCTTTAACGACGACAACAACAACTCCGTAATTGAGATAAGTCAGTAGCGGCCGGCTTTCTGTAAATGGCCAGGAAACTGCAAATTAAAGACCAGAAGAGAAGTACATTCCTTCTGGTCTTTTTGTTCTTGTTATCGATGAGACCAGAGCGGCCCGACAGAATACTGCAATCTGATCTTCGTCAAAACAAATCTGGAATGGTGTGGAATGCGATGCGCGTAGGCGCGGCGGCGCGGGCCAGGTGCATGCTGGCGAAGTAGAGCGTCTCGGTCCCGTACTTGTGGTTCAGCGCGTCCATGGTCGCGGCCAACTGGTCGCGTCCAGCCTCGCGGTCGAGAGTGCTGAACAGGCTGAGCGTGTGCAGAGAATCCGGGACCAAATCCGTCAGCGTAACGCTGACCATAAACGGTTTTTCGTACATCGCGCCCAGAGGATGCATGGCCCATAATTTTTGCAGCCCTTCGATCAGCGTCTGCGAATCCTGACACTCCACCAGACGCAATTGCTCGCCCCACGCCTGCTGCGGAATGCCGGAATGATGCTCGCCGCGCGCGGAATTTTTTGGCACGGTAAAATGCAGGCCCAGCGCGATGCCTGCCGCCCACAGCTTCTGTGTGCGCAGTCGCATGGCCGCTTTATGCAGCAGCTTGTGCGCCACCGCATAGGCCCCTTCGGGCGTGCGAAACTCCGGCGGCAATACGTGTTGATGCCCTACAGATTTCGGATGCTCCAACTCGGTATCGTGGAAGTCTTCGCCGCGCAGCCAGTGCCACAGCCGCTCGCCCTGCACGCCGCCCCAAGCCTGATGCAACTGCTCCGGCGTCAGCGCCAGCAACTCCGCCATGGTGGAAATGCCGCGCGCGTGCAAGCGTCGCTCCATGCGGCTGCCAATGCCGACCAAATCGCGCAGCGTCAGACCGAGCAGCGCATGCGGCAGCAGATCGTGGGTCAGCGCGATCAAGCCATCCGGCTTTTCCATGTCGGAGGCGATCTTGGCCAGATAGCGGTTGGGCGCGAGACCGATGGAGCAGCGAATGGTGCTTCCCACTCGCTCGCGAATAGCGGCCTTGATGCGCCGGGCCAGGTCCATCGCCGAGAGAAGCGGCTGCTCGCGCCCAATCAACTGGCAGGCCATTTCATCGATCGAGCGCACGGAGGACACAGGGATGCAGCTCTCAACGGCCTCCACCACGCGCTTGTGGTAGGCAACGTAAAGTTCGTGACGCGCTTCGATCAGAATTATTCCCGGACATAAGCGCTTGGCCTCGCCGACCTGCGTGCCAGTTTTTACGCCGTAGGCCTTTGCTTCATAACTGGCGGCAATGCAGCAGGTGGTGTCCGCCATGAGGGGCACGACGGCCATGGGGCGGTCGCGGAGATGCGGAGTCTCTTCCTGCTCGACGGAGGCGAAGTAGGAGTTGAGATCGAGAAAGAGCCAACGCACGCGCGGCTGATATGCTGGCGCGACGTTTGCAAATGGAGAGTTGGAAGGCATGCACTATTCGCCAATATTTCGCTTTTTATTGTGCTCCTGAAACCTGAGCCGCGCAATCTTTTTCCAAGGCACAGAAAGATTTCCTGGTTAGCGGACGCGATTGTCGCCGCGCAGAAACAGTGGTTTACAAAAAAATCACTTTAGATTCAAAATTTTTAATCCAAAGTCAACCACAATCCGTACTATGGAATCTATTGGGTAATAGAGGGTGAATCTTATGCCATGGACTGGTTTTGCCGTATTCGGAAACTGGTTGCATCATATGTGGCCGTTGTTGCCATTGGCAGCAGGGCTGCTGAGCATCTGCATCCTGTTCGGCTGCGCTGTGACGTGTTGGATGGCGCCGTCCAAAGAGGAAGACGATCTCTTCCATCGGGAAGTCATCTAGCAGGCTGTTTTCTCCGTTTCCGGGATCGAGAACTTTCCCCTCTCCCTCCTGAGGGCAGCCCGTTTCGGTATACGCCGCTCGATTCTTTCTTTCCATCTTTAGATTGTTCCCGGATCATCCGTGACTCGCCAGCAATCCAGAAGTTTGAGTCGTGTGGATTGAAGGCACTCCCTGAGTGACTCGGCGATTTGGCAACGTCTGACCCTGATTCCGTGATGCCGACCATCCCGGCACCATCTTGCCAACCCAGTGCCAATGAAATTTTTACGGCAACCTTTTACGGTATCGACGGTGCGATCATCAGGGCCATATATGTTCAACTCGGTTGCGGCGGTAATCGTTGCTTTGGCGCGTTGGCGCCCCTACGGCTGAGACGGAGGGGGAGCTGGAGTCAGGCCGTGGCGGCGCATGATCTCGGCCATCTTCACACGGTCCGGTGGGCCGCCTGCCGCCGCGTTGATTACTTCGGCACACTCTCGGAAGAACTGCGGGCCAATCGCCGCAGGTGTAACGACGCACAGCCCCTTCACGTCTTCGGTACTGTTGTTGTCGAATCGGTGAACGGCGCCACGCGGAATGCAGAGCGCCTGCCCCGGCCCCACGTCGATCGGCTTGCCGTCCACGGTCCACGTCAACACGCCGTCGATGCCGTAGACCGTCTCCTCGTAGTGGTCGTGGCTGTGAGCTGGCGACATCAGGCGCTGTCCGGCAGGGACAACCACCTCAAAGACCGCGACCGTGCCGGACGAGTTCTCACCGGTGACGAGGAACCTCACCGCGAGTGGTCCTAACCGGATGGTTTCTTCAGCAGGATTGACGTATAGATCGATCGATTGCAGTGTCATGGAGACCTCCCCTTCGTAGATTCCGATTTGGCCCGTTACGCTGGGGGAAGAAGCACGAGCCCGTACTGGGGAGAAATTGCCATCGCCCGCGCCAGCATTTCTCTGCTGGGAGGAGGCGGTGCCGCAGAATGATCCGTAACAGGATCGAACACTTCAGCAAAGTAGTTCTCAAGGCCCGCCGGCGTGGTCAAAACCAGGGCCTTCGCAAGCCCATCGCCGGTGTTCTTAAACGAATGAGCGATTCCACGGGGAAGGAATGCAAAATCTCCAGCCGATGCAGTGATTGTATCCCCGCCCACTTGCATCGTCAGCGTGCCTTCGAGCATGTGGAACGATTCGTCCTCGCGGTGGTGTATGTGCGGCGGTGGGCCTCCGCCCGGCGGCACAGACATCTCGGACAGAAAGAAAGCGCCGCCTGTGTCCTTACCAGTGACAATAAACGTCAGCACGGTTCCGGGGCCCCAGTAGGCCGCGCCGGTTCCCGCGGGCACGTACTTCATCTGGCTTTGCTGGGCCACGGTCGCGGCTCCATTCGCGCTCCCGCCGGGGGACTGCTGCATGGGGTGCTGTGAATCTTTCAATATGGTCTCGTCAGAGGGATTGACGAGCAGGTCGGCGGTTTGCGGTGCCATTTGTTTCCTCCCTTTGGTAAACTATGTTTACCTGCGAAACAAGGTAAACATAGTTTATCGAGAGTTGTCAATGACCTTTTCTCCCAAAAAATCTACGTTCAAGACCAAGGACATGCTGATCGGCGCGCTCCTGCGCATTCCGGCCGAGGCCATTCACCGGCGCATCATCCACGATCTAAACGCAGCGGGCTTTACGGATCTCAGCCTGCCGCACATGGCGCTATTCCGATTTCCGGGCCCCGATGGGGTCCGCCCCAGCGTTCTCGCTGAGCGCGCCGCTATCAGCAAGCAGGCCATGAACCGCTTGCTGGGGAGTCTCGAGGAGACCGGATATTTGTTTCGGTCCGACGCCCGAGATGAGGGCCGCGCGCGAATTGTCCGCTTTACGAAGCGCGGACACGCCGCGTACGCAAAGGCTCTGGAGGTGCTCCGCGAGATCGAGCGCGAATGGCGCGCCGAGCTTGGCCCCAGGGATTTCGCTCAACTCAAGGAATTGCTTTTTCGCGTTTGGGAGAGTCCGTTGGTCCGTTAGCCATCCACCTTCGCAGTCAAACAATAAGTGGACAAGTCCCGGACGGGGGCAACCGAACATTGGCGGTCAACTGGCGATAACAGGGCAACTCACTCATTGAGCCGCAGTGTGGGCTTTTTTCTGCGTTCCGGTGGGTTGTTGCCAATTCGGAGGGGATGCTGCGCCTACCTTCCGACTCGATGTCATGGTGCGTGAAAACGGGGCTTCCGGCAACTACGGAGCCGCAAAATCCAAATTGACCCACTGCCAAGAATCGAAACTCTAGCCCGGTTCCATAATTGCTATACCCAAAGTGTTTGTCATCCCGAGCGCAGCGGCCTGCGGCGGACTCGCTCGAAATGACAAATATCTTTTGTGCGGGTACAACAATCTTGAATCTGCAATAGCCCGGATGGGAAGGCTTCTATCTATAATCCAGTCTGAATGACTGTCCAGGCAAAACTCCACGAATTGCAACGTCGCAATGCGCTGGCCGATGAGGCTGGTGGCGCGGCACGGCGCGAGCGTCAGCATCGCGAAGGCAAATTGTCCGCGCGCGAGCGCGTCGAACTGCTGCTCGATGAGGGAACCTTTGAAGAGGCGGACCGCTTTGTCACCCACCGCTGCACGGACTTCGGCATGGCCGCACAGCAGATTCCCGGCGACGGCTTCATCACCGGACATGGGCGCATTCATGGTCGCATCGTCTTCGTCTTCGCGCAGGACTTCACCGTCTTCGGCGGGTCGCTGTCGGAGACCAACGCGGCCAAGATCATCAAGCTGATGGACATGGCGATGCGCGTCGGCGCGCCGATACTGGGCTTGAACGACTCGGGCGGCGCGCGCATCCAGGAAGGCGTCGTTTCGCTGGCTGGCTACGCGGACATTTTTCTGCGCAACACGCTGGCCTCGGGCGTTGTTCCGCAGATCTCCGCCATTATGGGGCCGTGCGCCGGTGGAGCGGTCTATTCGCCAGCGATCACGGACTTTACGCTGATGGTCGATAAAACCTCCTACATGTTTGTCACCGGGCCGGACGTCATCAAGACGGTGACGCACGAGGAAGTGACCAAGGAGCAGCTTGGCGGCGCCACTACGCATAATGAGACCTCCGGCGTAGCGCACCTGATGGCGCATGACGATGCGGAATGTTTGGCCATGATGCGCGAGCTGCTCACATTTTTGCCATCGAACAACCTGGAAGACCCGCCGCGCAAGCCTACGCAGGACCCCATCGATCGCGCGGACAGTGAACTCGACACGCTGGTTCCGGAGGCGGCGAACCAGCCCTACGACATCAAAGATGTCATCCATCGCATCGTGGACGACGGATATTTTTTTGAGATTCACGAGCACTACGCACGCAATATCGTCGTCGGCTTTGCGCGCATGCATGGCCGCCCTGTCGGCATCGTAGCCAACCAGCCCGCGTTTCTTGCCGGGGTGCTCGACATCAACGCCAGCGTGAAGGCCGCGCGCTTCGTGCGCTTCTGCGATGCTTTCAATATTCCGCTGATTACACTGGAAGACGTTCCTGGCTTTCTACCCGGCACGCAGCAGGAGCATGGCGGCATCATTCGCCACGGCGCAAAGCTGCTGTACGCCTACGCGGAGGCCACCGTACCGAAGCTCACCGTCATCACGCGCAAGGCCTACGGCGGCGCATATTGCGTGATGAGCTCGAAGCACATCCGCACCGACCTGAACCTGGCGTGGCCAACGGCGGAGATTGCCGTGATGGGGCCAGAGGGCGCGGTGAACATCGTGTACAAGCGCGAACTCGATCAGGTTGCGCAACAGGCGCAGGCGGTGTGGCCGTCCGGCAGGGCGTTTACGGAAGAAGACAAAGCAAAAATTCTCGCCGAGGCGCGCAAGGAAAAAGTGGAAGAGTTCCGCGAGCGGTTTGCCAATCCTTACGTGGCCGCCGAGCGCGGCTATGTCGATGCCGTGATCCGCCCCAGCGAAACGCGACGGCATTTAATTCGCGCACTGGAAATGCTCGACACCAAACGCGACAAAAACCCGGCGAAGAAGCATGGGAACATTCCGCTTTAGGCGCATATACGCTTGTGTGTTTAAGCGGATAGGTGGTAACATGGTCACGAGGAAAATTTTTTCGATGTCTGCTACCGCAACTCGCTGGAGCCTTGTAGTTTCCACGGCGACCGACCGTGCCTTGCGCCAATTTCTGGCTGCTCAAGGCGGTGGCCGCAAGGGCGACCTGTCGCGCTTTGTGGAAGAGGCGGTCCAGGCACGCATTCTCGAGCTAAGCGTTCGGCAGGCGAAGGCGGAGAACGCGGGACAAGAGTCCGATGTGGTCCAGGGCGCGATTGAAGAATCGTTGCGCTGGGCACGGCGCACATAGATGCTGGTTGTGCTGGACAGCAATGTGCTCTTCAGCGCCTTGATCTCTCCTTATGGAGCGCCGCACCGTATTTATGAGGCATGGCGTGAGGGCCGTTTCGAGTTGGCCACCTGCGGCGAACAGCTCGATGAGCTACGGCGCGCGAGCCGCTATCCAAAATTTCGCGGCATTCTCCAGCCACATTTGGTCGGACTGATGCTGAACCATCTCCATCGTGCCCAGGTCGTGCCGCATTTACCCGGAAAACATGAGGCGGACGATTCATATGATACCTATCTTCTGAATCTCGCGGACGCGGTGCAGGCGCACTATCTGGTCACGGGGGACAAACGTGCTGGAATCATCCGGCTGCGACGGATCGGAAAGACAAGCATTGTGACGGCGGCCGCATTTTGCGAGACGCTGCGGATATGAAGGGGAAGTGAGTTGGCAGAAGACAATTTCCAGTGCCGAGGCCGAACGTTATAGTTGGGGTGAGAATTGCGATGGCTGGCATCTGGTGCGTACCCCTGAGTTAAGCGTAATTCAGGAGCGGATGCCGCCGGGAACGAACGAAGTCTGTCATTTGCATGAGCGGACGCATCAATTTTTCTTTGCGTTTGCGGGCGAAGCGGTGCTCGAAATCGATGGGCGCGAATATCGGCTCCACGCACGACAAGGCTGCGAAGTGGCGTCCGGCTTCGCGCATCAAATTTTCAATAATAGCGCTGCCGATTTGGATTTTCCGGTTATTTCTCAACCGCCAAGTCATGGCGACCGTATTTTTGCGCCGAAGGCGTAAGACTTGCAATCGCCGCTGCAGGGAAGTTCATGCATTCCCACCCTACGCAAAGGACGCGTAGGATGGGGCACCCGGCCAGAAGTTCGACGATTTCAGCAAGCCTTACGATGGCGTTCAGTATCTCTTCAAGTATCAGAATCGAGATTGGAGGCAATCCTGTATGAATCCCCCGCCCAGTAACTCGCCGCGTGTTGCGCTTCCTTATCAAGATCGCCAACTCCCCACCAATGCACGCGTGGTTGGATCGACTCCTGCTACGAATCCGGTGCGCGTGTCGGTCATCGTGAAGCGCAGGCAGCCGCTCGATGTCGCCGGACTTCGAGGACGCCAACTGACGCGAGAAGAATTTCTTGCCACATACGCCGCCGATCCAGCCGCCTTCGATCAACTGCGGCGCTTCGCGGCGGACCACGCACTCTCCGTCGATGAGGCGGCGTCGAGCCTGGCGCGCCGCACGCTGGTGCTCTACGGCACGGCGGAGCAGATGCAGAATGCATTTCAAGTGGAACTCCAGGAGATGGAACACAATGGACAGCGGTATCGCGTTTGCATAGGCGGGATGACAATGCCCGCAGACTCCGCCGCGCTGGTCGATGCGGTGCTTGGACTCGATACGCGGCCGCAGGCGCGGTCGCATCTTCGACGATTGAAAGATCTACGCCCGGCAGCGGTGGGGGCGCAGAGTTATCTGCCGCGACAGGTGGCGCAGTTCTACAACTTTCCACTTACGCTAAATGGAAGCGGCGAGACCATCGGCATCATCGAACTTGGCGGCGGCTACACCACCAGCGACATTCAACAGTATTTTCAGAATCAAGGCATCGCGCCTCCAAATGTTGTTGCCGTTTCCATCGACGGCGGCACGAACGCGCCGACCAATCCGAACGGCGCGGACAGCGAAGTGATGCTCGACATTGAAGTAGCTGCGAGTATTGCTCCTGCGGCGAAGATCGCCGTTTATTTCTCCCCTAACACCGACCAGGGATTTATCGATGCGCTGACGACGGCGATCCACGATACGGCCAACCATCCTTCGGTGATTTCAATCAGTTGGGGAGGGCCGGAGTTGAGCTGGACGCAGCAGGCACTGACGGCCCTCGACGATGCCTGCCAGTCCGCAGCCGCCCTGGGCGTGACGATCACGGTGGCGAGCGGGGACAATGGCTCCACAGATGGCGTGAGCGATGGCGCGAATCATGTGGATTTTCCTGCGTCCAGTCCGCATGTGCTGGCTTGTGGCGGAACTGCGATCACCACCAGCGGAACGGCGCTGACGAATGAAGTGGTCTGGAATGATGAAGCGCAGGGCGGTGGTGCGACCGGTGGAGGTGTCAGCACGGTGTTCGCACTGCCCACCTGGCAGCAGAATGCGAATGTGTCTGCGGCGACCAATGGCGGCAGTGGGCGCGGTGTTCCCGACGTCGCCGGAGATGCGGCACCAGAGACGGGTTATCAGATTGAAGTGGACGGACAGAGCGAAGTGGTGGGCGGCACCAGCGCGGTTGCGCCGCTGTGGGCGGGGTTGATTGCATTGTTGAATCAGAGCCTGGGCAAGCCGGTAGGATTTTTGAATCCGCAGATTTATCCACTGCTGGGCAGCGCCGCATTTCACGACATCACGCAAGGCAATAATGGTGCGTACAGCGCAGGCCCCGGTTGGGATGCATGCACCGGGTTAGGTTCGCCGGACGGGAATTCCCTGCTGGCGGCGTTGTGAGTGAAAAACTTTCCTCCCACTCTTTGCCTATTCATCTCAGGTCAGCGGAGTTTATCCTGAGCGAAGCCGAAGGGCGAACCTGGGGCAACCCCGGTATTGGGCTGATGTCAAAAAAGAGTCATTCTGAACGCAGTGAAGAATCCAGAGAATGCTTGCCTAAGTTGTGCCGCTCTCATCCTCTGGATTCTTCGTCGCGTTGCTCCTCAGAATGACTCGCTATCCGATGGCCGCAATTCCGGTTTGCCTTTTTCATTGATGTGAATGATGCCCATGGGATGGTCGTGGTCGTGGGTGAACAGCACCAGCCATTTTTCTGGAATGGCGCGTTGATAGAAGCGTTTGCGTTCCTCGATGCAGGTCAGCGGGAACAGGTCGTAGCCCATCACCCAGGTAGCGTCGAGGTGCGCGCTGGTTGGGATTAGATCGGAAATATATGTCGCGCGCTGGCCAGCCGAGTCTATATGAATGGCCATCAACTGCGCGGTGTGGCCGGGAAAAACTTCGCAGGAGATGCCGGGAATTATGTCGGCATGGCTGCCTTCGATGAGTGTCATCTGGCCGGATGCAATTAATGGATCGTAATTGTCGCTAATGTAACTGATACGGTCACGTTCTAGTTGAAGATGACCGTGCTCGACTTCACCGCGATGCGCAAAGTAGCGGGCGTTGGGAAAAAATGGAACGGCCTGCCCCGATGCGTCCTTGATTGTGTTCCACCCGCAATGGTCGAAATGCAGGTGCGAGTTGATGACGATATCGACTTCCTCCGGGCGCACTCCTGCTGCCGCCAGGCTTTGCGGCAACAGTTCGCTGGCGCCATAAATCTCGCGCAGCTTGGGCGGCAGCTTGTTGCCCAGTCCTGTCTCAATGGCGATGGTGTGCTTGCCGGTGCGTACGATGGCGGTATTCGCGCCGAGCAAAATTCGATTTTGTTCATCTGCGGGAGCGCGCTTCTGCCACAGCGGTTTCGGGACTACGCCGAACATTGCGCCGCCGTCGAGAAAATAAATTCCGTCGGTGCAGATGGTCAGTTCAAAGTCGCCGACATTGGCGCGCCCACGCACCAGGTCGTAGGTGTTTGGGCGCTCGGCGGGATGAGGCATGCATTGCTCCCTCGTTACTGAGTGGATTGAGATGGCTGCAGGTTGGTTTCAAATTGTTGCAGGATGGCGTTGAATAAATGAGTGCGCGCCACCGGACCCGCAATCGAATGCGTCTTGCGTGGATAGAGCAGCAATCTATATGGAACATCCGCAGTTACAAATTGCTGAATCATTTGGATCGTGTTCTGCATGTGGACATTGTCGTCGCCGGTGCCGTGCACCATCAGCAGGTTGCCATGCAGGTGGGCGGCGCTGTTGATGACTGAATCGTCATGATATATCTGGGCGTTTTCAGCAGGAAGACCCAGGTAGCGCTCGGTATAGATGGAATCGTAGAGACGCCAGTTGGTGACGGGGGCCACGTCCACCCCGGCGGCAAAGCGGTCGGAGTGCGTCATGGCATACAGCGTGAATGATCCGCCCCAGCTCCAACCCCACCAGCCCATCCGCTTCGCGTCCAGTTCCGGGTGCTGCTGCAAAACCTGATCGATGATGGTGAGCTGGTCCTGCAACTGCACGGGGCCGAAGTTGCGATAGGCAAACTCCGCGAAGGCACGGCTGCGGTTGCCCATACCGCGATTGTCGACGTGGAGCACGGCGAAACCATGCTGCATCAACAATTGATCGAACAGCGTCGTCTGTCCATCGAAGAAGTTGCGTACTGTCTGCGCATGCGGGCCGCCATAAGGATTGACGATCAGCGGCACGCTGGCTGGCTGGTGCATGTCGGGCGGCAGGAGCAGACTGCCGTAGAGCGTGGTGCCGTCGGACGCTTTGCCGGTGAACAGGATCGGCGCGACCAGGTTATGTCCATCCAGCGGGGTCGATTGCCAGAAGGGCGTGCAGGAGCCAGCCACATTGCAGACGCTGACGACCGGGAGCGTCGTCAAACTGGAGGCAGAGTCTACATAATGGGATGCGTCCGGCGACATGGAGATGCGATGGACGCCGTGCATGGCGCTCAACATTTTCTTGCCGCTGCCGTCCAAACCCACTTGCCACAGCATTTCTTCGCGCGGGTCGGTTTCATTCGATGTGTAATAGATGGTGCTCTTTTTCTGATCGATTCCGGCGACGCTGAGCACCTCCCAGTCGCCATGTGTCACTTGCCGGAGCAGCTTGGCATCGCCTGAGAGCGGGTCTTTCGCGTCGTAGGAATACAGATAAAGATGCGTGTGACCATCCCGCCAACTGCTCCAGAGAAATTGACCATCCCGCAGAAGATGCACGTCGTAGGATTCATCGAAAAATTTATTTGCCGTTTCTGCAAACACCTTGCGGATGGCCCCGGTCTCCGTGTCCGCGAAGTATAGTTCGATGTGCTGGTGGTCGCGGTGCAGCATTTCAATCCAAACATGGTGGTTGTCGAGCCAGCCGAAGCGCGGGATGTAGTCGTTATGCTGCGCGACCGGCACATGCATCCAGACAGTGCTGCCGCCGCTTGCGCCGACAATGCCGACGCGCACACCGGGGTTCGGATCGCCGGGCTGCGGATACTGCTGTTGGTAAACCGTGCTGTGCGTCGGAATCCAGTCGGTGATGGGATACATGGGCACGGTGGCCTCATCCATCTGCAAATATGCGATGCGCTTCGAGTCCGGCGACCAGAAATAATTGCTGCGCACGTCGAGTTCTTCTTCGTACACCCAGTCGACTTCGCCATTCAACAGCGTGGACTGCGCGGTATCGGTCAGGGCAACATCGTGGCGGCCCTCCAATGTAAACACATGCAGGTTATGGTCGCGGATGAAGGAGACAAGTTTGCCGTCGGGAGAGAATTTTGGGTCGTCGCCACTGCCTGCGCCGGTGCTGGCGACTTGCGCAGCCGCCCCTTTCGACAAGTCATAGAGCCATAGCGTGCCGGTATTGTCGAAGATCATGCGCTTGCTGTCGGGAGACCACAAATAACTGGACTGGCCATAACGGGAACGATGGTCGCGGTCGCGTTCATCGTTTTTTGCGCCGTAGATGGCGGCCAGTCTGGTCTGCTGCACCAGCACGGAAGCCTCGCCGTTGGCGGCGTTCACGGTGATGACGTCGTCCGGATGGCCGTGCTGTGTGTCTTCCGAAAGATAGGTGGCGCTGTTGCTGTCGGGACTCCAGAGATAATCGCGCGGCGCTTTCCCGGTGGGGCCGTTCTGCTGCCAAATTTCAGCGACGGACCATGCCTTACCGCCGCCGTGCGGAGCAGTTTGCGCAAAAGAACTGACGGCAACAAGGAAAGTACCAGCAAGTAAAAATGGACGACGCATGTTTTATAGTGCTCCCGCTGTGCAATTTATAGAAAGAAAAGTGTACAGGAAGGTGGGTAGTGGGTAGTCGTTCAATTTTCGTATAGTCCATTCCTCGCCCATAACGGCGACCCACGCACTGGACGCTGGCCCTTTTCTAGCGTCGGCGTCAGTGGTATATTTCTCCGACTGGCTTCTGTGTGGCATGCGCGTCTAACAAAGTACAAAACATGCGAACGTTTTCGCTCGCAGCATGAACGTCGTAGTGAAAAGGAGTTCCCAATGCTCCGCCCTCTAAACATTGCGTTGTTGATCAGCCTGATGGCAGGCGTTGGCCCGGCAATGGCGCAAGTTTCGACAGCGGCACGTACAGCGCGCCCGACGCCGCCCACCCGCGATCCGCATACGCTTGGTTATGTCGTGGCCAAGGAGCTGCCCGACGGCGCCATTCCTCCGGCGAATGCCGACGGAAACTTTATCCTTGGTCCCACACACAACCCCGCACCGGAAATGTCTGTGCAGGCAGGCGTGCCGCAAGGAGCGGTGTATGCCTTCACCATGAATTCGGCGGACAGCAAAATTTATCCCGGCATCGCACGCCAGGCCGGTACGTTCGGCACGCCCGATCCTACCGATCTCGGCAAACTGATTGTGACCACCAGCCATCCCGCTCCGTACACGCGACGAGTGACGGTTTACGTTCCCAAACAATATGTCACCGGCACAGTCGCGCCATTCATCGTTGGGGCGGACGGACCAGACCGGGGATTGTTCACGGCGCTGGATAATCTGATCGCCGAGCACCGGGTTCCGGTGATGATCGCCATCTCCATCAGCAATGGCGGGGGAGACGCGCAGGGCAGCGAACGCGGGCTGGAGTATGACACCATGTCGGGCCGGTATGCGGAGTTCGTGGAGAAAGAAGTGCTGCCACTCGTAGAGGCGCAAACCCATGTGAAATTGACCAAAGATCCCAATGGCCACGCGACGATGGGTGGCAGTTCCGGTGGCTCCGCCGCATTCGCCATGGCGTGGTATCACCCCGAGCTGTACCACCGCGTTCTTACATATTCCGGCACATACGTGAACCAACAGTGGCCATATAACGCGCAGACTCCCCATGGTGCGTGGGAGTTTCACGAACACCTGGTCCCGAACAGCCCGGCCAAGCCGCTGCGAATCTGGATGGAAGTGGGCGACAGAGACCTTTTCAATCCGAATGCAATGCGCGACCACATGCACGATTGGGTCGTCGCCAATGAGAAGATGGCCAGCGTGCTGGCGGCCAAGGGCTATCATTACCAGTTTGTATTCGCGCGCAACGCTGGCCACGTCGATCACGCTGTGAAGCAGCAAACGCTGCCCGAGGCGCTGGAATATATATGGCTGGGTTATCCCATCGCAGGGGCAAAGCATTGATCGGCGTCAAGCGGGAACAGCAATCTTATTCATCCTAATGCATGGCGGCCGCGCCGGGTTCCTTGTGTTTCATAAGAAAGACCAGCGGGATCATCGCGGCGGATGCAATGGCGAGGATGGCAATGACGTCGAGATACGACAGCATGGCAGCTTGCTGTTGCAACTGGTTGTAAATCGACGCCAGCGCCATGTGCTGCGCCTGGGAGCTGGAGGCAGTGATGCCGCCAGCATGTGCGAAATACGTAGCAAGACCATTGACGCGCGCGGCGAAGTTCGGATTCTGCCGCATCATGTACATCGACAGACGATCCTGATGGAATTGCTGCCGCCTGGCCAGCGCCGTGGTTAAAAAGGATGTTCCGACGCTGCCGCCGATGTTGCGCGCCAGGTTCACCAGGCCGGAGACGTCGTTATTTTTTTCGCGTGGAATGTCGGTGTACGACAGAGTGTTGATGGGGACAAAAAGAAAGGCCAGCCCGGAGGCCTGAAAGACACGCAGCATGGCGATGTAGCCATAGCTCACCTGCAGATTCAGCGTGTGCATCAGACTCAGCGCGGCGCAGGTGATGGAGAATCCGAACACAATCATGTAGCGCGGATCGACGCGCCCGATGAGAAAGCCGACCAGCGGCATCAACGCCATGATGGCGAATCCGCCGGGAGAAATCACCAGACCGGCACGCTCGGCGGTGTAGCCGAGCAGCGTCTGCACAAATTGCGGAATCAGCACCGTGGTGCCAAATAGCGCAACGCCGAGAATAAACATCAGGGTGAAGGAGATGGCGAAGGTGCGATTTTTGAACAGTGTCAGGTCGAGGATCGGTCGTCGCTTTTTGTGGATTTGCCATAGCTCATAGAAGACGAGCGTCACTAGACTGACGGCGCTCAGGATGGCGAAGGTGGTGATGATGTGCGAGCCGAACCAGTCGTCCTCCTGTCCTTTGTCCATGATGAATTCGAGCGATCCGAAACCGACCGCGAGCAGGCCGAATCCCATCAGATCCAGGTTCAGTCCATGCTTGCGGTTTTTTTCCACTTCTTCGGAAATGTGCGGCGGGTCCTCGACAAGTCTTGAGGTCAGCAACAACGAGAGGATGGCGATGGGCACGTTGATGAAGAAGATCCAGCGCCAGGTGAAGTTGTCGGTGATCCAGCCGCCGAGTGTGGGGCCGATGGCGGGTGCAGCCACCACGGCCATGCCGTAGATGGCGAAGGCCTGTCCACGCTTTTTGGGTTCAAAGGTATCGGCGAGGATGGCCTGCTCGCTGGGTTGCAGGCCACCTCCGCCTGTGCCTTGCAGCACGCGAAAGAAGATGAGCAGCGGCAGGCTGGGGGCCAGCCCGCAGAGCATGGAGCTGAGGCCGAACAGGGCCACGCAGATCATGTAAAACTTTTTGCGGCCAATAAATGTAGTGAGATATGCGCTGGCTGGCAGCACGATCGCGTTCGACACAAGGTAGGAGGTGAGCACCCAGGTTGCCTGGTCCTGCGAAGCGCCCAGGCCGCCCGCGATGTGCGGCAGCGCCACGTTGGCGATGGAGGTATCGAGCACCTCCATAAACGTGGCCAGCGTCACCGTCAGCGCGATGGCCCACTGGTTATGCTTCGGTTTCCAGACTTCTTCGGCGGCGTTCATCGGGTTTGGGGTCGGCTGGTCTTTGTTGGAATGCTTGGCTGTTTAGATTCTGCATGTGGAGAGGAGATTTGTTGCACTGTTTTTGCGATACGGAAATCTTTGGGTAGATGCTCGCGCAATTTCTCACGGCATCCTAGGAAAGGGAAGGATAGCAGCATGGCCGCTCTGTCCATGCTAGACTGCGATTTTGCCGCTTCGATATGCATTCTGAGCTTGCCAAACTCGCGCACCTGCAGGAAGTGGAACGGGAGATGGCTGCGCTAACGGCACAGATGGCTGCCTACGGGCGGCGCATAGCCGCACGCGAGGCCACGTTACGGCAGACCGGCCAACACTTGGAAGAGAATGGGAAAGCGCTGGCCCGTGAGGTGGCATCTCGCAGGCGCATGGAATCCGACATCGAGGATCTGCGTCAAAAGCAGCAGCGGTATCGCGCCCAACTGGAAAGCGTGCAGAGCGACGGTCAGATGAAGGCGCTGGAGCATCAGATTGCTTTTTGCAAGCAGGAGATCGATCGCCTGGAAGAGGCCGAGTTTGCCAGCCTGGTGCAGACGGAGGCGTTGGAAGAGCAGCAAAGAAAGCTGCACGAGACGCTGGTGAACCTGAAGCTGGCGCTGACCAGAGAGGAAGCTGAGGCGCAGCAGGGACGCGCGCGCGATGCAGCGCAGCAGGCCGTACTCATTCACCAGCAGGACACGCTCCGCAGCAGTGTGGACGCCCCTTTGCTGGCGGAGTATGACCGGATTGCTTCGGCGCACAAGCCAGCTGTCGCGCTGGTCGAAGGCCAGCGCTGCTCGGCTTGCCAGATGATGGTCCGCCCACAAAAGTGGAATGAAATTCGAGCGGGTGCGCTGCATTTTTGTGAGTCCTGTGGGCGCTTTCTTTACTACAATCCGGCAGTCGATCTCACCGACGCCATCCATCTTCCAACCGCGCAAAAGAAACCAGCCGGTCCGGCGAGGGCAAAAACGCAGCCGCAGACTGCGGCGACAGGTTCAGACCATTCGAGCCGAGAGGACTGACTCCCTCTACCATGCAGCGAATCGCAGTCGATATGGATGAGGTAATCGCGGACGCCCTGGGCGAATTGCTGGCGCGTTACAACCGCGATAACGGCCAGTCCGTAACCAAAGCAGACATTCAAGGGAAGTGGCTTTGGCAGGCGCTGCCCGAGGAAGCGCGGCAGCAGATCGACGCTTACTTGCAGAGCGAAGATTTTTTTGAGGACCTGCCGGTGATTGAGGACAGTCAGGAAATTCTGCAACGCATGAGCCAGCGGTATGAGATTTTTATCGCGACGGCGGCCATGGCATTTCCGAATTCTTTCGGCACCAAATATCGCTGGCTGCGCCGTCATTTCCCGTTTCTGTCTCCACACAATTTTGTTTTCTGCGGAGATAAGAGCATCCTGCATGCGGACTTTCTGATCGACGATATGCCTTACAATCTGGCGGGATTTCGTGGGGAAGGAATTTTGTTTACCTCGCCGCACAACGTGGGCGCTATCGGCCATCGGCGCGCGGATACATGGCAGGATGTTGCGAAGTTATTTCTGGCGTAGGCGCAAAATGCAGGTCCCTCCACTGCGGTCGAGATGACAAAGTTGTTCTGGTACTAACGCTGCGCCCTCGTCTCACTCTGTTGGTCACGCTTCAAAGGTATTTTCGCCGCCGGATCTTTCATTGAAACCTGCGTCGATTCGGGGTCATGCTTTTCCATGGGGGCTGAAGCGCCGCTGCGTAATGCACCGCTCAAGGACGTTCCCAGCGGCCGCAGGTTCATCGAAGGCTGCGGCATCACTGTCTGGTGCTGGGTGACGATGATGACCGTCGCCGGCTCCTTGCCCGCGCAGCGATAGCTATGCGGAGTGCTGGCGTCGAAATAAACGGAGTCGCCGGGTTGAAGAATGTGGGCCTGGGCGCCGTGGCGAATGTCCATTTCGCCGCTGAGAACGTAGAGAAACTCAAAGCCGGGATGGACGTGCGAACGGATTTCGACGTTCTTTTTGAGTGGAATGAATTCCGCCAGATATGGGTCGAGCGTACGGTCCGGGACAAGATAGCCGAGGCTCTCGAAAAAATAGGTGGGATCGTTCACACCGCTCTGGGGCAGGCGGACGCGCTCGGTCCTTCTGTGGACGCGGAACAGGGTGTGAGGTTCGGGATCGAAAAAGTAGGAGAGGTCTTTGCTGAATACCATGGCGATGCGCGCCAGGTTGCGCAGCGTCGGCACTACGCGGCCCGTCTCCAATTGCGACAGAAAGCTGGCGGAAAGGCCGGTGTGCTTGCCCATCTCTACCAGTCCCATGGACTTCTTCAATCGGAGCCGCTTAATGCGTTCGCCGATCTTCTTCTCACCGATGAAAGACTCCGCACTCTCTGGGTCAATTTGTTTGGTTAATGGCGACTGCTTGTCCATGGCGTTTTCCACCTCACTACAATTTAAGATGCCAGAAATAGAATGCCATGTTCACAGGATTAAAATAATTATGCGCAACATCGACAAAATACCGATGAATTGAAGTGGGGTACAACGAAATGGGGTCTTCATGCACCTAAATCTTTCAGACACAGTGAAGTTGCCCCCGCCGAGAAAGTCTGGGTTTTTGTGGCATTTGCGAGTTTTTAATTATGGAGATTTTCCCACAAATGCTCATCTGCGGGGCTTCCGGGCTACTGGGCCGCGCCGTACATCGTCATTTTGAGTCGCAGGGCGTTGCCTGCACCACGCTGACCCGGCATGTACCTGTGCCCAACTCCAGTGCTCTTTTCTGGGACCCCTATCACTTTGAATTTCGCAATGAAATGCGCCGCTTGAGCGGAATCCGCGCAGTCGTTCATCTCTCCGGGGAGAACCTGAGTGAAGGCCGGTGGAACAAGCAAAAGAAGCTGCGCATTCGTGAAAGCCGCATCTGTACGACCCAATCTTTGGTGGAACTGCTGGGACGGCTGGAACAGCCGCCGGAGATTTTAATTTCCGCCTCGGCGGTTGGATACTACGGAGACTGTGGAGAGCAGATTCTGACGGAGGCCTCCGGCGCCGGGGCCGGATTTTTGCCGGACATCTGCCGTGAGTGGGAAGATGCCGCCATGGCTGCCGGCAAACTGGGAGTGCGCGTGGTCTGCCTGCGTTTCGGTGTCGTGCTGGCGGCAAAGGGTGGCGCGCTGGCGAAGCTGCTGCCGTTATTTCGCCTTGGACTTGGCGGAAATCTTGGAAATGGACGGCAGTGGATGAGCTGGATTTCTCTGCCGGATGTGGTGCGCATCATCGAATTTTGTATGAATCAGGCGCATATTCAGGGGCCTGTCAATGCGGTGGCCAACCCTGTCACCAATGCGGAGTTCACACTGACGCTTGCCCATCATCTTCACCGGCCAGCGCTCGTTCCCGCGCCCGCATGGGCCTTGCGACTGGCCATGGGGGAGATGGCGGACGCCGCACTTTTGTCGAGCACCCGCGCTATTCCTGCCAGACTGCTCCAGTCTGGATTTGTCTTCGAGCACCCGACACCGCCCGACGCTCTTCGGGCGCTTCTGCCCGTTTGAAAAATTTGCGTGGCAGGCCGCGACGCGCATTCCAGTAGTTCTGCTAGGCTGGAACATCGCATGGTTCTTTTATTACAGCGCAGGGGTCCAGTGGTGTTGGCCGTTGGCGGCTTGCTGGCCATGCTCGGTTGCGGCATGGCGGCCGCGCCGCAGCCTCCATCGCTCAACCTGCCGAAGCCGGTGGCTGATCTGTCCGCCCAGCGCATTGGCAATCGGGTTCGCCTGGGCTGGACCACTCCAACAGAAAATACCGACAAGTTAAAACTTCGCGGGCCGGTGCAATTTCGCATTTGCCGACAGGAGAAAGCGGCCGCCTGCCAGAGCGTCGCCACGGTTTCTTTTCCGCCAGGGAAGCCTGCAGAATATACAGACGTGCTGTCTGCGGCGTTGGTAACGGGTCCGCTCCGCCCGATTCAATATGAAACCTTCGGCATCAACAAGCACGGCCGAAACGCTGGCCCGTCGAACGGCGCTTCCGTGCTGGCCGGGCAAGCGCCGCCGCCCGTATTGGGGCTGACCGCGACGGTGGTGGAGCAGGGTGTGGTGTTGCACTGGCAACCGGCTGCGGGCCTGCCTGCCGATACGCAGGTCGAGTTAAAGAGAACGTTGCTGACGCCACCTGCGAAAACCCCGCCCAGCAAAAGCCACGCAACGGGCGCGCTTCCCGCTCCCGATGTGCCTATCGAACAGACGCTGATCGTCAAGCTCGACGCCGGCAAGCCAGACCCTGGCACATCTCTCGACTCCAGCGTGGCATTCGGCAACACCTATCGCTACGCGGCTGCGCGAGTTACGGAGCAGCAGTTCGGCAAGCAAATCCTACAGGCGAAAAGTTCAACCAGCGCGCCGGTCACGATTGCGGCGCGCGATATTTTTCCGCCGCATGCGCCGGTGGGACTGGTGGCAGTGCCGATTTCCGCGGCGATGAATAACGGCGCGCCGGAGGTCGATCTGTCGTGGTCCGCCAATACGGAGCCGGACCTGGCGCAATACCGCATCTATCGGCGAGATGTGACCACAGGCGGCGCGGCGCTTCAGGTAGCTCCACAGAATCCGCCGGGTCCAATTGTGACGCCCACATTCCGCGATGCGCAGGTACAGTCGGGCCACACCTATGCATATTCTGTGACCGCCGTGGATGGGGCCGGGAATGAAAGTCTCCAATCCAAAGAGGTGGAAGTGGCCGTGCCGACTTCGTAGAGAGAGACCTTGAATCTGCTAAGAACGCCTATAGAAACACTCTTGACAATCGAGTAAAGGATCGAATAATTTCTTCCCTAAGATGATTATGGAAGTGAAGAACGAAACAGGA
>DAHUZH010000340.1 GCA_027306695.1 Acidobacteriaceae bacterium
GTGCACATAGAAAATATAGCACCCGGTGCCATGTTTTATAAAGATGTAGTTTGTGATTTGTCCAAGAACCAGCAGAAGCTCGCACGGCCCCGACCCACGTTAACGGAATCATTGAAAAGGCATGGGTTTATATAATGATGATAATAAAAGCGTTATTTGAAATCTCTCTGGGCATCTTTAGATTCACAGCCCAAACATCCCACGCCTCAATTTAGCGCCGAAATCAACCCCACTTTGACCCCACGATAAGCACTCCACCTCACTCCAAATCGCTCTTTCAGGCTGCCAGCCGCTCTGTGCGATGTCTTGTATTTGCAACAAGTTAACGCCTCATAACCCAAAGGTCGTAGGTTCAAATCCTACCCCCGCAACCAATCAAATCAACAACTTACAAAGATTGGTCGCTTCCGGCAAGTCCCCGTTATCCCCCATTAGGAACGACTGCAATTTACTGGACGGTCGCAGTGGCCGCATTCATGGCTGATTCCTGCGAGTTTGGGCCGAACACCAGTCCCACCACCTGACTGTTTGCCCGGCGTTTGGTTTCCGTCATGGCCCGCCCATAGACATTCATCGTCGTCTGGATCGAAGCATGACGCATCAG
>DAHUZH010000341.1 GCA_027306695.1 Acidobacteriaceae bacterium
CCGCCGCCGCCTCGATGGATGCCCGCACCTGCGCTTTGACCTCGCCGGCGAGCTTACGCCCGTCAATCACCTGTGCCGTCATCGAGCGTCTCAACCTGGACTCTTCCAGAATGCGCGCATTCTCGCATATCATGCGCTGCCGCCTGGACATTCCGGCCGCAGCGGCACCGATCGGGGCATGGCGCAGTCTGGTAGCGCATCTGCTTTGGGAGCAGAGGGTCGGGAGTTCGTTATGGGCACTGACCCGGGACTGTTCAGTTCTCGGCACTGATGGTAGCCTCCGGAAAGGAGTCATGGAGCGGGGCGATCTCCGATCCCCAACCTGCAATTCCTCGCTCGGGGTGTAGCACAGCCTGGTAGAGCGCTGCGTTTGGGACGCAGATGCCGGAGGTTCAAATCCTCTCACCCCGATACCCTGTTTCTGCACCCTTCAGCAGGACAGCCGGAGCCAGCGAATGACTGGCCCACAAACTTCAATCCTCGCCTGGACTCAACACGGTGCGCCCGTCGACGATGAGCCCTTGGAGGAGCGCGCGCGCCGCGAGCCCCTCGCGCGGGTCGCTTTCGAGGCCAAGCGTAATTTGCCGGCGATAGACCTT
>DAHUZH010000342.1 GCA_027306695.1 Acidobacteriaceae bacterium
ATCGATCCCTACTTTCTCGGACCGAACAGGCTGCTGCACTTGCAGTCGAACTTCGCACAGTTTTCGGCAAGCTGAAGCGGAAGCTGCGCGAACAGAGCGGAGCGAACGATTGGACACCTTCGCAGGTCTCCGTACTGCTTCTTCTTGAGAAGGACGGCCCTGCGGCTGTGTCGAGCCTGGCCCGGGCCGAGAGCATGCGTCCTCAGTCCATGAGCGCCATCGTCGCATCGTTGCTGGAAGCCGGATTGGTGAGCGGCGCTCCGGACCCGAACGACGGGCGGCAAACCCTGATTTCACTCTCCCGGAAATGCCGCAAGCTGCTCAAAGAAGGTCGTGCCGCAAGGCAGGATTGGCTCACAACCACCATCCGGAAAAAGCTCTCCGCTAGGGAGCAGGAAAGGCTTGCGGCAGCCGTGGACTTGCTCGCACGCCTCATTGAAGACTGAAGCCTTCGTGTCCAGCCACTCTCATCCCAATCAGTGTCGAGGAGATAAACCAGATGCCCGTGACAACGCTCGATCCGAAGACCGCCCTCATTGTCGTCGATCTTCAGAAAGGCATTATCAACTCGCCCTTTGTCCACCCAATCG
>DAHUZH010000343.1 GCA_027306695.1 Acidobacteriaceae bacterium
TTTTGCCGGAAGAGGAATAACCGCCGCATCCGGTCAACGCGATTGCCAGCGATGCTCCGCAGCATGCTGTCGGCAGGTGTTTCCATAAATTGATTTTGCACGGAGAAGAAATTGCTGCTGCCCCGGAAGGCCCCATGCGATGGAATCCGGTGCAGGCCATGGATGTTGGAAGAAAAGAATGGTCGGAAGATTGGTGGTGTTGCAGTTCGAGCGTCATGACGCTGCTCCTTTACTATGAAGTGGCCACATTTTGCAGCCAGACTAAATAGGCAAGGACCGCTTCGCGGCATAAAATTATACTCCTTCGGGGCGAGAACAATACTTGTCGATGACAGGTTCAATTATTAATTCCGGCCCTTAAAGTATTGCATCTCGGTGCCCCATCCTCGCCGCGTTGTTTGCGGCCAGTGTGGGAGGAAATCAGTTCATCCCAATCGGGCTGGTTCAATGAAGGCGGGTGGGCGGGTGGCCCATTCAAGCCGTCTTTAGGCTTGAGTGGGGTAGATTTGCGGCATAAGCTGGCGCTAGGAGCATGGACGGACATGTCTGGGGCAATGGGGCGATGATCGCGGAGGTGGCGGGCAGCCAG
>DAHUZH010000344.1 GCA_027306695.1 Acidobacteriaceae bacterium
GACCTGCGCGGCACAGGCGTCGGAGATGTAGTCCCCGTTCAGGTTGGGGCAGGCCAGGATGCTGTACTCCGCGGGGCGGATGATGACCTGCTGAAAGATGGAGTCGGCGATGCGGTCGTTGATGAGGACCTTCTGCTTCCACTGACCGTTGCCGTGCGACTTGCCGATGGCGTCCAGCACGCCTTTCACTTCGGCGTACACTCCCTTGCGGAAATCTTCGGAGGCGAACTCGAGGCCGGGCTCAATGAGGGAGGCGTTCTGCTCCACGGTGAGGCCGGGATTCGCTTCGATATTGCCGAGGATCCAGCTTTCGCGCTCGGTGATGACGTGCTCGCGAAATTCCTCGACGGCGACCTCGTAGCCCCACTCGCGGAACGCGCCCTCAGTGAACTTCTGAATGTTGCCCTTGTGGACGAGGGTGACGGTCCTGCGGCCGGTCTCCAGCGCATGGCGGATGGCGTAGCGCACGAGGCGCTTGGTACCGGTGATGGAGATCGGCTTGATGCCGACGCCCGAATCTTCGCGGACCTTCTTCTTGCCCTCCTTCAGCATTTCGTCGTTGAGGAACGAGATGAGCTTCTTCGCCT
>DAHUZH010000345.1 GCA_027306695.1 Acidobacteriaceae bacterium
TGATTGACGATTTCTTGTTGCTCGGTATGCAGGTGGTCGCGCACCACAAATTTCCCGCCGACCGCGACATCGGAGATGGCGCTGCGCTGCAGGCCGAAGACGATCATTGGCAGCAAATCCTCGGGGCTGCTTCCGGCAACTGCAACGTCATTGAGATCGACGGTGAAGAAGTCCGCCAGTTTGCCCACCTCCAACTCACCCGCCTGGCAGCCGAGCGCTGCCGCGCCGTTCGCCGTGGCGCAGTGGACCAGGCGCTCTGACAATTCCTGACCCTCTATGCCGTCCAGCAAGCTTCGCTGCTGTTGTTGCAACCGCAGGTGATACTCCAGTTCGCGCGCATCTTCCAGCGGGTCGATCTGCGCCTGGCTGTCGGAACCGAAAGCAACGCGAATGCCCCGTTCCATCACATCGCGTGCCGGAAAAATTCCATCGCCCAGGTTGCGCTCCGTGGTCGGGCAGGAGCAGATGGTCACGCCACTCGCGGCAAAAAGGTCCATCTCCTCGTGGTCGATGTGAATGGCGTGGACGGCGGTAAAGCGATCGTCGAGCACCTTATTTTGCGCCAGCAGGCGTACCGGCGTGGTTC
>DAHUZH010000346.1 GCA_027306695.1 Acidobacteriaceae bacterium
CTGCGCCTGCTTCACGTCGAGCGCCATCTCGCGTTGCTGGCGCACGGAGAGCAGCGCGCGGCGCAGCAGCAGGGCGGCGATCACCGCAACCAACAGCAAATCAGCGATTTGGGCCAGCGATACCTGCGCGCCGAAGGGAAACCAGACCGTGCGGATGTGCAGGACGTCCAGTTCACCCTGAAACTGCGCGATGCCGACCAGCGCCACGGCGGGCAGCGCCAGCCACCCCTCCCAGCCCTGCCGGCGGACGCCTTCGACCGCCATCCAGACCAGCAGCAGCAGGAAGAGTAGCCGCACCCCCAGCGAGACGAAATGAAACGCCACGCTCAGCGGGTGGGGGATCGCCGCGAAGAAGAGATCTTCTCCCAGCGCATTGGCGAGCATGTACACGAGCGTCAGCCCGGCGATCAGCTTCGGCATCCACGCCGGACGGCGCAGCCGGAACCAGACCCACCACACCATCGTCCATCCGCCCAGCGTCAGTGGGCGCAGGAGCACATCCGACACTACGCTCAACGCAATCGCGCCGATCCACTGCGTCCAGGCGAAAAGGCCCCCGAGGGCCGCCTCAGCCGCCGTCA
>DAHUZH010000347.1 GCA_027306695.1 Acidobacteriaceae bacterium
GCCGGATGGAGCGATCGCGCTGGCCAACGCGGGCCATCTGCCGCCGTATCTGAACGGCGAAGCGATGGCCATGGAAGGCGCGGTGCCGCTGGGCCTGATCGCCGCCGCCGAATTTTCCGTGATGAAATTCCAATTGCAACCCGGCGACCGGCTGACGCTGCTGACCGATGGTGTGGTTGAAGCGCAGAACGAGAAGAAGGAACTTTTCGGTTTCGCGCGCACCGGCGAACTGATGCGCCAACAGAAGGCCGCCGCCGAGATCGCCACCGCCGCGCAAAACTTCGGCCAGGAGGATGACATTACGGTGGTGAGTGTCGTGCGCGGTGTTGCGTGAGGAGGTAGAACAGAAGCAGATTCCCTTCGGGAATGACAGAAAGAAAGACAGGGAATGACAGAAAGAAAGGCAAAAGAACAGAAGTTGTGCGCTCTTTTTCTGTCATTCCCGCAGGGAATCTGCTTATCTTTCTGTCATTCCCGCAGGGTGCCCAGGTGCGCGAAGCTCACCTGGGATGTTGGATAGTCCCCTATGAGCCGCAAAGAACGCGGCGCATAGGGGGCACCCAGGTCCCAACCCCGC
>DAHUZH010000348.1 GCA_027306695.1 Acidobacteriaceae bacterium
CTCTCCAAGAGGCGGCCTCCCAGCTCGCGACCGAGGGGAAGACGGCGATGCTGGTCGCCATTGACGGGAGGTCAGCCGGGGTGGTGGCCGTGGCCGACGCTGTCAAGCCTGGCTCTGCAGATGCGGTCGCCAGTCTGCGGCGGCTGGGGCTTGAGGTCGTGATGCTGACCGGGGACGCGCGCTTCACCGCCGAGGCCGTGGGACGCCAGGTGGGAATCCGGCGGGTCTTCGCCGAGGTCCGGCCCGAGGACAAGGCCGCTATTGTGGCCCAGCTGCAGGTGGAGGGGCACCGAGTCGCCATGGTCGGCGATGGGATCAACGACGCGCCCGCGCTGGCGCAGGCCGACGTGGGCCTGGCGATCGGGACCGGAACGGACATCGCCATCGAGGCCGCAGACCTGATCCTGATGTCGGGGGCGCTCTCGGGCATCCCCACCGCGATCGGACTGTCGCGGGCGACCATGCGCAACATCCGCCAGAACCTCTGGCTCGCCTTCGGCTACAACACCATCGGGATTCCCATCGCCGCCGGGATTCTCTACCCATTTTTCGGGATCGTGCTGTCGCCCATGATCG